>JBECKV010000142.1:0-7448 GCA_040235495.1 Porticoccaceae bacterium
GCGTCACGTAGGGGGCTTGCTGGGGTGGTTCCGTGCCGTAGTCCTCGGAATATTTGAGGTAGTGCTGGTTCATGCGCAGTAACTGGTCGTCCTTGCGATCAAAGGCGAACATCCAGTGGGTCCAGTAGGTCTCGGCGTCGACAAAAACGATACGCGCACTGTAGGGGTGGTTATCGGATTTGGGTTTGATCAAAACGACGTGAGCATCCCGGACTTCCCAACGGGCCTTATGGGGCACCCAGAGGTGGGGGCCGCCGAATTCGGGATTGGTTCTCACATTGGTTGTCGCGAGTACCTTGCGCTTGCCCAGGTACTCCCAGTTATTCTCATAGACCTTGCCGCCGAAGCCCATACTGTCCTCGCGGATCATGTCCATGCCCATCAATTCCCCGGTGCGTTCGGACGCCAGGGTTTTGCGCGGTTTGCGCTCGGAAGGCATATATAGCCAACCGGAATTTTCCTTGTAATGGTCGACGTAGCGGATGGACATGTCCTTGGCGCCCGCCATATCCCGTGGTGAGCGAAATTCCATCACCTGTTTGCTTTGAACTTCTTCGTATCCGGGAACCAGAGAGTGATGGCCATGCGCATAGGTGGCATTGACCGAGGTGTATTCCATGATGCGGTCGAGTTTGCCGCCTTCGCTACGCAGCCAGGTCACCATCGGCATATCGTAGTCATTGGCGCCCGGTCGCCAGAGCATGTTCTGAATGACTTTCTGACCCGCGTAGGGATCGTCGGCGGAGATTTCCGGGAAAGGAAATCCGCCACCGGTAAAACCGACCAGTGTTCCGGTTGAGTCGATGCTGAAATCCTTATCCGTATTCTCGCCGCCCCAGTCATCCGGTGCCGGATAGTGGCGTGTGGCGGCGATCTCCATATCCATGTTGTCAAAGAAATAGTATTCCCAGGCGGTGTGGGGGATGTATTTTTCCAACAGCGGACGATCCTTGATGCCCAGATGTTGATTGGGTGCGAGTTGCTCGTTGGCTCCGGGGGCGTCAGTGATCCAGTTACGCAATGACTGGTAACTCTGGTCCTTGTTGGCATGTACCTGGCTGGACAGGGCTAGAAGCATTATCACGAAAGCGGCGCTGGCAATGGCGGTCACGGCGGGTCCGCAGTAGTTTGGCTTTCCAAAAAATGTGTTCATAACGCAGTACCTGTATTTGTTTGGCTTCCTCGAAGCCCTGGTTCCATCCACCCTCCCTGCGGACTATGACGAGTGCTCTGTTCACGGATTAAACGAGCGAGCCGTTTTTTGCTGGCTATCTGGTTTTGGATCGGTGGCCATCATTGGCGACCTTTTATAAATATATTTCGATAAATGATTTTGATCAAGCTGAATCTGGCTTCGATAATGGCATCGCGGCGGCTCATCCGACACAGAGGTTGTCCTGCTCTGGCTTTGACAGGTGAACCTGCTCTGGCTTTAACAGGTGAGACAGGAGTGATGTGTATAAGCGCCAGCCTGAGCCATTTATCTGGGTTCTTTTTACTGTTTTGGCTCTGCCTGAATCGACTCAAGGAATTCGGCCAGGGCAAAAAACCGCATGCGGGTCTCCGCGCCAGTGCCCTCTTTTCGAAAAACCTTGCCCCACATCGGCATCTCCCTGGAACCGTGGGCAGCTATCGGCAATTCACCTTCAAGGTAGCGTTTTATCCGCGTTCGCGGAAATGTTCCGCCATTGCGGGCACTTAACAGCGTCAGATCCGCCGGTGGTGTCTTCAGGGCTGGCCCCGCCGGGCCATCGCCCTTACCGGTCCAGCCATGGCAGGAAACACAAAAGCTCATGTACAAATCACGGCCCCAATCCACGGCAGGAGTGTCGTCGGCCGCGGCCAGCGTGTTCACTGACAGTGCGAGACTGGCCAGAAATAACAAAGCTGTATTGCTTACATTGCGCCCGCCGAGCCGGCGCTGTCTCTCTGGTCTGGGCAGGTGTCTGGGTTGTGTCATGGAAATTCCCGGGTAATTTGTGGCAAACACCGCTGAACTGGGCGGGTCAGGCGACCTGTTGGCAAGAGCCGTGATTTCAGATCGCCAGTGAGGTCAGGGGTATCAAACTGTTGATATCGGTGTTGGTGGTGCAGCAAGGCTGAACATAGCGAAGGAATGCACCTGTGTCCATATATATTTAATAATTTCGATAAAAATTGTATTCGTGTCGACGGGAGCGACCGACTTCCTCGGCCTTGAAGCCACTTGACCGGAGGCCCGATAACGTGTTCATCCAAACATAGCGCCCCGTGTCTTTGGGCACCGGCCGGGCAACCACCAGTGTCGTCGCCGACAGCGCAAAAATATTCTTGCACCGAAAAGGCCCCTGGCTGGTGCAACGCGCACCAAAAAATAGCATTTTGCCGCCACCGATTGTCTTCGTGAATCATCACCCTCGCGGTCTGTCACGCTGGTCTGAATATTGCTTTTTCAGCACTAGTGTTTTCCTTAAGGATCATAGAGGTGCGAGATGACAATAGAGGCCGTAGTCAAATTTTTTGAAGCGACAGCTGACAATGATGAGTTGCGCAGGGAGCTTGCCGGGATTATCGGTGTTGGAGATGGCAATATCAGCGATTCCGAGGAACTGGACCAGGATGAAGTTCAGGCCTTGCTCGGCGGGCGCGGGGTGCTGGTGACGACCTTTGCCGATCAGCGGGGTTTCGCGTTTACCGTCGCCGAACTCAACACCGTGGTAGGTGTGTTTCAACGCTTCAATGCGGGGGAATATTCCCAGGCCGAACTCGCCAGCGCGCTGGGTCTTAAAGAGGGTGCCGGGTCGACCGATGCCCTCGGCAAGGGTGTCGGCATCGTTTATCGCGGTATCCCTTACACGGCTGAAAAAGTCAGCTCCCGGGGCATGGCGGTGCTGGAGTTTTTGAAGAAGACGGCGACGGACGATCAACTTCGCGATGAACTGGCCGCCCTGATCTCGGTGGGCGACGGCGACATCAGTAGCTTCAGTGAGTTGGACGCCAACGAGCTACAGGTGCTGAAGAGCGAACGAGGCGCGCTGGTGGCGGAGTTGGCCGCAAAATATGGCTTTGACTTCACCATGTCAGACCTGCTGGCGGTGATGGACCTGTTTCAACGGGTACAGGCTGGGGAACTCAGCGCGCATGAGTACGAAAAATTTCTGCGCCTCAATGTCAACAGCAGGGATTTCTTCCCGTTTATAGAAAAAGTCAGGGACGTGACTTTCAAGGGCTTCAAGCACGCCAATGCCGTGGCTTCGAGTTCCTCGGATAATACCCTTCAGGTGGTCAGATTCATGCAAAAAACAGGGACGGACGAGGCGCTACGGGCCAGGCTGCGGGCGATTATCGGTGGCGACGGTGATATCAGTAAACCCACGGAACTGGATGACAACGAGTCCCTGGCGCTTAGCGGTGAACGTTGCAGTCAGATTGTTGAACTCGGGGCGGCCTACGGCTTTAGATTTACCGTCAGTGATCTGAACGTGGCCGCGGGCGCATTCCGCCTGGTCAACGCCGGCCAGCTGTCCGAAGACAGTTGCGCCCGTATTCTGGGTATGAACCGCCTCACGGTGGCCGAGCAGGGAGACTTGTCCAGTGTCGGTAAAACCGCGGGCATGATTTATCGCGGCATCCGTTACTGAACCGAACACACCAATAAAATAGAGCCCCAGGCGAGCCACGTTGTTCCGGTAACCAGGCCGGTTTGAACGGGCCTGGTCCTGCCTGGTAAAGAATACCTCCCTTTCGAACCGGTCTTGGCCAGGGCTATCCTCAACGGACGGACTAAGTTGTTACCGATGCCGGTAGCTCCCTACAGGGGATTTGCGTCTCGCTCCTCGTCGCAGGTTCCACACCAGGCGCTTGCGCCCTGGCGAGGCGACCAGTCGGCAATGCCCGCGGTTTTAGCAAATTCGATTTCGCAGCAATTCAGAAACAGTTGTCTGAGTTGTGTTCGCCCCCGCTGTACCCGGGATTTCAGCCCGGAGACCGAAAGGCCGAGCTGCTCTGCCGCTTCAACCTGCGAAACGCCATCGATAGCGACCAGTTCAATGGCCTCCCGGTAGCGCGCGGGCAGGCTTTCGATAAAAGGTAGCAGGCAGCCGGAAAGCTCCCCCAGCGGCTCGGGATGGTTTTCGTCTTCGACCGCGTTCCCTTCGCCTATTGAAAGGTGATCGTGGAGGTTGTCAGCGATAAGGCCGCTCTGTTCAGCGCGACGGCGCCGATAATGGTCAGTGATGGCATTGCTGGCCACCCGGTACATCCAGGCGGTTGGTTTATCTGCGTTGGCAAACCGGTCCCGATGTTTGATCAGGCGCAGGAGAATATCGCCGACCAGATCATCCACCTGGTCGGCGCCTACTCGACGGGCCACGTAAGCCCTGAGCAGGTCGGTAAACCTGGCCCATTCGCGGTTACTGGTCTCCACGTGTCTAGAACCTTGTCAGCAGCATCTCGTGCGCGTTGTTTTGCCGGTGCAGCACGTTTCGTCAGTCCGGGTTTGTTCAGCCTGGGTTTTGTTTAGGTGAACTTCGGGCGCATCATCGGTAATACGGTACCACTCCCAGCGCATACCCTGGGGGTCCCGCGACCAGACTTTATCCTGGGTGGCGTGGCAGCAGGTTTCATTGAGCTGGACCCGTTCAAGGATGTTCCTGTCGGAAAAGCGCTTCCTGGCAGCCTCCACCTGTCCGGTCTCGAACACTTCCACGCCCAAGTGATTTAGACGCTCCGGTGCATTGGGGTTTTCAAACAGCACCAGTTTCAGCGGGGGATGATCAATCGCAAAATTGGCATAAGCATTGCGAACCTTGTGGGGGCGAGTATCGAACAACCGCGAGTAATAGTCGATGGCTGCTTCGAGGTTATCGACATTGAGGGCTAGTTGCAGGCGTGAGGTCATGGTCTTGTCTCCTGTTGGTTGTTGTCATCCTTTAAGACGCGCGGCGTTTGGAAAAGACGCAAAACCCCCTTTGGTTTTTTCTTTTCTTGCTGTGGTTCACGTCTGGGAGAGCCGCTACACTGGGTGACAGGCATTATTAATAACGATAAAACGATAAACGAGAGGGCTCTTATGGCCAGTGATATGGATGGCACCACGGGCAGGCACCTGCGGGGCAAGTACGCCATTGCCGGTGTCGGCGAGACGGAGTTCATGCGCGGCTCGGGCTGCACCACGCGGACCCTGGGTACGCGGGCGGTGCGGGCAGCCATGGCGGACGCCGGGTTGGGACCAGGGGATGTGGATGGCCTTCTATCTTATTCCAATAACGATTCCACGCCTTCGACCGTCATCGCCGGGGATCTGGGTATCCGGCCCAATTTCTATATGGATGTCTACGGCGGCGGCTCTTCCACGGAGGCCCTGATCGGTATTGCCATTGGTGTCATCGAGGCCGGTATGTGCAAGACTGTGGCGATCTTTCGCGCCATGAATGGTTATTCCCAGGTGCGGATTGGTGGCACCGGTGGCGCCGGTGGCCGCGCGCCCCTGAGCAGCGGCGGCCTGTTCGGTCGGGCCTATGGCCTGATGAGCGCGGGACAAATGTTTAGTCAATCCTTTATGCGCCACATGTATGACTACGGCACAACTCCCGAGCAGGTGGCCATGGTCAAGGTGATTCATAGTGAGCATGCTGCAAATAATCCCAAGGCCTATTACAAAAAACGGGTTACGGTGGAGGATGTTCTCAACAGCCGCATGATCGTTAAGCCGCTGCACCTGCTGGATTGCTGCGTGGAGACCGATAATGGTAACTGCATCATCGTTACCAGCCTGGATCGGGCGCGGGACTGCCGACACCGCCCGGCGGTGATTCAGTCGGTGGTGGGCCGTTGCAGCAAACCGCGCACCGACATGCACTACCAGCACGGGCCTATTTCCACCACCGCGGGTTTCTATGGCAAGGACATCCTCTGGCCCAATGCCGGGGTGGAGCCGGAGGACATCGATATTACCGGTTCCTACGATGCCTTTACCTTTACCACCCTGTTACAGCTGGAAGACTATGGTTTTTGCCGCAAGGGAGAAGGGGGCGAGTATGTCAGCAATGGCACCATGCGCCTGGGTGGCAGGCGGCCCAACAACACCAGTGGCGGGCACCTGTGTGAAGGTTATACCCATGGGTTGAACATGGTGATTGAGAACGTCCGTCAGCTGCGCGGTGATATCGATGATTCCTGCCCCCTGGGTACCGATGGCCGTCGCCAACACAGCTATGATTACCGCGAGGGTGGTTGCCGACAGGTGAAAGACCCGGAGCTTACGGCAAACCTGGGCTGGGCTGGACCGCAAACCGGTTCGGCCATGGTGATGGCCAGGGGTTAAAGCCCTCTGGTTGTGGCGACAAAAAGCAGCAAAAAGAATAAAAGGTTAACGGGAGACAACGATGACCATTGAGGGTGAATATCTGGGCATGCCCATCCGCATTAATGATCTGGACCGGGAGAACCAGGAATTTTTTGGCTACTGCGCCCGGCATCAGTTGCATCTGCAAAAGTGCAGCCACTGCGAGCTGATGCGCTACCCACCCACCACCGCCTGCCCCTGGTGCGCCAGTCCGGATGCCACCTGGCAGCCGGTCGCAGGCAAGGGTACCCTGCATTCCTATGGCGAAGTGCACCAGGCCATCCAGCCGGCGTTTCGCGAACACGCGCCTTACATGCTGGTGCTGGTGGACCTGGACGAGCAAAATGGCCAGCCCACCGAGCACGAGGCCCTGCGCATTACCGGCAACCTGGCCACTGCCGAAGGTGAGCTTGCGCCACCGGAATTGATCAACAGAGTGGGCATCGGCAGCCGCCTGAAAATTGTTTTCAAAGATGCCGGCGAAGGCGTGTCCATTCCTCTATGGACCCTGGATGAGGAGGCCGAGCAACCAGAAACGCCCTGGCGTTATCCGGAATAATTGCTCTCATCGGCACCCTTTTTCGCGGCAAGGGCTATACTGAAAACGATCCACAACTAAAGCATTATTGCTTCGGTGAGCGTATTGACCGCTAACGATTTCGATAGGGCCAGGCGTCTGCTCAGGCAACTGGAGCCCCTTGAGCAGGCATTGGTGGACCTGCGTACAGCCTACAAGGCCGGGTTGAAAGAACCACCGGGGCACCCCAATATGCACCCGGTGCGGGCGGCCATGAAAAATGTCGAGACCGAGCTGGAAAAGGCCCTGGGTCAGATCGCCCGCAGCCGCCGCGATGATGAGTTGGAACGCCAGCGCCGGCAGTCGCGCTACAACAAAAAATAGTCGCGCCTGCGCGGCGTGTTACCTGTTAGGAGCTGGTTTAGGAGGCCAGCCCCAGGTTATTGAAGTCCCGGGCGGGGAAGGCGGCCAACAGCGCGGTGGGATCATACTCCACTCCCCCTCGATACACCCGCTCCAGGCTGCGCAGATTGCGAACGTTCCGGGAAGGATCCTTGCCAAGTACGAGAATATCCGCGTAGCGTCCCGGGGCGATACTGCCCAGCT
>JBECKV010000176.1:0-22776 GCA_040235495.1 Porticoccaceae bacterium
CGCGGCGCGATCTTCTCGCCAAGCGCGCCCGCGACCCGCAGGACCCGCTCAAGCTGGTGATCGTGCGCGACATGTGGCTGACCGGCTTCGACGCGCCCAGCCTGCACACCCTGTACATCGACAAGCCGATGCGCGGACACGGTCTGATGCAGGCCATCGCCCGCGTGAACCGGGTGTTCCGCGACAAGCCGGCCGGCCTGATCGTGGACTACATCGGCATTGCCCAGAACCTGAAATCCGCACTGGCGCAGTACTCGAAGCCCGATCAGGACAAGACCGGCATCGACGAAGCCGAGGCGGTGGCGGTGCTGTTGGAGAAGTACGAGATCGTCCGCGACATGTTCCATGGCTTCGACTACCGCACGGGCCTGGGCGGCACACCGGGCGAGCGGCTGGCGATGATGGCCGGCGCCATCGAATGGATTCTCGACAAGCAGCAGCAATGGGCGGCGGCGGAAAGCACGCCGGAGGCCAAGAAGCTGGCGCAACGACGCTTTGCCGACGCCGTGCTGGCACTGTCGAAGGCCTTTGCCCTGGCGGCGAGTTCGGACGAAGCACGCGGCATCCGCGAGGAAGTCGGCTTCTTCCAGGCCATCCGTGCCGCGCTGGTCAAGACAGCGGGCGGCTCAGGTGCCACCCGGCAGGATCGCGAGCTGGCCATCCAGCAGATCGTCAGCCGCGCGGTGGTGTCCACCGAGATCGTCGACATCCTGGCCGCCGCCGGTTTCCAGACGCCGGATATCTCCATCCTCTCCGACGAGTTCCTGCTCGAAGTGCAGCAGATGGAGAAGAAGAACCTGGGGCTGGAAGCGCTGCGCAAGCTGCTCAACGACAGCATCCGCTCGCGCACCCGCACCAACGTGGTCGAGACCCGCGCCTTCACCGAACGGCTGGAAGATGCCATCGCCCGCTACCACGCCAACGCCATCACCACGGCCGAGGTGCTGCAGGAGCTGATCAAGCTTGCCCAGGACATCCGCGCTGCGCGCAATCGGGGCGAGGAACAAGGTCTGTCCGACGAGGAAATCGCCTTCTATGACGCGCTGGCGGAGAACGAATCTGCCCTGCAGGTGATGGGTGACGAAAAGCTGCGCGTGATTGCCCACGAACTGCTGGTGTCCTTGCGCGAGAACGTCGCCGTCGATTGGGCCCACCGCGAATCGGCCCGTGCCCGGCTGCGGGTGCTGGTCAAGCGCATCCTGCGCAAGTACGGCTACCCGCCCGACCTGCAGGACGCGGCGGTGCAGACGGTGCTGCAGCAGGCCGAAGCACTGTCGGCATCGTGGCAGACCGGGCATTCATGCGCATGAGGGGAGTCCCTCTGATCAAAGGCCGCTTGAACGCTGGTGCCTCACATTAAAGACAGCTTTACCACGCAGCGAAGGACGGCACTTACGCCATCTCGACGACCCTGGGCAAAGCGGGCCGGGTCTTCGTGCCGCAGCCACTGCCACCCTCTGTATCGACTGCGCCTCAGGGCAGGAGCAGCGCTGAAATCCTTTATCGGCAAGGACTGTCGGCTATCGGCTGGGGCTGCCAGCGAACATCTACAGCGGACTGCCACGCCTGAAGCGAAAATCCGTGCCTCGACGCTGGTGAGTAGCTCAAGCTTTTGATGCGCTCGCTGCCCGGCGCGCGTATGATGTCGGGCCCCTGGTACGCCGCGCGACGAGCCGGTGAGCGCCTGTGATACCGGAACTCGTCCCCCTGATATAGCGCGTGTAACAAGTCTGTATGACCTTTGCAGTAATAGCTCTGATTTCTGGTTTGCTCCTGCTGGTCTGGAGCGCCGACCGGTTTATCGAAGGCGCGGCCTTCACCGCCCGGTATTTCGGCATGTCGTCACTGTTGATCGGCATGGTGATCGTCGGCTTCGGCACCTCGGTACCGGAAATGACCGTTTCGACCCTGGCCTCCGTGCAGGGTAATCCGGGTATCGCGCTGGGTAACGCCTACGGCTCGAACATTACCAACATCGCCCTCATTCTGGGTCTCACGGCCTTGCTCAGCCCCATTGCCGTAAATTCCCGGGTGCTACGCCAGGAATTGCCCATTCTCACTCTGGTAACCGCGCTCGCGGCCTGGCAAATGCGCGATGGCGAGATCACCCGCGCCGAAGCCCTTATCCTGCTCGCGGTATTCATCCTGCTGACCGCCTGGATGATCCGGCAGGGTCTGCGCGCACAAACCGACAGTTTTGGCGCTGAGGTAAAGCAGGGCATGGAACTGCACTCGATGCCGATTCGGCGCGCTCTAGTGTGGATGATCGTCGGACTGGTACTGCTTATCATCAGTAGCCGCATGCTGGTCTGGGGCGCGGTGGAAATCGCCACTGAACTGGGGGTCAGCGACCTGATCATCGGGCTGACGGTGGTCGCCATCGGCACCTCGCTACCGGAACTGGCTTCTTCCCTGATCGCCATTCGCAAGCGGGAGCATGAGATCGCGCTGGGTAACGTGCTGGGTTCCAATCTGTTCAACACCCTGGTGGTGGTGGGTATTGCCGGCGTCATCCATCCCCTCGACGCCGGGCCGGAAATCTTCAACCGGGACATGCTGGTGATGGCGGTGCTGACCCTGTTGCTGTTCGTGTTCGGCTACGGCTTTCGTGGCCCGGGCCGCATCAACCGGTTCGAAGGGGGATTCCTGCTCCTCGGGTACGCGGCTTACACCGGCTACCTGGTCAGCACGGTGTTCGGCGATGCGGCTTAAAGCCTGTCGCGTGTCGAAATCGCACTCAGGCTGTGTTTCGATTGCGACATATTGCAGGCCACTGGCTTAATGATTGCCCGGACTGTGTGGATCAGTACACTCGAAGCAGATCAGTACTCTCAAAGTGAAGGGGTCGAAACCGGTGTTTGGCGGGACCTGGAGACAGGCGACCATTGGTCGCTTTATGGTTGATGTGCCGGCGCGCCGGGTTGCGCGCCCGAGGCGGAGGAACATGGCAATGCTGAAACGATTACTGAGTGGCCTGGCGCTGACGGTGCTGGTGGCGGCGCAGGCGACGGCCGATTCCGCGAGTCAATGGCGATTGTCCAGCGGTCAGATCCTGTCCTTGTCCTATCGCGACAGCCAGCACGTGCTGCTGTCGATGGGCCAGACCAGCCAGGTTTTGGTAAGCGGCAACGACAGTTACCTGATCACCCGGCAGGGCGGCTCGGCCATTGCCATGAATATGAACGACATGGGCGAAGCTCTCAATGCTTTCAGCCGACTGATGATGCCCGGTGCGCAACAGATGGCGCGGTTTGAAGGGGCGACGGTCAGGTTTAATAAAACCGACCGCCAGGAGACAGTGGCCGGCTATCGGGGAGAGGTGTACCGGATGGACATTGACACGCGCGCCGGCGTCGAGCAACACGAACTGGTGGTGAGCAATCACCCCGATGTCGTGGCGGTGCAGGGGATCTTTTTGGCGCTGGGCCAGCGGGCCGCCAAAGTGATGCCCTCGAACGCTTTATTTGAAACCATGAATTATTTCTCCCGCCAGGCCCAGCAGGCCGGTCTGGGAGGAGTGCTGCGCTATGGCCAGGACATGGTCCTGGAAAAACTCGAAAAGCAAGGTTTGCCGGACTCCACCTTTAGACTGCCCGATGGCGTTACCCAGGTGAGGTTGCCGACTTACCGCTAAGGCCGCCATCCGGCGCAAGGCCACTGGCTCGAAACCAAGTCACCGCGGTCATTCGCCGGCTCGGCGCGGGCGCGGCACCGCAGCTCCGGGAGATCGGATGCCGCCGCCGATACGCGGTTGATCAAACCCCTTCAATAACGACACCCAACCGGGCCGCGTCAACGCGCAGCAGGGATATGCCGTCGGGATGCTCGTGGCGAGCGGTTTTGTCACTGTCGACCGGATAGACATCGGCATCGATACGGGTCACCAGGTTGCCGTCGGCATCTTCGATGGCCACGGTGCCATCCCGATTCATACGGCCGTACAACTGGTTTGCACTGGAACCACTCATGATTAATCTCCTGTTCTTCGATAACGAAAAGATTAATGAGCGGGGGGCTGACCAGGCAATTGTCCGAGGTCATCGACCGGTGCCCGAATCACGGTTTATACGGTTTGGTTGACGGATATCAAAAACCGGGCATTACTGCCTTATGACTGGCGGGAGTGGCTGTATTACTGGCGGGCGTGGGCGTCGTTCAGCAGTTTCTCCATGCGGTCGGGATAGTCCGTCACCAGAATCTGGCAGCGCTTGCCGGCATCGAAGATAAGTTCGGAGATGCCTTCGCCATTGACCTGTTTTTCCTTCACCAGGCGACGCGCCCGCGCCATCACCGCGGTGTATTTCGCATCCGCGGATACGCCGGCACTGGTGAAAAGCGTCCGCGCGGCCGACAGCAGAACGCGGGAGTTATGGGCGACATCGTCCACTAACTGGGTGGCAATTCTCGGATTATTGCTCATCCCCCTGGCCGTATACTGGTAGTAAATACCACACTCGAGCAGCTCGTCAGCGTAACTCAGAACCGCTCGATCGCCGATTTCATCGGCAATCAGGGCCAGGCACGGGCCTGACCAGAGGGCCACCAGCAGGACGATACCGCTTTTACCTGATCCGACCATGGTCTGGGCGCTCCCCGCGGGAAAACCGGTTGCCGCGCGCAAGAAATGAAGACCTTCCCTGCGCGCGACGCACTTACTTTTTGGCAGGATGTTGCTATAGTTTAGGTGTCACGATAGCGCATTTTAAATAAGATACTCAATTAACACACTCCATTAAGACACTCAGCATACCTAACTCCGGGAGAGCTCAGATGATCACAATCAGCAAACTTATTGCACCGGGTAGCCTCGTCGCTGCCCTGGCGTTTTCCCTTTGCACGTATTCCGCATCGACGCTGGCGGACAAGGACTATAAGGCACCGCGCAATTCACACGGCCAACCCGACCTCCAGGGTCTTTGGGACTTTCGTAACCTGACGCCGCTTGAGCGACCCAAGGCGCTGAGCGACAAGGCGACATTTACGCCCGAGGAACTGGCCGCATTTAAACAGCAAGCCATCGCCGCCAACGACACCGACGCCATTACCGACCTGCCGGCGGAACACGATGTCGAAGTACCCTACAACAGCTTCTGGCTGGATTACGGCACGGAGACCGGCGATTTGCGTACATCGTTAATCGTCGACCCGCCGAATGGTCGCCTGCCCGCCCTGACCAAGGAAGCCCTTGCCACGCTCCAAAAAGGCACCAAAAGTGAATTCCCGGTGCGCGACGTGGTGTCCATTGGCCTGAGCGCCGCCGGCTGGCGTCCGCCCGGTCCCGAGTCGCTGGGTCTTTCCGAGCGCTGCCTGATGGGCTTTAACGCCGGCCCGCCCCTGGTGCCCAGCGCCTACAACAACAATCTGCGCGTCATCCAGACCCCGGATCACGTGGCCCTGGTCACGGAAATGGTTCATACCGCCCGCATCATCCCCCTGGACGGCAGCCCTCACCTGCCCGATAGCATGACCGAGTGGTCCGGCGATGGCCGGGGCCACTGGGATGGCGACACCCTGGTGGTGAAAACCAAAAACTTCACCGACAAAACCCCCTCTTTCCAGCTACCGCTGACCCTGGATAACCCCTCCGTCGCCGGCGCGGTGGGTTCCGCCGCGAACATGGAGCTCGAGGAGCGTTTCACCCGCACGGGCAAATCCAGCCTGCTGTATGAGTACACGCTCACTGACCGTAGCGCCTTCACCAAGCCCTTTACCGTGGCGATACCACTGCAGATGGCGGACGGCTTGATGTTCGAATATGCCTGCCACGAAGGCAATTACGCGATGTCCGGCATTCTCAAGGGCGCGCGTCAGGTGGAAAAGGACGAGCTTGCCGCCCAGTAATTTACAGCGCCTATTTACCAAAGCAGGAAACCCCGCGTGGCGACGGCCGCGCGGGGTTTTCGTTTCGTAGCAACGCGACCTGAATACCGGCGCTTAATTCCCCGGACTCCGTCGATACACCGAGGGGACGAAACCAGGCTCCAGTGTTTTCAGGGGGTGGGAACCGGAAACCTGCCCCATGAAAGGCGGATGCACCGAATAACCCAGCAGGGATTGCACTTTCGGGCTCATGGCTGCCACCGCTTCGCGAGGGATGGTAAGAAAGAAATTCTCGATGGTTCGCACCCAGGGCTGACAGTACTGGTTCGACAGCGCCCTGCGGGGCGAATGACCGGTATTGGCGCCACCCCGATGCAGGGTGCTGCTGGAAAATACCACGCAGGCTCCCGCGGGCATTGCCACCACCACCGACTGATTGGCGACGCGCTCGGCAAAACCCGCTTCGGTTTCGTGTTCACCCGATCGATAGTCGCCGCCCACCTGCTCGTCACTCCAGTGGTTGCTGCCGGGAATCACCTCGGTGCCGCCATTTACGGCGGTGAAGTCGTCCACGGCGATCACCGTCGACAGCGCCAGCTGTCGCGGCCTGGGCACGGAATAAAACGCGTCATCGCAATGCCAGGGCTGGGGGGTTTCACCCGGGTGGATGCAGATGGCCTGGCTGGTAGTCAGCAGGTAATTGGGCTCCAGGAACTGGTCGCACAGGGCCATTATCCGGGCGTCCTCGACGATGTCCTGAAATACCTTGCCCTGGGTCAGCAGGGCGTAGATACGTTCGGTGCGACTGCCCTCGAAATTGTTACGGCCGGTAAAACCGACGCCCCGATGCGCAAGAAAATCCTTCACCTCGGCCAGTTGTCCAGCCGAGAGAAAGTCTTCGATGATGGTGTATCCCTGCTGTTTTAGCTCCCTGACGGCATTGCCCGGATCAAGATCACTCGCGCGATTCATATCGGCAACTCCAGGGGTTTGATTGCGCCAGTCGGATACGCCCGTCAAGACCGACAAGCGGCGCGGTCCTGTCTCTCCAGGGCTTCGGTCCCGGTCTACCTTGCTGGCCTACCTTGCTGGTCAAACTTCCCGGTCAAACTTCTTGATAATCGGCAACCAGTGGAAAAAACCGGCGAGAATCACCATAAGCCCATCTTGGGCAGTATCGCGATCATGCATTTTCAACTTGCCCTTGATAAAAACCAATTCCACCAGGTGGGCATAGAAAACCAGTACCGCAATCCACAAAATGCATTGATTCCACTCTTTGGAAAAAAGACCGAATAAGGCCAAAAGTGGCAAAATCCAGGCGCCCACCGTTGCATACTTACCCAGTGTCAGAAACGTTTTCATGTATCCCCCAAGGTTATATTCCGGGCCACAAACGCCCTCAAGTGGCCCCGGAGTTTAGCAAGTCGACCCGTTATCGACAATTGACTCATCTGCCTCATCAGGTATCAATTTCTGCCGCGGATTGGTCGTTTGCATGCCAGGATTGCGTGGCAAAGCGACGCACGGTGAGCAAAAACAGGCCCACTGACAGGCCCGAAGCGCCGAACAGCATGCACATCACCATTATTTGATAGCGGGCCGCCACCAGCGGCGACACGCCGGACAGAATTTGCCCGGTCATCATCCCGGGCAGAGATACCAGCCCTACCGCGAACAGGCCATTGATCACCGGAATGAGCGCCGCCTGACAGGCGGAATTACGAGCCTCCACGTAATCCACCCCGCGCTTGAGTTCGGCGTGCAGGCGTTCCGCCGCCAGGCTCACGGCATTCATGGCCCCGGCGAAAATCATGCCCGCCAGGGGAATCACCACCCGAGGCTCATGCCAGGGATTGAGTTCCAGGACACCGACAATCACCAGCAACAGCACCGCGCCCCCACCCAGGGCGATGGCCAGCAGCACTTGGCCATAGAGTTGCCGGCGATGCCCGGCGATACTCCTCAAGGAGATCCAGCTGGCGGCAAGCACCATAACCGCCAGCACCCCCAGCAACACCCAGGCCTCTTCACTGGCAAACAGAAAGGTGAGCACGTAACCCACCAGCAGCAACTGACCGAGCATACGGGCGAAAGCGTAGACCGAGTTGCCCGCCCCCAACGACCAGTGCTGGAGCATCGCTATCACCAGCACCGCCGGCACGAAAGCGATGGCCAGATTCATCAACTCGATGTTCTGAAGATTACCGTTCATGTGCCCGTAATCGCCTGTGTTCGGTGTCAATGGTGCGCCGGACAAGATAGCAGATTCTCTGATTTACCGCCGTTGCCGCGCTTCGCGGCTAACTTTCGGCTTGACCCACCGGACACCTTGGGCAAAGCTAGCCGACCACTTTTTCATTCGGGGTCATTCGGGTTGCTGCGTACACGCTTGTCTCGCCGGCATGCGCGCGGGAATTTTTACCCATGGAGATAATTCCCGGTGCAATAAAAAGCGGCTTAAAAACGCAACATAACAGCAACAGGAGGAGGCCACGGCGGTGACGCCATGGGCAGACAATATGAAAGATGTAGAAGGCAAGGTAGCGTTTATCACAGGCGGCGCCAGCGGCATGGGCCTGGGCATGGCCAGGGCCTTTGCCAGGGCCGGTATGAAAGTCATGATCGGCGACATCCAGGCGGAGCCAGCGGAGAAAGCCGCCGCTGAACTCAAGGGTCAGGGTCTGGACGCCGCCTGCGTCCAGGTGGACGTGAGCAAGTTGGAGTCGGTGCAGGCAGCCGCCCAAAAAACCCTCGAGACCTTTGGCAAGGTGCACGTGCTCAGTAATAACGCCGGTGTCGCCGTGGGCGGTTACAGCGAGACCTGCAATATGCGCAACTGGAACTGGGTGGTGGACGTCAACCTCTGGGGTGTGGTCCACGGCCTGCAAGCCTTTGTGCCAAAAATTCTGGAGCAGGATGAAGGCGGCCACGTCATCAGTACCGCCTCCATGGCCGGCATGGTCGGTCTGCGCGGCGCCGGTCCCTACAACGCCACCAAATTTGCCGTGGTGGGCATGATGGAAACCTTCGCCGCCGATCACCGCAGGCACAATATCGATGCATCCGTGCTGTGCCCCGGTATCGTCGCCACCAACATCGGTGACTCGGGCCGCAATCGCCCCGAGGAATATGGCGGCGTGGTCAGACCCAGCGACAAGGATCGCACCTCGGAAATGCTGGCCCAGGGACTGAATCCGGACATCGTCGGCGACCTCGTCCTCGAAGCCATGCTGGCGGATCAGTTCTACATCTTTACCGATCCCAGCCTCAAACACCTGATCGAGACCCGCTGCGAGCGCATCATCGCCGGCTATGACTGGGCGGCTAACTGCACGTCGCTGAAAGGCGCCAAACAGGCCGGCGGCCTGCCGGGCTAGGGGTTCTTCGCCCCCTCCCCTTCGTGGTCCCGCCCCTGGCCACAGGCCTGGTCGGGGCGCGCTCCCCGGTCGGGGGGGGGGGCGCCATGACCGGTATCGACACTACTCCTAACGGCGCCGTTGTCTCGACCTACCGGCGCGCCTGTACCGAAATGGCGGCTTAACCCGGGTAGAACAAGCCGGCGCCGGGCAGGCTAAAGTCACGGTTACCGTTACCGTTACCGTTACCGTTACCGCCAAGATAGTCTCACCGGCGCCTCGCAACCCGCATCAACCCGCGGCCGCCGCTCCGCCGCGATGAAACCGGTTTACGCCGGCACCAGGCTGGCGCTTGAACGACATTGATCCTGCCAACGGCCTCGGCGAGGTTTGAGTGATGTTCACCGAGGGCTCGGGAAATCGCCATCAGGCTGGACTAGAATCAATGCAAAGCCTGGAGTGCGAATATGGAATTCGGAATTCAACTAGCGACGTCGTCAGAGGCCTGGAAAGTGGTGCAACGGGCAGAGGAACTGGGTTTTACCCACGCCTGGTTTTACGACACCCAGATGCTGTGCGCCGACCCCTTCGTCGCCATGGCCGCCAGCGCCATGAAAACCAGCAAGATCAGGCTCGCCACCGGCGTGCTCATCCCCTCGAACCGCATTGCGCCGGCCACCGCCTGCGCGCTGGCCTCGCTGAATAAACTGGCGCCGGGACGCATAGACTTCGGGATCGGCACGGGCTTTACCGGCCGCCGCGCCATGGGGCTGCCGCCGGTCAAGTTACAGGACATGGCCGAATACATTCGCATCGTTCGGGCGCTACTGGCCAATGAGACCACGGAATGGGAGTTTGAAAATAAACGCCGGAAAATCCGTTTTTTAAACCCGGAGTTTGGACTCATCAATACCGACGACGAGATTCCGCTACACATTTCCGCCATGGGACCCAAAATCCGTAAACTGACGGCGGAACTGGGCGCGCACTGGATCACCGCCTGCACCGATACCGAGTCGTCGGTGCAGGTGCTCAGGGAGATGTGCGAGACCTACCGGGCCGAGGGCAAAAATCCCGCTAATTACATCAAAACCGCATTCGCCGCCGGCTGCGTACTGCTTGCGGGAGAAGCCTGTGACAGTCCCAGAGTAAAAGCCCAGGCCGGGCCTTTCGCCGCGGTTATTCCCCACAATCTGGTTGAAAGCGGGGTGGGGGATTTGAATATGCCCGCGGCATCGGAGATGGCCGATTTGATTGGCGCCTATCGCGCGGCTTACGACAGTTACCAACCGGCGGATGCCAAATACCTCTCTGTTCACCGCGGCCATGCGCTGTTTCTGCGCGAGGAAGAGGAGGCCCTGATAAACGGTAATTTTATCCGCGACGTCACGTTTACCGGCGAGATTGCCGAACTCCGGGACCGGCTCCGCGTATTGCGGGACGCCGGCTACGACCGCTGGGCGGTGCAGATCCCGGAGAAATATCCGCAGGCGATCAACGACTGGGCCAGGGTTATCGAGGATCTATAGCCGAGTCGTATCACTTCAATTAATTCAATTTAATTCAGCGGATACCGGTATTTGGATACTCGGTCGGCACCGTGGCCGTTGGCCGATAGGTGGTGAAGGTGATATTAAAAAGCTCCTCACCCCGGTGGCTAAAGACCAGGGCCCAGTCGCCCTCCACCAGTTCGTAATCTTCATCCAGCGTATAGGTAAAGGACACCGTGGGAACCAGCAGTTCGGCGTCAGTGGGTATGCGGCCACTCTGGGTGGTCAACACCTCGCCCGAAGGCAAGATCATGGCGGGATGAATCATGGAAAAATCGATGAATCGCGTATCGGTCGGCAGTAGCAACAGCAACAACTGAACATTGAAACCATGGCCCTTTACCAGAGGGATGCGCTGGGCTTCCTCGACGCTGCGTAGTTTGGTATCAACCCAGCGTTTACCGGTTTTGCTATTGGCGTCATCGGCCAGTTCCCCGCCCGTGCGCTGCACATGAGCATGGGTAAAACTCACCCCCTCCGCCACCCGGATACGATCAAATTCCGCCCGCGCACCCGTGGCGCCGAGCCACAGCACAAGCATCACGGCCAGATTCACGATGATACGCATTGATAATTTTCCCGGTATTGCAGACAGTGGCGCAGTGTACTGCATCGCGGGTCACTGCATCGCGGGTGACTGCATCGCGGGTGACTGCATTCGCCCCTCGCCTTGTTCGCGGCACTTCGCCAGGGCCTGGCGCTGCGCTGGCACGAGTGCGTTGTAGACTTCGAGAACGTTTTTTATGCCACCATCCCCGATCAGCCGATTGCCGTTTTTGAGTCCATGGTTGCGCTGCCATACCGTCCCGGTCAGCATCGTCCGTACTTCGTCGGGTGTCGATCCGGCAGGGCTTCGGACAGGCCGGTAGCGGAGCCGGTATCAACCGGGCGGACGCGGGTACAGTTGCCGACCCGCCTGGCGCTAGGTAGCATCGCGAGATACTGCCCGCGACCTTTCGCCGCGAGTCGATCACTTCCAATCAGCAACTCAGCAATAGTAACGGGTGTCCGACGCCTGTTTCAGGAGGTTAACTTCCCCATGACGGCAAAACATATTCTCGACGGTATTAAAGTACTGGACTTTACCCAGTACCTCGCCGGACCTTCCACCACACGCCTGATGGCCGAGATGGGCGCGGATATTATCAAAGTGGAACGGGCACCATACGGCGATCCCGTGCGCGCCATCGGCTACATCAAAAACCGGCGTAGCGCCTATTACATACAACAGAATCGCGGCAAAAAAAGTTTGTGTCTCGACTTCAGCAAGCCGGAAGCGCTCGGGATTCTCAAGGAACTGGTACCCCAGGTGGACATCATCATGGAAAACTACTCGCCTGGCGTGATGGCCAAGCTGGGCCTGGACTGGGACACCGTGCACGCCCTGAATCCGGAGTGCATCATGTGCTCGCTGTCGGCCTTCGGCCAGACCGGTCCGCTGTCCTCGCTCTCGGGTTTTGATTACATCGCCCAGGCCTACGCTGGCGTTACCAGCATGATCGGCGTCAAGGACGGCCCGGCCTACCTGCCCATGCTGGGTCTGGGCGACGTCAATACCGGGGTCCACGCCCTGGCGGCTATCAACGGCGCCCTGTTCCACCGCGGACGCGGCTATGGCGGGCAGTATCTCGATATCTCACTGTTGGATGCCTACTTCCATTGTCACGAGGTCAATGTGCAAATGTACAGCGGCAGTGGCGGCGAGAGTGTTCCGACTCGCTCCGGGCAGCATCATTTTGCGGTCGCGCCTCTGGGTCTGTTCAAGGGCAAGACCACGCAAATCGTCATCATCGCCCTGGCTAATCAGTGGCAAAATCTGTGTCAGGCGATCGGTCGTCCGGAACTGGCGGAAGACCCGCGTTTTGCCAAAAACGACCAGCGGGTGGAGAACATGCAGGAGCTGATCGGCATCATCGAAAGCTGGCTGGCAGCCAATCCCAGCGATGAGGAGTCCATTCGCATCCTGCAGCAACATCGCGTGCCGGTCGCACCCATGCTGTCGGTACCCGAGGCCATGGCCCATCCCCATTTGCAGGAACGAAAGACCGTCCGCACCGTCAGCGACCGGGCCTTTGGTGACGTGGAGATTCCGGGTGTGCCGCTCAGATTTTCTCAATACCCCGACTTTCTGCCCCTGCAGGCCGCCTTCCTCGGCGAAGATAACGACCAGGTACTCGGCGATGTACTGGGTTACGACAAGGACAAAATCGAGGAACTCAAAAGTTCGGGTGTGCTGGTGGCCAAAGCCGCGCCACCGCCTCCCTGAAGCCGTAATACCGGGTCGGACATTTGCACTGAACAGGCCCCGGGAACACGCCGAACCACGGGACCCTTTACCCGCGCCGCCGGGCTACCTAAGATACCGGCGGAAAAAAATTGCCTGACTCGTGAGCTTTGTGAGATCAGGCGGCAAACAGACCTTTCAGGGAGTCACTCATGAGCGACACACTCGACCGACGATACAGTGGCATTACGGAGCAGGCCCTCGACGACCTGCGCACCCGCGTCAATCATCCGATCACCGATACGGTTGAGCCCTGGTGTTACGAGGCTACGCGCGACAATATCCGCCACTACGCCCACGGCATCGGCGATGACAACCCCCTCTGGTGCGACCCTGACTATGCCCGCGAAACCAAATACGGCGACATCATTGCCCTGCCGAGCTTTATCTTTCCCTGCGATCGGGTCTTCAGCGGTTATGTCGGCGGCCTGCCGGGCGTGCACGCGATGTTTGCCGGCATCGACGTGACCTGGCATAAACACATGAAACGCAATGACGAAATTTCCACCGAAGCCGTGTTAAAGGATCTGATTCCCCATGAGACCCGATTCTCGGGTCTGGCCATTCAGCAGATTTACAATGTCAAGTTTTATAATCAGTTTGGCGACCTCTGCGCCGACGGGGACAGCTGGTGCTTTCGTACCGACCGCGATATTGCCCGCGAACAGGGCACCAAATATCGGGAGCAAAAAGCCCGCGGCCACAAGGTCTATACCGAGGAGGAGCTGGCGGAAATCAACCACCTTTACGGCACCGAAGAAATTCGCGGCGCCCTGCCCCGCTTCTGGGAAGACGTCAACGAGGGCGACGTGTTGCGGCGGATGGTCAAGGGACCCATGACCATCACCGGATTCATCGCTTATGCCCAGGGCTGGGGCGGACTTTATATCCGCGCCCACAAGATGGCTTATAAGCTGCAGAAGTCCCACCAGGCTTTGGGTATAAAAAACAAGTACGGGATTCCCGACTGCCCGGAGCGGGTACACTGGGAGCCGGACTTTGCCTCGGAGGTAGGCGCTCCCGGCGCTTACGACTATGGCCCCGAGCGCTGTTCATGGCTGTCCCACGCAGTCACCAACTGGATGGGCGACGACGGCTTTTTGCGCAAACTCAAAGCCCGGATTCGCCACCACAATGTCGAAGGTGACACACTCTTTATCGAGGGCAGGGTCAGCCGTAAATTCCGCGCCGATGACAACAAACCCTGTGTGGAAATCGCCCTCAAAGGCCTCAATCAAAACGATGACCTGTCGATAGAGGGCAGCGCGGAGGTGGAGCTGCCGAGCCGCGGCTAAGGGCCGCTTTGCCAGCGCGCTACAAGACGGCGCCGGCTTGTCACGGCATCCGCCGGAGTCCGTTAACACCAGCTGAATGAACGACTCCCGCCAGCTGTGTTGCCCGACACGGCGGACGAAGGACGCTGTCGTGAGACTATCCAAGTCAATGCTCACGCGGTTGGGCTAAGCAACAGGCAACGCCGTTCTTTTGCTGAAAAGGGGTTGCTGGTAAAAATAAGGGTTGCTGGTAAAAAAGGGCTTGCAACTAAATATAAAGTTCCCCTGCCCATCGCTTGCCGCCTACTGTGACTCACCAAACCAGGTGCATCGTGCTTTGCCTGGAGGCTATTCGGGAGGATGGCGGTATGGCGGCGAGCCGATTGGTCAGGTAAGGGCTTTAAAGAATGTCCTCGATAAACCAGGCGGAAAAAGCATGCCGACCCGGCAGGTCGGCCTTTTTATAGATCGACGACGCCTGCTGGCGAACGGTCTTCTCGGTCACGCCGCGCAGGGCCGAAATCTCCTTCAGACTGAAGCCTTTCAATAACAACAGGCCCACCTCCTCTTCGCTTTTGCTCAGGCTCCAGGACTCAAACTGCTCGGAGATGGCCTCCGATAACTGGCGTTTGGCCACCCTCATCTGTTCGGATTGATGCGACCACCCGGTTCGCATCACTTCGAGTTCCCGTCGCAGTTGTTCCAGCTCGATCCTGCCGCGTCGCATGCGCAAGGCAAGCCAGGAAAACACCGCCGCCGCGATAACCATGACCGTGAGTTCCTGCAAGAGATGAAATGGCGCCACGCCCTCGGAAAAATCGGCGGCCAGATCCACGCCACTGGATATAACCACCAGCAGCAGGAAACCCATAATCAAATAATCCGGAGTAATTTTAGTCATCGCACAAGGTTTGCCACCACGGGACAAATGTCCTAACACGCAGCGAATAGGTTATCCGTCCGATGTCGGTATCTGGAGCCAATCCCTATTATGCACACCGGGAAGCAAAAGGGAGCGCCTGTGATGCATCGGAAAGTTTATGTCTGGGATCGCTTCGTGCGGATTTTCCACTGGTCTCTGGTTGCGTTGTTTT
Organism: Porticoccaceae bacterium; assembly: GCA_040235495.1. Lineage (GTDB taxonomy): Bacteria > Pseudomonadota > Gammaproteobacteria > Pseudomonadales > Porticoccaceae > HB2-32-21. Next base: position 15,382 of record JBECKV010000176.1, read on the forward strand.
GCGTCAGTTACCTGACCGGGGAAGAAGAACATTGGCTCCATACCTATTCGGGCTATGCCATCTTCACCCTGATATCGCTGCGCGTGGTGTGGGGTTTTATCGGCAGTAAACACGCCCGCTTCGCCGATTTTGTCTATTCGCCCGGGGCGATAGCGCGCTATGTCGCAAGCCTGGCGAGCGGTTCTCCAAAACGCTACCTCGGCCATAACCCGGCCGGCGGGCTTATGGTCATCGCCCTGCTGCTCGCCTTGTATACAACCACCCTGAGCGGGATGAAGCTCTACGCCGTCGAGGAAGGCAAAGGCCCCTTTGCCGGAGAAATCGCCATCAGCCACCGGGCCTACGCCGGTTCGGACAAGGACGACGATGAAAAACAGCAAAGCAGGGAGCAGGTGGGGGAGGAATACGGCAACGAGGACCAGGACCAGGACGAGGAAGCGTTCTGGGAGGAGGTTCACGAAGCTTCGGTGACCGTGCTGCTGTTGCTGGTCGCCACCCATATCGCCGGCGTCCTTTTTGGCAGCTGGCGGCATAAAGAGAACCTGGTGAAAGCGATGATCACCGGCAACAAGGAAAGCGCCGACTAAACCACCTGTCGACAACCATCGAGGCAAATAAACCGCCGGCTTGTGCTCGGTAACGCTGGCTCGGTAACGCTGGCTCGGTAACGATAGCTCAGTAACGATAGCTCAGTTCGAGCATGTGTAGATCCGCGCCAATGGTGCCGCTGCCGTAAACACTGGCATCGGAGTAATGCTGATAGCGATAGCCGAGCCAAATGTTCCTGTAAACAGCGGCGCTGAGACCCGCGGTCAACGCAAACTGCAAATGGCCGCCAAAATTCTGCTGGGCGTAACGGTGTCTGCTCAATGCAGCCAGACCCACTCCCCCATCCATGAGCATACGCTCGGACCACGTCAGCGCCACCATCGGGATGGCCGAGACAACAAGCGCCGTTTTACCCGCACCACGCAGTACGCCAGCGCTGGTCAGCATGTGTCCATCCAGGGCCCAATCGGATTGAAAGTCCCGCGCCCAGGGCAATTGAAAACGGGCGATTACGTCATAGGCCTGAAAGCTGTCCGGCTGGTCCTCCCCGATCACACGCTTTTCGCCCACCCGAGCGCGCGTACCAAGGCTCAACAGCTTCATATCGAAGGCTTTATTCGTACCTGAGCCAGTTTGAGCAAACCCGCCTTCGGGCAGCAGCGCGAAAATCGCGCCAAGCAGCCAGATACCAGGCCTATGCCGGAAATCACCGCGTTGCGGCACGCTCAACATACTCCCGGATTGGTTATCATTCGTGACATTTCCCGTCGGGCCGGCAATACGGCCGGCATTCAATGTATTATCCGGATCTTGCAGCTACACTAACTTGTATGGAAAGGAAAGGGTACTTATTCTTTCCGTGTAAAAATAAGAGGCCGACTCAGGCTCCGTCTGCAAATAAAACAGATCGCGAAACCAGCGTGTTGACGGACCGTTCGAAACGCTAACCGACCGCAACCGTAGGCTTTAGCAGCCCGGAACCCTGGCTCACTGATTTTCATAGTATTTATACTCACGGCTGATACTTTTGCTAACCATTTCTTAAAATAACATCTTGAAACAACATGGGGATTACAAAATGAGCACCAACACCGCGAAACAAGAGGCTTTCGATCCGGATGTATTAAGGAAAAAGTACGCCGAGGAAAGAGCCATCCGCCTGCGTCCCGACGGCAACCAGCAGTACCAGGAGATGAAGGGCGAATTTTCCTATTTTCTTGACGACCCTTACATTGGTGAACCCATTGTCCGGGAGCCGCTGGCGGACCAGGTCGAAGTAGCCATTATCGGTGGCGGCCTCGGCGGGCTGCTGGCCGGCGCGCGCATGCGTGAAGCCGGCATCGAGGACATCCGCATGATCGAAAAAGGCGGCGACTTCGGCGGCACCTGGTACTGGAATCGCTATCCCGGCGCGGCCTGTGACATCGAGGCTTACACCTACCTGCCGCTGCTGGAAGAACTCGGCTACATGCCACCACGCAAATTTTGTGATGCCCCCGAGATTCTCGACCACTGTCACAGAATCGCCGAACACTACCGGCTCTACGACAATGCCTGCCTCCAGACCGGCGTCACTGAAATGGTCTGGGACGACGAAACCCGGCTCTGGACCATCCGCACCGATCGCGACGACAGGATGAAAGCGCGCTTCGTGATTATGGTGAATGGCCCGTTAAACCGCCCGAAACTGCCCGGTATACCGGGCATCAGCAAGTTCAAGGGCCATACCTTTCACACCAGCCGCTGGGACTATAATTACACCGGTGGCAACGCTCGCGGCGGCCTGGACGGCCTCAAGGACAAGCGGGTCGGGATTATCGGCACTGGCGCCACCGCCGTGCAGTGCGTGTCCTACCTGGGCGAGTCAGCCAAACAACTGTACGTGTTTCAACGCACCCCTTCCGGGGTGGATCCCAGAAACGATCACCCCACCGACAAGCAATGGGCGGCGAGCCTAAAGCCGGGCTGGCAAAAAAAGCGACAGAAGGATTTTACCGCCATCCTTACGGGCCGCGGCGGCCGGCGGGGCGAAATTGACCAGCTCGATGAGTTCGACGATGCCTGGGTGGAAATGGGCAAGATCTATCGTCGCCGCATGCGCGAAGCGGGCAAGGATGTGCCGAAGCAAAAAGTCCTCGAGATTTTCGAGATGTCCAACTTTGAAAAGATGGAAAACATCCGCAATCGCATCGACGAGATCGTCAAGGACAAGGAAACCGCCGAAGCCCTGAAACCCTGGTATGCCTTTATGTGCAAGCGCCCCTGTTTGGACGACCGCTTCCTGCCCACCTTTAATCGCGACAACGTCAAACTGGTCGACACCAAAGGCAAGGGCGTGGATGCGATTACCGAAAAAGGTGTCGTCGTCGCCGGTGTCGAATACGAAGTGGACTGCCTGATCTTTGCCACCGGCTTCGAGGTCGGCACCGATTACACTCGCCGTGCGGGGTATAACCTGATTGGCGTCGGTGGTCAGAGCCTGGAGGACAAGTGGAAGGACGGCATGCGCACCCTGTTTGGCATCCACACCCGCGGCTTTCCCAACTGCTTCATCATCGGTAACGGTCAGGCCTCGTTTACCGCCAATTACCCCGATGGTCTGGACGAAGGCGCCAAACACATCGCCTACCTGGTGAAGTATTTTAAGGAGCACGATATCACTCGCTGCGACGCCGACGCCGAGGCGGAAAAAAACTGGTCCGCCGAAGTCTTCGGCACCCCGGCCAAGGGGCCCCAGGGCGGCACAGGCTGTACACCGGGTTACTACAATCTTGAAGGTCAGCACGACCCAAGGGCCCGGCACAATCAGCCCTATGGCGGCATGATGGGCGCCAACAGCTATTTTGAAAGGCTGGAACAGTTCCGGGACGGCGACAGGATGCCGGGGCTGGAACTATCCTGAGCAGCGGCGCCTGGATCCGCGGCCAGGGGCCGATGGCCGACCCGACGCCCTATCCAGGGACACGCATCCATGGGCCCTGATTGAAGGGCCCTGATCCACGGGCACTCCGACTGATTCGCGGGGTCCCTGGCAGGCGGGTTTCCTGCCACGACCCCGGACCTGCTCAAGGCCATGGGTCAGGCAAAATAAACACTCCCGCGGCGACAACAATGCGGCGACAACAATTATTATTAATCACCGTTGTAGTATCACCGCTATTCATCCCTCCCACCCCTGGGGCCTCGCTTGTCACAACCCGGGTTGATTCAAGCAGTCACCCCGAGGTGACACCAGACAGCCGGGTCCGCGATCAAATAAATCCCTGTGTAGTTGACAACATTTCCGGGCCGGGTTTATCGTTGGCTTCAGGTCCTCGGTGTTCTGCTGTTGTACAAGGATCCCCAATCGCTTCTTGTTTATCTTTATCTCGGCGCCAGGTCAGGGAGGATCCGTATGCATCCCGCTCAGAATTCACATATCGTCAAGACGTCTTCGCGTATTTCCATTTTTTTCCTTTCCATCACGTCCCTTTTTATAACCGCTTGTAGTGGTGAAATTGACCAGGCCGACATTTACGGCGGCAGCGTCCTGGATAAACAGGCCGCCACCCTGCGCGAAGGCGGAAAGCCGGTCAATGGCACCGTGGTAGCCAAGGACGCCAACCAACGGATGACTTCCGAAACCACCTATAAGGACGGTTTTCCAAACGGGCTGATGCGGGAATGGTATCCCAATGGGCAGCTCAAATTTGAAAAGGAAGCTCGTTACGTGGACAAGGGTCAGTTCGGCGGCGGGCTGGAGGTGATAGGTGTCAACAAGTCCTGGTGTGAAAACGGCACCTTGCGAGCGGACCAGCCGGGCGATTCAAATGGCAAGCCCAGGGGAACCCACAAGAACTGGACCTGTGATGGAAAACTCCTGTACGAGGCCGATATGCCCGCCGGCAAATTCAAACGCTGGCAGGAAACACAGGATGGTGAAATCTTCCTGTCGGAAGAGGGTAAACGCGTAGAGTCGGGATTTCTGGATGGTGAGCACAAGCAGTACGCGCCGGATGGCTCATTGCTATTGATTGAAAACTGGAAAAATGAAAAACAGCATGGGGAGTACAAAAAACTGCATCACAACGGCTCGATAGCCGAACAGGGTAAGTACGACCAGGGGATCAAGAAGGGCGTCTGGATAGTTTCCCACGGTAATTTTAACTACCAGTATTGGGATTATGACCCCGAGAATTTCAATAAACAGGATTATGTCGGCCCCTTCCTCCAGGCCGCCGGGATAGAGGCCAGTGGCAATCAGGCGCAGTACCTGCGCGACTATCAGGTCGATACCGAGAAGCTGAAATACTACGTCACCCAGGGGCTGGTCGATCCAGGGAAAAAGCTCAACCTGGACATTTACACGCGCTATAACGAATTCAAAAGCAAGGACTGGACATACCCTTATATCAGGGCTTCCCGTACGGCCCTGCCGACACTGCTCGAACTAGGCGCCGACCCGCGAGCGATAGACGCGAAGCAGCGGAATCGACTGCATTACTGTATAGATTCCATGTATCAGGACGGTTGCAATCTGGAGGATGTCAAGACTCTGATCGAATTAGGGCTGAATGCCGGGCAGGCTGACAACGCGGGCCATACGCCCTTGCATCGGCTGATGTTTCAGACGCGGGTTACCGATGAAACCAGCCGCTACCGACAAAAGCGGATAGCAACGTTTGCTGATTTGAAACCCTATATCGAGTTGCTGACGCAAGGCGGCGCGTCCCCGGACGACGCTGCCAACGATGGCGCCACGCCGATCATGCTTGCCTTACAGAACCAGTTATTTGATGTCGCGGCCGAACTACTCCAATCCAGCAAGAGCCCTAACCAGTCGGACAGGGAAGGACTGAATCTGGTGACGAGGGTTTTTTACAATCCCTACACACGTCAATTCAACCTCAATATGCCCGCTGAAGCGCGCACTTTCATTGAACTTGCCGTCAGCAAAGGGGTTGATCCGCTGCAGCCGGTAGGTGATGGAGGGGTGAACCTGGTGGAATTGGCGGAAAAAAATGGCGCCATTGATTTGGCGATTTATCTTAAAAATCTGAAAAAGGGATCATGACGATGAAAACGAAAATAACCTTTATAACCAGTGCCTTGGTCATTCTCCTTGGCTTGAGCGCCTGCGGCGGCGGTAACGCCATATCCGGACACTATGTTGCCGAGTTCCAGGGGACTACCATGGAATTCGACTTTCTTGACGATAGCAAGGTGATTTTCGCGATGACGGAAGAGGGCGTCCGGGAAACCATGGATTGCACCTACACATCCGGCGAAACCCGCATCAGTGTCAGCTGTCCTGGCAGCTCGGGTATTGCCATAACCCGGGCGGGAAGCGACCTTGAGGCTGACATGGGTGGAATGGTTGTTCGGTTTAAAAAATCCTAGCAACGAGTAACATCTCATGAACACAAGGAAGAGTTACACCCCATTTATTTTCCTGGCTTTCGCCATTTTCTGCACCGGCTGTTCAAATACGGAGGATGAGCTGCTTGAAGTCATTAATCTGGACGAAAAATCCGTTAATCTTTGCGTCTCGCCACAAAAGCTGGGTGTGGATTTTTTTCAGGCAAGTGACGGCAAACGTTACTTTGCCGCCGCCGGAGATTTTTCTTTCAGCCCCGAGTACGGTGGTTTCAACTCCCTTCCGGCCTTGCAATCGGAGGGCTATGCCAGCAAGGAAGCCACCAGTCTGCAGTCGAGTTGGGCCAACTATAAAAATGCCTATCCGGCGTCGGACAAAATCAACGCGTTCATCGGGCAGTTCGATAATATTTGCATAGGCAAAATGCGGGCCACGGAAATTATTGACCATACCGAACCGGGTGAGTCCGGACCGCAGGTTTTGCAGGCTCGGTTCAAGTACCGAGTCGAATTCAATAACCTGGTTGACGATCTGCGCATCGAGGATCAATTGCGGAATGGGCCGGTTGCATCGCAGTGGCCGGGCACGGGCAGCAGTATCTTTACCAAAACCAATAAAGGCTGGCGGCTGGAAATGCTCCATTGGAGTGATTTCTGAAACCTGCGATCATTCTGTTGATTCTGTTTGTCACTTGTTTACCCGCCAAGGGTGCAAGCGGCAATGGTGACCGTTCGTTGCCAAGCGCGCGGGAATTGGTGGAAAAATACGCGGGCAGTTACGATACCGATGCCTTATTACGGGAGGACTTCGTAAGGAAGAAGCTGGTCGCCATGCTCGGCGATGAGCTACAACACTTTTTCGAAAACCTGAATGTCCGAGGCAGTGTCGATTTGATTGCAAACACATTATCATTGGCTGGTAACGCAGCGCACCGAGGAGGCGAGGAAGAAGCCGTGCTTTGCGTGGCCGCGTATAACCTGGAGGTTAGCGCGGCCGTACTATCGGAGGGATTGATTAGCGTTTTTTCAACAACGCGTGATTACGCATCATTAAATCTGTGCATCAAGGACTGGATAACCCAGGTAAATTCAGGACACGCAGACCGCTTTGTCGCACCGCGGAATGTCCGAATGGTGACTGGCACACTACACTGAGGGGTGCATCGCCCCTCAAAGGACAGGATATTTCAGACAAGTATTGCGTCTGTGTTCCTGATCCATTCAAATACCAGCGGAGTTGGCGCACAGTCGATCCAGGTCACGTTGGCGACAACACGAGTCATGGCTGCCTAAAATTATTACTCGCCCGGCGCCAGGAGGATCAAAATGGATGCAAAGCAGGCCGTCGATCAACTGGACCCGGCAAAGTGGCAAAACACGCCGGCCGGTATCAGGCTGGACATACTGAAGCAGATTCAAGGCAACATCACCCGCTATATCGATGAACTGTCAGCGGCGGATAACAAGGTGCGAGGCGTCTCGCCTTCTGAT
>JBECKV010000198.1:0-19172 GCA_040235495.1 Porticoccaceae bacterium
CCGCTGCCACTGACCGTGAAGTCAACACGAACATCGCGATACCCCTTGCGAATGCCCTCGGCGACGTATTTGCCGGGTTTCAGCTGGATCTGCTTTTCGGCGAATCGTCCCAGCTCCGCGACCCTGAGAATGATAACGCTGGTCTGGTTGTCCGAGACAAGCCGCACGGTGATCGGGGTGATGGCTTCCACCAGCAGGTTCTCCAGTTGCTCCATTTGCCGGCTCAGGCGCGCGCCCTGTGCACCCAGCTGCCGTGCATCCGCGAGCCGTTGTTGCGCCTGCTGATAAACCCCCGAGGCGGATAAGCGCACAGGCGCGTCGATCAGCTGGGTTAGCGCCTGATCCAGATCAGCCCGCGCCCGGCTGCGCGCAAGACCGACCGTGGCATCGACGACCGAACCGTCGATGGCGAGGATGGCCTGGTGGGTGGCTACCGCGTCTTGCCATCGTTCTTGCTGCTCCTGAATAGTGGCGTCCCGCAACAGAGCCTTTATGCGTTGCTGGTCATATTCGCTGCGAGCCTGAGTCAGGGCTTGCCTGGCGCTTGCCGAATCGGGTGAGAGCTTGAGCGCCCGCTCGAAGGCGGCGATAGCCGCGGGATAACTGTTGGCCTGTAAATAATCGAAGCCCTGGCCGAGCGCGGCACTGAAATTCCTTTCATTGATCAGGTTTCTGGTGTGGTCGACGCGTTTTTTCGCGACGAGGTTCAACGCATCCAACTCGACTGCCTGCTGAAAGGATGCCAGCGCCTGGTCAAAATTCCGTACCGCCAGCAGGCGCTCCCCTTCGGTCAACAAGTCGAGCACTCGAGGGAGTTGTTCGAGGCGAGCAAGACCGGTTTGGGCCTCCTCGTTCGCTGGCTCCAGGGTCAGCGCCAACGTGAAGGCTTGCCTCGCCTCTTCGATAGCGCCTCGGTCGATGGCGGCGGCACCCCTGGCCAGCGTTTGCTCCAGCAGCGGTGCGATGCGTTCAACAAGCGCATTGAGTTGTTTTAGGCTGGCCCGGTAGGCCTCCGTGGCCTGCTGAAAGCGCCCTTTTTGGTACCAGTCATCGCCCGCCTTGACCTCGTCCTGAGCCGCACGATAGTCGGTGTCGGCCCATTGGCTAACCTCTCGTGCCTCCAGGGACGCTCGCTTCTCCATGATCTCGGCGAGCAAATCCTGAGCCGCGCGCCGCTGCGCACGCAACGCTTGTTCGTCAGTGGCGACATTGTCGATGGTTGTGTCCGGGGTGGTGGGCGTGTCGACCGGAGCCGCGCGGGTAATGGCTTCCGTGGCGGGCGGGGGCTGAAGTTTCTGCCAGAAAACCAGGCTCAACGCCACGAGAATCAGGGCGGTCGCGGCGATCAGATAGCGAAAAATCAGCCGTGTGGAGACACCAGGTTCGGCAATGGCAGTGTGTCTGGAAGCCTCGGCCTGCCGCTGTTGGCCCAGATCCTGACTCAGCGCTACCTCGCTGGCTTCGATCGCCTCAAACTTATCGTCCTGGTCGGCCATGATGCCAGTGGCTCAAAGCTCGCCGCGCTCGCTCAGATATATTTTCCTCAGGATCTCGCGCCACTGCTGGTACTGCATTTGTACGTTGCCGGTAAGCGTGATGGTCTGATCCTCCAGGTCTATCACCCGGGGTTCCACCTCGGCTTCGAGTGATTGGCCGAGTTCCGCGAGGGCTTCGACGTGAATCTGGGCTTCCGCCCTTTTGCCCAGGCCGCTTTTAACCAGCAACGCACCGCTGCCAATGGCCACCGCGCCGCTGGCCCGCGCCGCGCCGCTGTTACTCCCCGAGGCGGCGATACCCGCGAGAATGGCGGCGACACCGCCAGCGGTGCGTTGCAGGGATTGCCGTTTCAACTGGCGCGCGGCCATGACTTCATCATAACTTTCCGCGCGCCAGGTTTGATAAGGCTCCTGCATTTGTTGGGAGAAGGCATCGTAATATTCCTGAACCGTGTCGACATAGAGATAATCGCGTTCCCGAAGTGGCTGGAGCCGGCTCAGGATGGGATCGTTTTCCGCCGGTAAGCGGGCAATGCTCAGTCGGCCCTTGCGATCTGCTTCCAGATGCTGGGCAAAAGCCTCCGGTGAAAAATCCCGTGCAAAGCGCAGTGTGGAAATGGTGCGTATATCGACGGCTCGCTGGCTGTTCAGTTGTTGACGCCACGCAACCAGGTCGTTGGCGATCTGGTTAAACAGACCCTGGAAGGGATCGCGCATCAACTTTTTGCGCCGCTCGTAAGCGTATTTGCTGGCCACGGCTTCGTAGTTTTTCGTGTAGTGCTCCTTGCCCGTGGTGTCCTTGACGGTAATATCCAGTTCCAGTTTTTCACCGTCCGAATGTTTGATCAGCCCGCTGACGTAAACATCGGTGATCACCTGCTCGGAAGGCAGCAGGCGCACGGCTCCCCACGCGGCGGAGTCCTGAATCGTGTGCGTCAATTGCGTGGCCAGATAATGCGCTTCGGCATTGCGGATCGCGGGCAGGATATTGGCCTCTCCTTTTTCGTCCAGGTCATCGAGGCCGGGGTCGAAAGTCAGCACGCCGACATCGAGTAGTTCGGCTTCGGGAATGATGGCGTTCTGTTGTTGCAACGGGGTGTAGGTGGTGGATTTGACCTGAATCGGCGCGTTGCAGCCTGCCAATAGTAAAACCACCAGCACGCCCGACAAGCGTGTAAAAGTCGCTCGCGTTGGCTGGGATCGATAAAACGGCGTCATGGAACCTGTCGGCCTCCGGCCTGCTGGTTTTTGTATTTGCGGTATTCATCCCACAGTTTTTCGCGCAGTGCGGGGTCTTTCTCCTTCAGCGCGGCTTCGCGGATTTGCCGGGCGACGATATCGTCATCACGCCCTTCACCGACGTCTTCGGGAATGCCGCCTGTTATGGTTGTCGAAGGCGCTGATGCGCCGTTCTGATCGCTGCGTTCCTCATTCGCTGACGACTCAGCCGATGCTTCGGCCGCCTCTTCGCTTTCGGCGGCCTCGGCAACGGTCTCGGGAAATTCCCCGTAACCCGGTAGGCCCTGCTCAAGGTCTCCCTCCTCGAATAGCACTTCATCCTGATTTTCGTCCTCGATGCCGGAAGCGTCGAGACCACCACCCGCGCTGGCGGCCGCGGCCTCAGCCTTGCTGCGTTCGTCAAGGATCATGCCGTCAAATACGGCAACCGACGCTTCCAGTTCGCCATCCAGGTCATCAATAACTTCCTCCACCGTGCGGGCACCGCTGGTCGCGGCACTGTCAGCGGAGCTGCCGGGCGCGTTTGCAGTACTGGCCCCGCCGCCGGCGGCGTCGGTACTCGAAGTGCTGGCGCTGGCGGAGGTTTGGCTCTCGCTTTCGGTCTGGGTACTATTTTGGCTTGGGCTGCTTGAACATCCGCCCAGCGCGATCAGGGCCAAAATCAGCAGCGGAAGGGTTGGGCTATTCAATCGGATCATGCGCCGTTTGCCTGGCTCAATGTACCAGGGGAATTCTGATCTTCGACGCCGTTGTCGCGACCGCCTTGCCATCGGCGAAGCGTGGCCTGAAACGGGCCTGTCGAAGGGTGTTTAATGCCGATCGCCTGAGGCTGACGCCGCTTTCGGCGGAGGGTTCAAGCAGGTTTATCTGGCTGGGCCGACCGCTTTCGGAGATATCGGCTTCGGCGGTGATAAATCGGCTTGGCAAACTATCGCTGTCGCTGGCGGACAGTACGGCGGGCAGAAACACCGGTTCGGAAAACCATTGCTCCGTGAGTGTTTGAGCCTGGTCCGACGCGGCGATCAAATCCCGGGCATGCTGATAGTATTCCATGGCCTGCTTGCTCCGGTTAAACAGCAAATACCAATCTCCGGCTTCCACATAGGCGGCGATTTTCCGGTCGGGCGCGGTGTCTTCATCCAGTTCAGCCAGCTTGATGATTTGTTCGTGAGCGAGACGTCCCTTTTTAAACCCGGTTTTTGACAGCGTTGCCATTCGCGACACGGATAGAAATTCGGGGTTAGCGCTGGCGCTGTAAGGGGCATCGAGCGCCGTCGCCCACTGATCACCCTCGTGTCGGGAGGCAAACAAACTGACCAAAGCGGTAATGCGCAACAGATCGATCTGGGCCTCGGTATCCAGTTCACCTGCGGCTTCGGCGTTTTTTAGCGCAGCGTTGATCAAGCTATTGGCGGATGTGATGTGGTCGACCCGGGCAGCGCTGTCATCGAGCTGGTACAGGCTGACGTGCCAGAGCGCAAGTTCCTGAAGCACGGGAATCAGGGACCGATGGTCGGCGCCGTGATTTCTCAGCAGCAGATTAAGCAGCCTGTCGTAGCTTACCGTGACGTCCTCAAACAGGTTCAGGGCTTTTTCCGTTTCAATTATGGATTCGAGAATAGGTGCCTGGGACAGGCTGTAGAGGCCGTGGTTGACGCGGTTGACATGCATGGCCCGCCGCAGGGTGGTCAGAGCCTCGTTATAAAGCCCCTGGTTTTTCAGGGTTTCGCCCAGACCATAGAGCGCTTCGGATGCGTGCTCATTGTAGGGGCCGTAAGCATCGAGTTCCCCAATGGCCTGGCGATAGCGGGTCAGAGCCTGCTCCAGTTCCCATGCGCCGGTCGGATTGACTGCCTCCGGAGAGGCCGATTCAACTGTGGCGGCCTCCATTGACACGTCGTTCCCCGAGTTTTCTGAAGGCGTTACGGGTGCGGGTGGCGGATTTTGCGCCATCCCCTCATGGGTGGCGCTCACGGCCGTGGTGGGGGTGCTTTCCGAACCAGCGGATTCACCGCCAAGCATGACCAGCATCAGCAACAGGCTCGGCGCGAGCTGATGACGGAATTTGACGTGTAACCCGATCATCGGAATGGGATATGCAAGTGGCTGAAGGCAAACCTGGGTGTCGGCATTATGGTGTTTTTGAGTACCGAAGCGCGCGAATGTTCCGCCGAAAGACTGTAGGGCGAATCTCAGTCTTTGCCAAGACGCGCGTGTAAAAATTGTTTCAAATCGTTCAGGTTCACGTCTACTGACTCCGCTTCACCCCGTTGCCGGTATTCGACACAGCCTCGTTCAAGACCCCGGTCCCCCACCACCAGCCGGTGCGGGATGCCGATCAGATCCACATCCGCCAGCATGACACCCAGTCGCGCTTTTTCTTCGTCCATCAGCAGCACGTCCAGACCGCTGGCGCCGAGCTGTTCGTGGAGTTGTTCGCAGGCCGCGGCAACGGCCGTGGATTTGTGCGCATTAACAGGCACGATGGCCAGGGTAAACGGGGCGATGGCCTCTGGCCAGATAATGCCGTGTGCGTCATGATTTTGTTCTATCGCGGCGGCCACCACGCGGGTCACGCCGATGCCGTAGCAACCCATGGTAACGATTCGCTCCTTGCCCGACTCGGTGAGGACACAAGCGTTCATCGCCTGGCTGTACTTGGTGCCCAGCTGAAAAATATGCCCGACTTCGATCCCTCGTTTGATTTCCAGGCTGCCCTGTCCGTCCGGACTGGGGTCGCCAGTAACGACCGCGCGGATATCGGCAACCACGCCGGGGTCGCAGTCCCGTTCCCAGTTGACACCGCTCAGGTGAAAGCCGTCTTTATTGGCGCCGCAGACAAAATCACTGAGCTGGGCGGCGCTACGGTCGGTGATAACAGGCAGGGACAGGGCGACCGGACCCAGCGAGCCCACCGCGCAACCCAGTTTCGCCTGTATCTCGTCGTTGCTGGCGAAAGTCAGCGGGCTGGCCACGCCAGGCAATTTTGCGGCCTTGATTTCATTGAGTTTGTGATCCCCGCGCAACACCAGTGCGATCAATTCCCCTGCCTGCTCGCCCCTGACGATCAGCGTTTTTAGCATGCTTGCCGTTGGGCAGTTCAAAAAAGCGCTGACCTCTTCGATGCTGTGCTGGTTGGGCGTGGCAACTGTCTCCATGTTCCGGGTTGGATCCCGGCGTGCCTCGGTTGGAGCCAGCGCCTCGGCCATTTCCACATTGGCAGCGTAATCGCTGGTGGTGGAAAAGGCGATCTCGTCCTCGCCGGAGTCGGCCAGCACGTGGAATTCGTGGGAGTGACTGCCGCCGATGCTGCCGGTATCCGCCAGCACGGGGCGGAAATCGAGGCCCATGCGCGTGAAGATGCTGGTATAGGCTTCATGCATGCGATCGTAGGTGGCCTGGAGACTGTCGGCATCCAGGTGGAAGGAGTAGGCGTCCTTCATAATGAATTCCCGCGCGCGCATGACGCCGAAGCGGGGTCGGATTTCGTCCCGAAACTTGGTTTGGATTTGATAGAAATTGGCTGGCAGTTGCTTGTAGCTGCGCAGTTCGTTGCGGATCAGATCGGTAATTATTTCCTCATGAGTGGGACCCAGACAGAAAGATCGCTGGTGGCGGTCATGGATGCGTAGCAACTCTGGACCATATTCCTCCCAGCGACCGGATTCCCGCCAAAGTTCGCCGGGTTGCACCACCGGCATCAGTACTTCCTGCGCGCCGGCGCGGTTCATTTCGTCGCGAATGATGTTTTCCACCTTGCGCAGGGTTCTCAGGCCCAGGGGCAACCAGGTATAGAGGCCCGATGCCAGCTTTCGTATCATGCCGGCACGCAGCATCAATTGGTGACTGACGATTTCCGCGTCGGCAGGGGTTTCTCTCTGGGTCGCGAGTAGTATTTCGGTGGCGCGCATGGCTGGGATTCCGCTAAGTTTGGTACCGGCCTGATTTTCGAGGCCTTTGACAAAGTCGCTAGTGTAAGGGCCTGGCTTCGGCCGGTACAGTCGCGGTAGTTGGCGGCGAGCGAAAAAGGCGAGCAAAAAAGGCGAGCGAAAAAAAGGGGGCAGTATGTTTGAGCTGGACCATCGATTGCGGGAGGACACCAGCGTGATTGGTGATCTGCACCTGTCGCGCGTACTTCTGCATCGGGATGCCAATTACCCCTGGTGTATTTTGGTGCCTCGGCGCAAGGGTATACGGGAAATTTTCGAACTCAAGGAAATCGAGCAAATGACTTTGCTGGACGAGTCCCGCGCGCTCGCCGCGGTGATGACCGCGCTATTCCAGCCAGACAAGCTCAATGTCGCGGCGCTCGGCAATGTAGTCAGCCAGTTGCATGTCCATCTTATCGCGCGGTTTGAGGATGATCCCGCATGGCCAGCGCCGGTCTGGGGTGCGACGGCTGCCAAAGCCTATGGGCCGGGACAACGTGAAGCGCGAATCGAACAGCTCGGGAAGGCACTGAAAATACACGGACTCTCCCGGTAGCGGCCTGGAATTCCGGGTGCCTTGAAGTTCAAGCTCGAGGCAATCCGATCATTTAACGAGGCGACAGCTGACGATGCGCAAGCGCCGTTCGCGACCTCCTATCTATCTATAACCCCTTATCTATTCTTCATCCTATAGAGAGCGGGCTATACCGCTGGCTGGCATTTTCAATCGACCGAGGAGTTTCCGCTGAGTTATGCCTTGATCGTCAATGGCGCCCCCCGCCCTTATGGCAAAGCCCTGTCCCCAACAAAAGCTTATCCCCGATAAAACTTATCGCCAATAAAAAGCCCCGACTGGCGGGGCTTTACTACTCAGTGCGTGCTTGATTGGCGTTGGGACACTTAGTTGGCCATGTCCTTAAGCTTTTTCAATGCAGTCACCTTGACAGTGGTGCTGGCAGGACGCGCTTTGAATACGGTTTCCTCCTTGGTAAAGGGGTTGACGCCTTTGCGAGCCTTGCGAGCGGGCTTTTTGACTGTCTTGATTTTCAGCAAGCCGGGTAGGGCAAATTCACCGACGCTACTTTTCTTGACGTGCCGTTCAATGACAATCGCCAGTTCGTCAAGGACACTGTTGACCTGGGTCTTGGTCAGTCCAGTATTTTCAGCCAGGTCACTAACAATCTGGGACTTGGTGTACCTTTCGCGAACCGCGACGACTTTACGCGCTGGAGCAGCCTTTTTCACTGCTGGTTTTTTCGCTGCTGGCTTTTTCACTGCTGGTTTAGTTGCTGCCGCCATTTTGGCTGGAGCCTTTGCTGGAGCCTTTTTTCTTGCCGGAGCTTTCTTCGCTACCATATCAAGCTTCCCCTTCAACATTGTTGTGGTGGATTAAGTGAACTGCTCTTGAGGCGCCAAATCGCACAACGGCTAGCACAACTCACGACCCGCTTGGCCTCGGCACTATGTATATAGCATCCACTATCGCCCCGCAAGCACAAAGCGCATAAAAAACCTTATTTTTTGCGAAAAAATTGCATTTTGCGGCCAATTGCGCGAGCGTCAGGAACACGCAATCCCTTCCCCCCCAATGCGGCCCGGTTATGGGTCGCCCGCGCGCCAGTCTGGTGCGGCCGATGCAAGTGCTTGTGGGACACCGCCTGGGGTATAATGCGCGCCGATTTTGGTCTGGGTATTTGAGCGCTCCGGGCGCGAAAATGAATTGGAGAATGATGGAATATGCCTATATATGAGTATCTTTGCGAGGCCTGTGGTCACGAACTGGAGGCCATACAGAAGCTGTCCGACGAGGTGCTGAAGGTATGCCCCGCCTGTAAAAAAACGACCCTGAAGAAGAAACTCACCGCCAGTGTTTTTCGGTTGAGTGGCAGCGGTTGGTATGAAACGGACTTCAAAACAGGAGATAAACGCAATTTGTCCGGCGAAAAAGCTAACGAAGGGGGCGGTAAAAGCGCTGGCGAATCAGGCGGCATCGCCAGCGAGACGAAATCGACTGCCGAAAAATCCGGCGACAAGGCTGGTGACAAAAGCGCCAGAGGCGAAAAGAGCGAAAAGAGCGATAAGGGTGTGAAGAAAGGTTCGGCTGCTAACGGTAATTGAGTGCGGGGCCATTCAACAGCGATAGCGGTTGGCTACAGTAATAGTTTGTAACCAGGATACATGTTATGCGCTCTGTTTATTGCGGGCAGGTGGAGCCCTCCCATATTGGTAACGAGGTGGCATTGTGTGGATGGGTGGACCGCCGTCGGGATCACGGGGGGGTCATCTTTATTGACCTGCGCGATCGCGAAGGCATTGTCCAGGTGGTGATTGATCCCGATGCCGGTGAGCACTTCGCCACTGCTGACCGAGTCCGTGGTGAGTACGTGCTGTGCATTAAAGGTCTGGTGCGCAAGCGCACCGAAGCGACGATCAATCCTGAGATGAAGACTGGCATGCTTGAGGTCCACGCTCGCTCGGTGGAAATACTCAATGCCGCGAAAACGCCGCCGTTTCAGCTGGATGAGCACACCAGGGTGGGTGAGGAGGCCAGGCTGGAATTCCGTTACCTGGATCTGCGCCGGCCGGAGATGCAACGCAATCTGCATTTCCGTTCGAGGGTAACGGCGGTGATTCGCAACTGTCTCGATGACGCCGGCTTCCTCGATATTGAAACGCCGATACTGACGCGC
This sequence comes from Porticoccaceae bacterium, assembly GCA_040235495.1. Classification (GTDB taxonomy): domain Bacteria; phylum Pseudomonadota; class Gammaproteobacteria; order Pseudomonadales; family Porticoccaceae; genus HB2-32-21. The sequence continues at coordinate 9,355 of JBECKV010000198.1, forward strand.
GCGACGCCCGAAGGTGCGCGGGATTATCTCGTTCCCAGCCGCACCCATGCGGGTAAATTTTTCGCACTGCCCCAGTCCCCACAGTTGTTCAAGCAGCTGCTTATGGTTTCGGGCTTCGACCGCTATTATCAGATTGCCAAGTGCTTTCGGGATGAAGATCTGCGCGCCGACCGTCAGCCCGAATTCACTCAAATCGATATTGAGGCCTCTTTTCTTTCCGAGCTGGAAATCATGAGGATTACCGAAAATATGCTGCGGGAGTTGTTTGCAAAACTGCTCGACGTGGATCTCGGCGAGTTTCCGAAAATGACTTACGCCGAAGCTATGCGGCGCTTCGGTAGCGATAAGCCGGATCTGCGTATTCCCCTGGAACTGGTGGATGTCAAGGACCTGATGACTGACGTCGACTTCAAGGTGTTTTCCGGGCCCGCGGGTGATCCCGGAGGCAGGGTCACCGCCCTGAAGGTGCCGGGTGGCAATGACATCAGCCGCAAGCAGATCGATGATTACACAAAATTTGTCGGTATTTACGGTGCCCGTGGACTCGCCTATATAAAGGTGAACGACAAAGCCGATCTGGAAGAAGGACTGCAATCCCCCATTGTCAAATTCCTTCCTCCCGGGGTGCGTCGCCAGTTGCTCGAGCGTGTTGGTGCTGAAAACGGCGACCTGATCTTCTTCGGCGCCGACCGGGCCAAGGTGGTATCGGAAGCCCTGGGTGCCCTGCGCTGCAAGCTCGGTGAAGATCTCGATCTGTATACCCGCCAGTGGGCGCCGCTTTGGGTGGTGGATTTCCCTATGTTCGAGCGGGGCGGCGATGGTAGCTGGACCGCGCTGCACCATCCATTTACCAGGCCCCTGTGTTCGCCAGGGGAACTGGTCGCTGATCCGGGAGCAGCCCTATCCCAGGCCTACGACATAGTCCTTAATGGCACGGAACTGGGCGGCGGTTCCGTGCGTATCCACGAGCAGGCCATGCAGCAGGCGGTGTTTGAAGTACTGGCCATCGATGAGACGGAGCAGCGGGAAAAATTCGGTTTTCTGCTCGACGCCCTCGGCTACGGATGTCCGCCTCATGGAGGCCTGGCTTTTGGTCTCGACCGTATCGTCATGCTGATGGTCGGCGCCGAGTCGATTCGGGATGTGATCGCCTTTCCGAAAACCCAGTCCGCCCAGTGCCTGATGACCGATGCGCCGGGCCCGGTAAGCAACGAACAGTTGCGCGAGCTCAATATCCGCTTGCGCGAGAAAGTGACCGAATAAGCGCGCGGGCGGGTTCAACCCTGTCTCGGCGGGATGGGGTTTGAAAGTACTGAACCCGGGGATGTTATCCGCCGGGCTGGGAGATTAGGTATGGCGGGACACAGTAAATGGGCGAATATCAAGCACCGCAAGGCGCGCCAGGACGCCATTCGCGGCAAGGTGTTCACCAAACTGATTCGTGAGCTGGTGGTAGCCGCGAAAACGGGCGGCGGGGTGCCGGAAGACAATCCCCGTTTGCGCGCGGCGGTGGATAAGGCACTTGGCGCCAATATGAAGCGGGACACCATCGACAAGGCCATCCAGCGCGGGGCTGGCGACGCCGAGGGCGAAAACTACGAAGAGGTGACCTACGAGGGGTACGGCGCCAACGGTATTGCCGTGCTGGTTGAATGCCTGACCGACAACCGCAACCGTACCGTGTCCGAAGTGCGCCACGCCTTTACCAAGCGCGGCGGCAACCTGGGAACCGACGGTTCGGTGGCCTATCTGTTCACCCGTACCGGCCAGATCAGCTATCCACCCGGCAGCGACGAGGACACCATTATGGAAGCGGCGCTGGAAGCAGGCGCCGAGGACGTGGTCACAAATGACGATGGTTCGATTGACGTGCTGACTGCCTGGGAAGACTTTGTCGCCGTCAAGGAAGCGCTGATTGCCATGGGCATCGAGCCGGTATCCGCGGAGGTGACCATGGTCGCTGCCACCACAGTGGAGCTGGATGTCGAGGGAGCGGAAAAAATCATGGCGCTGGTGGACCATCTTGAAGATCTGGATGACGTGCAGAATGTTTATACCAATGCCGATATTCCCGACGAAATTCTGACACGGCTGGGTTAGGGCCTGTTCACACTCAATGGATTCCCCTTGCCGAACAGGGTTCTTTACCATCGCTTTTACCGCACTATTAACCACAACGAGTAGTCCAGGAGTCAAATGATGAAAGTCATCAAAAAAACAGCGCAATATACTGTCTACCAGAAACGTTCCGGCCGCTATGCCGTCATGGGAAGCGCGCGGAACTGGATTAATGGAGACGAAAAGGCAGCCATTCTGCTGGCCGATGGTCTGATAAAGGTAACCGCTCCGAAAGCGTCCGAGCCTGAAGTTGAGGATACCGCCGCGGAGGAATCAACAGACACGCAAGTCGACGCCGCGCCCGAAGCCGGTGAATCGGTGGAAGTAAACGAGTAACTGGCCCAACTCTTGCCGGGCGCGCGTGAGTGGCGATAACAGCAGGCGACCTGACGGGTCGCCTTTTTATTCGGGGCTTTTTATCACGGGCCGGCAGAGCCGGCGTTGCAAGCCCCGAGTCAATACCGGATCATCCGGATAGCTAGGTTAGAGGCAGTCGGTCATGACACGCATACTCGGCATCGACCCCGGCTCGCGGCGTACCGGTTTCGGGTTTATCGATGTGGTCGGTGGCAAGCTCAGCTATATCACCAGTGGCATTATCCGATTGCCGCAGGCATCGCTGCCGCGCAGACTTAAGATTATCGCTGACAGCGTAAGCGAGTTGATTGCCGAGCACCAACCCGCGTCCATGGCCGTTGAAGAGGTGTTTTTCGCCCGCGATCCCAGGGCCGCCCTGAGCCTCGGCCAGGCCCGGGGCGTGGCTATCGTAATGGGGGTTCAAGCGGAATTACCCGTGGCCGAATACAGTGCCCGTACCGTCAAGCAGGCGGTGGTTGGCAGTGGCGCTGCCACCAAGGAACAGGTACAAGCCATGGTGGTGCGTTTGCTGGGGCTCTCGGCGACGCCCGCTGAAGACGCTGCTGATGCTCTGGCGGTCGCCATTTGCCACGCTCACAGCCTGACCAGTCATCTCAATCCGAGTCAGTCCACCCGTTATGCGCGGGGGCGGCGCCGATGAACGGGGCGCAATCGACAGCCAGAGGCTTACATCGATGATCGGACGAATTCGAGGCATTCTGCTCGACAAGCAGCCGCCCCACCTGCTGGTGGATGTGCAGGGTGTCGGTTATGAAATTCAGGTCTCGATGACCACTTTTTTTAGCCTGCCGGATATCAACGAAGCGATTACCCTGCACACTCATTTCGTGGTCCGCGAGGATAATCAGCAGCTCTACGGCTTTGCCGAAGCCAGCGAGCGCCAACTGTTTCGAGAGCTGATAAAAATAAGCGGCGTCGGTCCCAAGCTGGCGCTGGCAATTTTGTCCGGGATGAATGCAGCGGAATTTGCCGGTTGTGTGCGGAGTAATGATAGCGCTGCACTGGTGCGTCTGCCCGGTGTCGGGAAAAAAACCGCCGAACGCCTGGTGGTGGAAATGCGTGATCGACTGGGAGCAGGGTGGCAGTCGCAAGCCGGCATAGGCCCCATGACCCAGTCGCCAGGGAGCGGTGATGCCTCTGTCGGTGAAGCCGAGCATGCGCTGATCGCGCTGGGTTACAAGCCACAGGACGCGGCGCGTATGGTAAGGGCGCAGCTGCGCGAGGGTGAACCTGGCCCGTCCAGTGCGGAGCTGATCAGGCTGGCGCTAAAAAGCGTGGTCAAGGGCGCCTGAGGACTACTAAAAAATATCCGGGCACCGTAATGAAAAAGTTAAGTGATAACGGTATGCTAGCGCATACACTTGGGGTTGAGCTTTAAGTGGCTGTCCGGCCATGAGCGTGCCTGCCAACGCTGCCAACAACGTCAAGCAGCCGAGAAACTTCAAACGCTGTGATAAGCGATAGCACATCACGATGATAGAAACCGACCGCCTGGTCGCCGCCGCCAGCAGTAATGATCCTGAAGAGCGACTGGATCACGCCATTCGGCCAACCTGCCTGGCCGATTACATTGGCCAGCCCGCCATGCGCGAGCAAATGGAAATCTTCATCCATGCCGCGCGTCAACGGGGTGAAGCCCTGGATCACACCCTCGTATTTGGTCCGCCCGGACTGGGCAAGACCACCATCGCTCACATTATTGCCAATGAGATGGGGGTGGGGCTTAAAACGACATCGGGACCGGTGCTGGAAAAGGCGGGCGATCTGGCGGCCCTGATGACTAATCTTGAACGGAACGACGTGCTGTTTATCGACGAGATCCATCGTTTGAGCCCCGTGGTAGAGGAAATTCTCTACCCGGCCATGGAAGACTTCCAACTCGACATCATGATTGGCGAAGGGCCCGCGGCTCGATCCATTAAGCTCGACCTGCCGCCGTTCACCCTGGTGGGCGCCACTACCAGGGCGGGATTGCTGACCTCGCCCCTGAGAGACAGATTTGGCATTGTGCAAAGACTGGAATTTTATTCCGTCGAGGAACTGAGTGCGATTATCGCGCGCGCCGGGTCAATTCTGAATGTGCCCATAGATCCCGTCGGCGCGCTCGAGATCGCCCGTCGGTCACGGGGCACGCCCCGCATAGCCAACCGACTGCTGCGCCGGGTCAGGGATTACGCCGAGGTGCGCGCCGACGGCACCATCACCGCCGATATCGCCGACCAGGCTCTGAATATGCTTAACGTCGATAAGCTGGGGCTGGATCAAATGGATCGGCGCCTGCTCGGGACAATCATCGAGAAATTTCAGGGTGGGCCGGTGGGTGTCGACAGCATTGCTGCCGCCATCAGTGAGGAGCGGGGCACCGTGGAGGACGTGGTGGAGCCCTATCTGATCCAGCAGGGCTATCTGATGCGTACTACCCGCGGTCGCGTGGTGACGCCCCAGGTTTACCAGCACTTGGGCCTTGTTATGCCCAAACCTGTCAATCGGCAGGGGGATCTGCTGGGCGAATGATCGGGAGACGCGGTTGACCAGGGAATTCCGTTTGCCCGTCAGGGTCTATATCGAGGATACCGACGCCCAGGGAATCGTTTACTACGTCAATTACCTCAAATACATGGAGCGCGCCAGATCCGACTGGCTGCGCAGTTACGGCTTCGCCAGCCCGGCGTTCTGGAGTGAAAACAGGATTCTTGTCGTGCATTCATTGACCGCGGATTATAAAAAGCCCGCGCGCCTCGACGATGAAATTGTCATCACTGCCAGGGGTGTTGATTATGGTCGGGCGTATTTTCAGGTCGAGCAAAGGGTGTTGAGGGACGAGGAACTCCTGTGCGTCGGCCAAATCAAGGTAGCCTGCGTTAATCAACGTACCAACCGGCCGGTGGCGATGCCTTCGGCATTGCTCGAACAGGTTTTCGGTCAGACCAGCCGATAACGGCATTGACCAATTTTCAACATTGCATTGCGGAAACAGGAGTAAAGGGTGACAGAAGAACTTTCATTGTGGTCGTTGATCGTCGGCGCCACCGTGCCGGTGCAGCTGGTGATGCTCATTTTGCTGGGGGCCTCGGTGGTCTCGTGGGTCATGATTGTCCAGCGCGGGCTGTATATAAGGCAAACCCGCGAGGACTTGCGGGAATTCGAGAATACCTTCTGGTCCGGTGTCGATCTCAACGAGTTGTTTCGTCACGGCAACAACCGGGTCAACGAAGACCATACCATCGACGGGGTCGAGAGCCTGTTTCGCGCCGGTTTCAGGGAATTCAGCCGTTTGTCCAAGAGCCGCTCGGCGGACCCGGACGTAGTGATGGAGGGGGTTGAGCGGGCCATGCGCGTGGCCCTCAACCGGGAAGAGGACAAGCTCAATACCCACCTGCCGTTTCTGGCCAGTGTCGCCTCGGTGAGCCCCTATATCGGGCTGTTCGGCACGGTCTGGGGCATCATGCATTCTTTTCGCGGTCTGGCCAATGTGCAGCAGGCGACTCTCGCGACCGTGGCCCCCGGTATTTCCGAGGCATTGATTGCCACGGCCATGGGTCTGTTTGCCGCGATCCCGGCCGTATTGGCCTTCAACCGCTATTCGGCGCACGCCGATGCGCTGTATAACGCCTACGAAACCTTCGCGGATGAGTTTTCCAGCATCCTCCACCGCCAGGTCCACAATCAATAACCATGGCTATCGGAAAAGCGGGAAAGGGCCAGCGCAAAAAGCTGGTCGCGGAAATCAACGTCGTGCCCTACATCGACGTGATGCTGGTGCTGTTGATCGTGTTTATGATTACCGCGCCATTACTCATGCAGGGCGTCAAGGTGGAACTGCCCAAGGCGCCGAGCACACCCCTGGATGACAAGGCCAAGGATCCCCTCATCGTTTCGGTCAAGGACGACGGCAGTTACTACGTGGATCTGGGCAATGGTGAAAACAAACAGGAAGCGCTTGCCGACATCGTCGCGAAAGTCGGCAAAGTCCTGGCCCAGAAGCCGGATACACCCGTTTTGGTCTGGGGTGACCGACGCGTTGATTACGGTACGGTGGTCAACCTGATGGCGGAGCTGCAGGGTGCGGGCGCCCCCAGCGTCGGCCTGGTTACCGAGCCGCCATCTGGTAAGTAAGCGATGCTCAACGGACCTGCGCCAGATGTTCTGGTTGAAGTGGTGTGAGGGATGCGCGTGAACCGTAAATCGACAACGTATTCCGCTGGCGTCGTGGCCAGTGTGTCCCTGCACGCCTTGATCATCGCGATACTGATTGTCGGGTGGACGCCCGCGCGCAAAACAGCGCGGATTACTCCTCAATACATCGAAGCGAAATTGCTCCAGATGGAACCGCCCAGGGCGCCGGTATCGGCGCCCAAAAAAAAACCGCCGGAGGAAAACCAGCAGCGGATAGCGGCGCAAAAACAGGCTGAGGCCAAGCGTAACGAGCAACTGCGCCAGGAGAGATTGCGTCAGGAAAAAGTGGCCAAGGAAAAGTTGGCCAAGGAAAAAAAGGCAAGGGAAGAGCAGGCAAGGAAGGAGCGATTGCGCCGGGAACAAGAGCAGGCCGAGGCCCGCAAGCGCAAGGAAGAAGAAGCCAGAAAAGCGCGGGAAGACGCCCGCAAGCGGGAACAGGAACTGGCTTTCGCCGAGGCCTTAAAAAACGAGGAGGCGTTTCGCAATGCGGCCGCGGATGAACAGGCGATCGGCAGTTATAGCGCCTATATCAGCGATCGGATCGCCAGCCAGTGGAGTCGTCCACCCAGTGCGCGGCGCGGCATGGAAGTGACCTTGATCATTCAGTTGGTGCCAACCGGACGGGTGGTGTCGGTGGCGGTGGAAAAAAGTAGCGGCAACAGTGCCTTCGACCGCTCCGCCGAGCAGGCGGTCCATAAGGTCGAGCGCTTTGAGCGTTTGCAGGAGTTGTCCCAGTCCAACCCGCGGCTGTTTGAGTCCAGTTTCCGCCGCTTTCGTCTGGTGTTCAGGCCCGATGATTTGCGCTTGTAATCAAAAACTGTTTTATGGAGGGAATTTTGATCAGAAACCAGGTTCTTGTCGCTTTCGTTTTGACATTCTTTATCGCCCTCGAGGCTTCCGCCCAACTGAGTATTGAAATTACGCGCGGAGCCGACAACCCGACAAAAATAGCCATTCCGGTGATCGCCATTGCCGGCGCCAATGAGGATGTTGCTGGCATTGTTGCCGATGACCTGCGTCGCAGCGGCTTGTTCGAGCCGATGCCGAGGACGAATATGCTCTCTAATCCGGCGACCGTGGCGGAGGTTTACTTTCGCGACTGGCGGGTTGTCGGCATGGAGTATCTGGTGGTTGGCAAGGCCCTGACTCAGGGAGACGGGCGTATCCAGGTGGACTTCAGTTTGCTGGAGATCCCGAGTGAGCGGACCGTGTTTACCCACCGCGTCCAGGGACGAAGCAACGAGCTGAGGGATGTTGCCCATTATATCAGCGACAAGGTTTTCGAGGCCGTTACCGGCATCCGTGGCGCTTTTTCCACCCGCCTGGCCTATGTCACGGCGACACCGGAACGGGGTGAATTGATCTACCGGCTGATGGTCTCCGATGCCGATGGCGCCCGGGAACGTCTGATGCTCAAGTCCAGGCAGCCGATCATGTCGCCAAACTGGTCGCCGGATGGCAGTGAGCTGGTTTATGTGTCCTTCGAAACCGGTCGGCCGGCGATTTTTCGTCAACGCCTGGCTGGTGCCCAGCGCGAACAACTGACTAATTTTCGTGGTTTGAACGGCGCGCCGGCCTGGTCTCCCGATGGTCGCAGCCTCGCTCTGGTACTGTCCAAGGACGGCAACCCGGAAATATACCTGTTTAGTTTGGCGACGCGCGGCTTTACCAGGCTGACTCAACACTTTGCCATCGACACCGAGCCCACCTGGACGCCCGATGGCAAAGCCATTCTGTTTACTTCCGACCGCGGTGGTTCGCCGCAGATCTATAAATTGACCATCGCCAGTGGCGGGATCGAACGGCTCACTTTTCAGGGTTCCTACAATGCCAAGCCAAGCCTGGCGCCGGATGGCCGCACCCTGGTGATGGTGCACAGACGCGAGGGGGTATTCCATATTGCTTCGCAGGACCTGGTAACCGGGGATCTGCGCGTGCTGACCTCCACCAGTTTGGATGAGTCCCCTTCCGTCGCGCCCAACGGCGCCATGCTGCTTTACGCGACCAAAGCTGGCAGTAAAGGTGTCCTGGCGGCGGTGTCCATCGATGCCGGTGTGCGCTACCTTTTGCCGTCCCGAAGTGGTGACGTGAGGGAGCCGGCATGGTCGCCCTTTTTGCAATAATCGTATAACATTCGCAGGTGCCATCAGGCACTTACCCTTTGGAGAAAACAATGAAGCGTTCAGTTTTAAAAACCACTTTGTTAGTCAGTATGTTGTCGGCATTTTTAGTTGCATGTTCGTCGTCGCCAACGACTGACGACACTGCCGGAACGGGGACCAGTATTTCCGGCGGAGCGGTAACGACTGGTAGCGTGAGTGACGACGGGGTCGGCGGTAGTGGCCTCGATACGTCCGGTGGTCTGGAGACCGTCTTTTACTTTGAGTTTGACAAGTCCATCCTCAAGCCCGAGGCGCTCGCGGCGCTGCGTATCCACGCTCAGCGACTGCAGACGAGACCGGTAAATGTACGTATTGAAGGCCATGCCGATGAGCGCGGTACCCGCGAATACAATATGGCACTGGGTGAGCGTCGCGGCGCGGCAGTGAGGGATTTTTTGGTATCCCAGGGTGTCGATGCCAGTTTGCTGGAAGTCATCAGCTATGGTGAAGAGCGACCCGTGGCGATGGGTAGCAACGAATCCGATTGGGCGCTGAACCGAAGAGCCGAACTCAAGTAGGTTTTCCCCAAAAGTGGTGGCGGTACGCGCTAAGGTGCGTTCCGCCTTGCCACTGGCATTTTTAATAAACCCGCTACATAAACTTCGCTACATAAACTAATGAGAACTGTTTTTCGAATCCCCCGCTGTCGGGCCGTTTTGGCTTTATTACCGGTCATGCTGTCATCGGTACTAAGCGTCGCCGCACCGGCGCCAGTGGAGGAAATCGGTATCGGCGCCAAGGCGTCCGAAAGGCCGGCCCGGCAGACGGAACAGACGAGTGGAACACTGTCTCCGGCAGCCACCGCAGTGACCGCCGAAGAGGGCACGGATGACCCTTATTACCGCTATCAGATGTTGCTTGAAGAGATACGACAATTGCGTGGTCTGGTGGAGGAGCAGGGCAATGAGCTGGCCCGATTAAAAAAGCAGCAACACGAGGATTATCTTGACCTGGATGGTAGGCTCGCGGCGCTTGCGGGTGGCG
>JBECKV010000171.1:0-3219 GCA_040235495.1 Porticoccaceae bacterium
AATTTTTTCCTGATTGCGTCCCACCAGGGCAACGGCACAGCCTTGCGAGGCCAGGCCCTTGGCAATCCCCAGGCCCAAACCGCCATTGCCGCCAGTGATAATGGCGACTTTTCCACTCAAGTCAAAACACTTCATCTTCATGTCCTCGGGTAGATGCAACTGCAACGTGTAACTGAAGGCGCCACAAGTATTTGAGCAGCTGCAAGATCACGTTTCATTAGCGACTCTGTGGGTCTATGCCCGGTTGCGTGAATCAGACGACCGCCTGAAAGCCGCGGTATTCAGAGCCTTCCAGCAACAGCCGTTGCCGGGCTAACGTAATTTGTACATCGGGTTTTGACAGACTTTCAGCTGGGGAAGGGCTTGAAGCTATGTCAACAGGTTGCGCATCTTCTCACCATTCGCGGAAAAAAGGAACAGTTTAATACCCACTGGTAACATCACTTTGGCACAGGGGAATGGTGCGCTGATCGGGATGGGTTGCCATCTTCAATAGCCCTGGTCACAGCGCCGGGCTGAATCGGAAAGCCCATGATACGTTGCTGTCGTACGACAACTACCTGCCCCTCTGCCGTTGCCGACCTCGGCGCGCCACTGCGTACCCTATTCGCCACTGGGGCCACGGTTGTCGCCATGGGCGGCTTGTCAATTTCACTGCTATTTGACTCTTCGGTATAGACTCGTTGAGCAGCGCTCGGCACGCCCCTATAACGGGTACGTGAGCCCAATCGGCTGGAGTTTTAAGGTTCGGCCGTCTTTAGGGTATAGTCTGCCGCCGATGGTATCGATGATTTGAGTAACAATGTTGTCGCGCCGAGGATGCCGGAATGCGCGCAATGGCGTTGCCGGAAAACCAATGGAATCTCGCGGGAGGGGGTATGAGCACCTATCGATTGGACGTGGCCGATGAATACAGTCACAAGCCGACGGCGGAACTGAATTTCAACGAAAGTGTGTATGTCAATGGTTGGGACAGCCGCCACAGGATGGGATTGTGGTCGCGGATAGGCAACCGCATCAACGAAGGTCACGCCGAGCTGTCGGTCTGCATCTACCTCCCCGACGGACGTGTGGCCTGCCAGTTCCAGCGTCCGAAAATTACCACTAACGACAAACACGACGCCGGCGGCCTGACTTATCAGGTCAACGAACCCTTTAAGTCAGTCAGTATGCGATACGCCGGAGAAGCAATGCTGCTGGATGATCCCCAGATTTTGAAAACGCCGAGAGAGATGTTCAGGACCGCGCCCCGCGTTCCCTGTGAGTTCGAGTTCCTGGCCACCGGGTTATCGCCCATGAACGGTGGCGAACCCATCGAGCCCGGCGTTGAAACCATGTATGGGCGGGACTTTTCCCTGGGCCACTTTAATCAGCACGTTCGCACCGTTGGCCGTATTGCCGTGGGAGACCAAAGTTGGGATATCGACGGCCACGGTTGGCGCGACCACAGCTGGGGGCCGCGCTACTGGACCAATATTTATTACTATCGCCTGTTCATTGCCAACTTCGGTGATGATCGGGGTTTAATGATGCTCAAGCGCATTGATCGACAGGGCAATACCCACCGCCGCGGCGTGCTTCTGGTGGACGGGCAATACGAACAGATTGTCGATATGGATGTCTTCACCGAGTGGGACGAAAAAAAAGAACCCGTCTCGGTACAACTGGGCATTCGCACGGCTAATCGCAAAGTCAGGATTAACGGAAACATCCTTACCCTTGCGCCACTGCGCAATCACCGGGAGGTCAACGGCGAGAGTCTCGAGTGCCGCATTGTCGAAGCCTTTACCGAATGGGCCTGGGATGATGGCCGCCCCGGCATAGGCATCACCGAATACATCGAATTTCTCGAAGCGGGTGAACCGGTGGGCTACCCGCTGTGATGATGGTCGTCGCTCATACCCTCATGGTCGCCTCACATACTCCCATAAATGGAGTCGGTAATGAGCGGCGCTCCTGATCAGGCCCTGGTTGACACCATCGTCGACAAGCTGGGTCGGGCGGTGCAACGGCGTTATGGCTGCGCGGCGAGGGTGGAAAATATCTCTGTAGCCACCTTCGGTGCGTCCAACCGAACGCTGCTGTTCGACCTGGTGGAGGGCACAATCCGCCGCCGTTTGGTGTTGCGTCAGGAAACGGTCAAATCGGAGTATTCCCCTTTTATTGCAACCGCGGATCAGTACCGCATCCTTCGAATTGTTCATGGCCATGGGCTGCCCGTGCCGGAACCGGTGTTTGAGCTTGAAGCGGCGGATCATCTGGATAACGGGTTCGTGGTCGTCTGTGTCGAAGGCGAGACCCTGCCCAAGACCTTGCTTTCCGATGCTGCTTTCGCAACCGCACGCAAGCGTTTTGCCACTCAGTCCGGCGAGTTTCTGGCCCGCCTGCACGCCATAGATCCCGGGGAGTTCAGCTTTCTGGAAACGGTGGCCGACAGCCGGGACGCCCTGGCCGCGCAAGTGACCCGCTATCAGGGCTATGGCAATTGCTTCCCGGGTATCGAAGTGGGCATCCGCTGGCTGGAAAACCATCGTCCGCCGCCCCGTCGGCGCGCCTTTCTGCACGGAGAATACCGCATCGGCAATATCATTCTCGGGCCCGGGGGCATTGTTTCGGTGCTGGATTGGGAGTGTGCTCACATCGGTAGCGTCGCGGAGGAGTTCGGCTGGCTGTGCATGCGCTCCTGGCGCTATGGCCGGACAGACCTGCCCGTGGGCGGCATGGGTCGGCGAGAAGAGTTGCTGGCCGCCTACGGCGCCAACGGCGGCGACGTGCCCGATGCCGAAGAGCTGCGCTGGTGGGAAATTTTCGCCACCCTGCGCTGGGCGGTGATCAATATGATGCAGATCGATGGTCACATGAGCGGTGAGCGCCGTTCCTTGCCCTTTGCCTGCTGCGGCCGCAATATCGCCATGGTCGAATACGATATGCTGATGGCGATCAAGGGGGATTACCGCTAGTGTTGATTACGCGTCCTCGACGATCCCCTTGCCCGGTTCGTTTGCATGCACAAATAAGCCCATCGACAGAGAACAGAGGCAGGCTTTGAGCCAGGATAACCCCGATATTCAGGAAATTCTCGCCACGGTCAGGGAGTTCGCCGAAGGGGTCGCCGCGAGAACCCAGGGTGCCGAGCGCTACGACGCTCTGTGTGCCGCGTTTTTAATGGGTGTCGTGCAGCGGGAGTTGCAGTTGGGTGAAGCGCAGGATTCCGCCCAG
>JBECKV010000014.1:0-11191 GCA_040235495.1 Porticoccaceae bacterium
ATTGTGCCGCTGATGGCAGTCCGCCGGCAGGGTAGGGGTAACGATCAATACAGACGCTCGAACTTTCGGGATTCCCGCTGGACTTTCTTGGCGTGACGCTTTACCGCCGCCGCGGCCTTGCGCTTGCGGCTCCAGGTGGGCTTCTCGTAGTACTCCCGGCGCCGTACTTCCGCCAGGACGCCGGCTTTTTCACAGGAGCGCTTGAAGCGGCGCAGGGCGATATCGAAAGGCTCGTTTTCTTTGATGCGTACTGAAGGCATAGTTACCCTTATTGGTTACCCTATTGGTGAATTTCATATCATTGGTCAGCGGGGCGGGGATTCTACACAGTAATGACAGACCGTGCAAAGCCTAATTTACCGGTGCTGGCGGGCTAAGCCGCTGAATTCGGGGTGGTTTTGCGATGGTGGGCACTTTATCATGCCCAGCCCCACGGGAGCGCGCCAGCCAGGCGGGTATCAGGTCATGCGAGTATCGGATTATGCGGGTATTGGGTATAGAAACCTCCTGTGATGAAACCGGCGTCGCCATCTACGATAGCGAGGCCGGTCTGCTGGCCCACGCACTCTACAGTCAGGTGAAGGTGCACGCTGAATACGGCGGCGTGGTACCGGAGCTGGCCTCCCGCGACCATGTGCGCAAGCTTCTGCCGATGATTCGCCAGTTGCTGGCCGAAGCCAGGTGCGAGGCCCGGGACATCGATGGCGTGGCCTATACTGCCGGTCCGGGGCTGATCGGGGCCCTGATGGTGGGCGGCGCGGTAGGCCGCTCCCTGGCCTATGCCTGGGGGGTGCCGGCCATCGGGGTACACCATATGGAAGGTCATCTGCTGGCGCCCATGCTCGAACCGCGGCCGCCGGCGTTTCCTTTTGTCGCCCTGCTGGTTTCCGGTGGCCACACCCAGCTGGTCTCGGTGGCCGGTATCGGCGAGTATGAAATTCTTGGGCAATCGCTCGATGATGCCGCCGGAGAAGCCTTCGACAAGGTCGCAAAAATGCTGGATCTGGATTATCCCGGCGGGCCGAGAATCGCGAAACTCGCCGAGCGGGGTGGCCCTGGACGCTTCGCTTTTCCACGCCCGATGACCGACAGACCGGGGCTGGATTTCAGTTTTTCCGGCCTCAAGACCTATGTCCTGAATACCATCAACGAGCAGCGTGGCGGCGATGTGCTACCCGACGAGCAGACCATGGCCGATATCGCCTGTGCCTTCCAAAGCGCGGTGGTCGATACCCTGGTGATTAAATGTCGCCGTGCCCTGGAGCAGAGCGGGTTGCGGGTGCTGGTGATGGCTGGCGGTGTATCGGCGAATCTGGAATTGCGGCAAGGCCTGACCAAAGCCCTGGGCAAACTGGGCGCCTCGGTGTTTTATGCCCGGAATGAATACTGTACCGATAACGGCGCCATGATCGCCTACGCCGGCTGTCAGCGCCTGCTGGCTGGCCAGGGCGATGATTTGGCGATTCGCGCCCAACCCCGGTGGCCGATGGACACTTTGCCGCCGCTGAAACACCGAGGCCCTGCCTGAGCCGTGGCTGACTGACAGGACCGGCTAACTGACAGGACCAGCTAACTGACAGGAATAGTTATGGATATCGTTTATATCCGCGATTTGCGGGTCGAAGCCATCATCGGTATTTTCGAGTGGGAGCGGGAAGTGCGGCAGGTGATTTCCCTGGATCTGGACCTGGCGGCCGATATCAGGCCCGCCGCCATCAGCGACGATATCAAGGACGCCCTCGATTACAAAGCCGTGGCCAAGCGGCTGATTGCCTTCATTGAAACCAGCAACTGTCTGCTGGTCGAGCGTCTGGCGGAAGAAGTCAGCCAAATTATCATTAATGAATTCAAGGTGCCCTGGGTCCGGCTGCGCCTGAGCAAGCCAGGGGCCCTGCGCGGCGCGGAAGATGTGGGTTTGATCATTGAGCGAGGCCGGAAGCCTGGATGTGGCGAGGCTTGAGAGGCGAGGCTTGAGAAAAGAAAGCCCGGTTATGAGCGATCGTCCATCCCAGCGTATTTACCTGAGCCTTGGCTCAAACATTGACCGCACCGCAAGGATCGTCGCCGCACTCGACGCACTGCATGCCGAGTTCGGATGCCTGTCCATTTCCCGGGTCTATGAAAGCGAGGCCGTCGGTTTTGACGGGGAAAATTTTTACAACCTGGTGGTCGGCTTGGACAGTGACCGCCCGGTGGGTGAACTGGCCGCGGTTATGCGTAAAATCGAGGATGACAACGGCCGGGAGCGCAACGGCGCGCGGTTTGGTCCGAGAACATTGGACATCGATATACTCACCTATGGCCAAGCGGTAGGCGTGTTTGACGGGGTTGATCTGCCCCGTGGCGAGATTCTGGTAAATGCCTTTGTATTGATTCCGCTGGCGGATATCGCCGGTGATGAACGCCATCCGGTGCGCCAGAAAACCTACCGAGCGCTGGTCGAGGAACTATCCCTGGCCGGGCAGCGACTCTGGCCGGTGACGTTTTATTGGCGGGGTAAACAGATTTCCACGCAAACCGGCGACTGACACCGGGCGGTTTGCCGCCCGGTCTGATGCTCGCCTCCAGAAACCGCCAGCAAGTCCCCGCCAGCAAGCCCTCGCCAGAAAGCCCCCGCCCGGAAGTGCGGCGCTGGCGCTTCCGGGCCGCTCTTTGGACAGGCCTTTAACCGATTTCAATACGCCTTTTCTGCGGCGTTTCTTCCCTGGTTTTCGGCACACTCAGCTTCAGTACCCCGTTATTGTAGGTGGCCTGGATATCGCTCTCCTTGACATTATTGCCGAGCGTAAAACTGCGCATAAACCTACCGTAACGTCGCTCCTGACGAATGACCCGGCCGGCTTTTTCTTCCTTTTTTTCCTTCTCTACTTCCGCGGTAATGGACAGGGTTCCATCTTCCAGCGTGATATGGACATCCTTTTTGTCGACGCCAGGCAGCTCCGCGCTGATTTCGTAGTGGTCTTCAAGTTCGACAATGTCAATGCGAGGCGCAAAGAAACCGCACTCGGCCGCTTCGGCTTTCGGGCCGGGGGGCCAGAGTTGATCGAAGACGCGGTCTATATCAAAAAAATTTCCTCTTGGTACCAGTGACATGAGTATTACCCTCCGGGTGTGTTCAACAGATTACTTACCAGCGTAAATATGGTTCTTTTCCCAAGAGTTTCAAGAACTTTATTGGCGGATATTTGCGCGGCGCCATGCGCCCTTGACGTGCATCAAGCCGTTTCGGCTATCGGCTATCGGCTATAGAAGACAGGTTGGCTCGCCTGTGCTCGGCAGGGGAGTAGCGGATCGAGCCGCTAAAACCGGCAATCCCTGGATTGAGTAAATCGCAGGGCGCGGGCATGCGCGGAGGGCGTAGGAAAATTCAGGATACCAGGTGCTTGCCCCCGTCCACGGCGATGGTCTGGCCGGTCAGGTAGCCGGCGTCGGTGATAAGAAAGGCCGCCAGGCGGGCGATATCCTCGGGGCTGCCCATGCGCTGCAGGGGCACGCGGCTGATGATGGCTTGCCGCTGGCCGTCGACTTCGAGAGATTCACCGTCGGGAGATCGATCGTCGGGAGATTGATCGTGCTCGGGCCAGAGTATGGCCCCGGGTGCGATGCCGTTGACCCGCACCCGGGGCGCCAGTTCCCGGGCCAGGGTTTTGGTGAGCATGAGGTTTCCCGCCTTGGCCATGCAGTAGAGGCTGTGTTCACGCAGGGGCTGGCGTGCATGAATGTCGGCGATATTGACGATGGCTCCGGCCTGCCTGATCAATTCATCACTCAGCGCCTGGCTCAGAAAAAACGGTGCCTTGAGGTTGCTGGCGAACAAGTCGTCCCAGTCCTGTTCGCTGGCCTTGGCCAGAGGGGTGGGGTAAAAGGTGGACGCATTGTTGACCAGGGCATCCATGCGCCCCCAGCGTTCGATGCTGTGCCGGGCAAGGGCTTGCACGGCGCCGGGGTCACGCAAATCCGCGCCGATGATGGCCGCGGAGTCGGGGCGGAGCTGATTCAGGCTATCGCTTAGCGCTTCGGCCTCGATCAGTGAGCCGTGGTAATGGATCACCACACGATAGTTCAGCCTGTGCAGGTGCCGGGCAATGGCCGCGCCAATGCGCCGGGCGGCGCCGGTAATCAGTGCCACCCGGCCGACCCTGTCAGCCGGGGTCACGGGTTTCGGCCTTGTATTGGCTGATGATTTCCAGGCGGCGTCGCTCGATGGCCTCGCCCAGGGCCTCACCTTGCAGGCCACTATCGACCAGGGCCCGGACATCCAGGCTAGCCAGTCGATCCGCCAGCGCGGTCAACCAGGCTTTGGCGGGGTAGGGGCTGTTTTCATAACCCGAGCGTCCGCGAGCATCGGCTTCGCAAGCCAACAAAAAGGCTTCGAGTTGGTCGGGGTTGCGGAAAATATCCAGACCTTTGAGCAGCTTCAATATGGTGCCGGGCTTGAGAGTGGTGATTTTGTGGCACTGCAAGTGGAAACGGGTGACCACCCGGGCCAGTTTAAGAAAGCGGGTCGGCACCCGCAGTCGCCGCGATACGTCCTCGACCAGCGGCAGGCCTCCGGCTTCATGGCCGATGTGCCGGGGCAGAATGTCCGCCGGGGTAATACCTTTGCCCAAATCATGCACCAGCACGGCGTAACGCACTTCCGGCCTGTCGCTCAACTCGACGGCGCGGTCGAGCGCCATCAGGGTATGCAGGCCGGTGTCGATCTCCGGGTGGTAATCGGCGCGCTGGGGAACGCCAAACAGGCGCTCGACCTCCGGCAGCAGGACCGCCAGGGCGCCGCATTGACGCAAGGTTTCAACATAGCTCCGCGGATGATCCTGGGACAGGCTTTTCAGGGTTTCCCGCCAGACACGCTCCGGACTCAGATGCGCCAGTTCGCCGCTGGCGACCACCTGCCGCATGAGCGCGAGGGTTTCCGGCGCAATGGTGAAACCAAAGGGTTTGAGCTGGCACATGAAGCGGGCGGCGCGCAGCACGCGCAGCGGATCTTCGACAAACGCGCCGGAGACATGGCGCAGCACCCGCGCGTTCAGGTCCCGTTGACCGCCGTAGGGGTCGATCAAAGCGCCGTCGTGGCTTCTGGCCATGGCGTTAATGGTGAAATCCCGCCGCGCCAGGTCGGCTTCGAGAGTGACATCGGGGCTGGCGTGAACGGCAAAGGCCTGATGGCCGTGGCCGGTTTTGCGTTCAGTGCGGGCCAGGGCGTATTCCTCGCCGGTGTCCGGGTGGATAAACACCGGGAAATCCCTGCCCACGGGGCGATAACCGGCATCCACCATCTGCTGGGGCGTGCTGCCCACCACCACCCAGTCCCGCTCCTTCACGGGCAGGCTCAGCAGGGCATCGCGGACCGCGCCGCCGACCAGATAGACGTTCATGAGCAGGGATGTTGCCACAGGGGGCTGACTACCGGAAGTGAGTCCGTGGCTGCTTAGGTCCCGGTATTGGCGCCGGCACGGGCGCCACCCCGCCGGGCCCCGGATTCAGGTCGGGGATTATCGTTTTCAGGTCTGGGATTATCGTTTTCAGGTCGTGGATGGTCGTCTCTTGTCTTGCCTTTGCGGTGTGCTCCGGCTTTTTGCTTTTGCAGCAGTGGCTTCAGGAACCTGCCGGTGTGGGAGGTCCGGCACCGGGCCACCGACTCCGGAGTCCCGGTAGCGATGATTCGGCCGCCACCCTTGCCGCCTTCCGGACCCAGATCGACGATCCAGTCCGCGGTCTTGATAACGTCCAGGTTGTGTTCGATGACCACCACGGTGTTGCCGTGATCGCGAAAACGGTGCAGCACGCCCAGCAGCTGCTTGATATCGTGGAAATGCAGGCCGGTGGTGGGCTCGTCGAGAATATAAAGGGTTTTGCCGGTGTCCCGCTTGGATAATTCGCGGGACAGCTTGACCCTTTGCGCCTCGCCGCCGGAAAGCGTGGTGGCCGATTGTCCGAGTTTGATATAGGAAAGCCCCACATCCATCAGGGTTTGCAGCTTCGAGGCAACCGCGGGAATGGCCGAAAAAAACGCATGGGCATTCTCGATGGTCATATCCAGCACTTCGTGAATGTTCCTGCCTTTATAGAGAATTTCCAGGGTCTCGCGGTTATAACGCCTGCCCTCGCAAGCGTCGCAGGTGACATAGATATCGGGCAGAAAATGCATTTCGACTTTCTTGACGCCATCGCCCTGGCAGGCCTCGCAGCGGCCGCCCTTGACGTTGAAGCTGAAACGTCCCGGCTTATAACCCCGGGAGCGAGCCTCCTGGGTGCCCGCGAACAGCTCCCGAACCGGGGTGAATATCCCGGTATAGGTGGCCGGGTTCGAACGTGGCGTCCGGCCGATAGGGCTCTGATCGATGTCCACGCATTTATCGAGATATTCCAGCCCTTCAATACCTGTATGCGGGGCGGCCTTGAGCGTGCTGGCCTTGTTGAGCGAGGTCGCCGCCAGCGGGTAGAGGGTCTCGTTAATGAGGGTGGATTTGCCCGAACCCGACACGCCGGTGATACAGGTGAACAGGCCGACGGGAATTTCCAGATCGATATTGTTCAGGTTATTGCCGCTGGCGCCGTGCAGGCACAGCATGCGCTTTGCCTGCGGCGGCGTTCGCCGCGCCGGCACCTCGATGGTCCGGCGCCGGGCCAGATAATCGCCGGTCAATGACGCGGCAGTGGCGACAATATCTTGCAGAGTCCCCTGGGCGACGATCTCGCCGCCGTGAATGCCGGCGCCGGGACCGACATCGATAATATGGTCGGCGGCCTGTATGGCCTCTTCGTCGTGTTCGACCACGATCACGGTATTGCCGAGATCGCGCAGGCGAATCAGGGTATTGAGCAGGCGCTCGTTATCCCGCTGGTGCAGGCCGATGGATGGCTCATCGAGAATGTACATGACGCCGACCAGACCGGCACCGATCTGGCTGGCCAGGCGGATGCGCTGGGCTTCACCGCCGGACAGGGTCTCGGCGCTGCGGTCGAGGGTCAGGTAGTCCAGCCCCACGTCCACCAGAAAGGCCAGGCGGTCGCGAATTTCCTTGAGGATGCGATTGGCGATCTCGCCTCTCTGGCCGGCCAGGGAAAACTCCTGGTAATAACTTCGCAATTCGCCCACCGAGCGGGCGGTAATCCGGGGCAGGCTCTCGTCTTCGATAAAAACGTGGCGGGCGGCTTTATTGAGGCGCTGGCCCTGGCACTCGGGGCAGGGCTGGGTATCCAGGTATTTGGTCAGTTCCTCGCGCAGGGACTGGGAGTCGGTATCGCGAAAGCGCCGCTCCAGGTTGGGGATGATGCCCTCGAAGCGGTGGGTGCGTTTGTAAACCGTGCCCCGGTCGTTGATGTAATTAAACGTGATTTCCTCGGCGCCGCTGCCGAACAATATCTTCTGCTGATGCGGGTTGCCCAGCTCCTGAAAGGGGGTATCGATATCGAAGCCATAGTGATCGGCCAGCGAGGTCAGCATGTTGAAATAAAACAGATTACGGCGATCCCAGCCCCGAATGGCGCCCTCGGACAGGGTCGCTTCGGGAAACTGAACGATGCGCGCCACGTCGAAAAACTGCTTGACGCCCAGGCCGTCACAGCCGGGGCAGGCGCCGGAGGGGTTGTTGAAGGAAAACACCCTCGGTTCCAACTCGTTGATGCTGTAATTGCACACCGGGCAGGCGAAACGGGCCGAGAACACCCGTTCCTCGCCATCCTCATCCATTGGCCAAATGAGCACCAGTCCCTCGGAAAGACGCAGGGCTGTTTCCAGCGATTCCGCCAGACGCAGGCCGATGTCGGCGCTAACCTTGATGCGATCGACCACGACTTCGATAGTGTGCTTTTTGTTTTTCTCCAGTTTGGGCAACTCGTCCAGTTCGTAGACTTGGCCATCCACGCGGCAGCGGATAAAGCCCTGGGCGCGCAATTGATCGAAGACGTGCAGATGCTCGCCCTTGCGCTCCTGAATCAGGGGCGCCAGCAACAGCAGCCGTGTGCCTTCGCCCAGCGCCAGAATCTGGTCGACCATCTCGGTGACGGTCTGAGCCGCCAGGGCCTGGTTGTGCTCCGGGCAGCGCGGCTCGCCGACCCGGGCGTAGAGCAGGCGCAGGTAGTCGTAGATCTCGGTGATGGTGCCCACCGTCGAACGGGGGTTGTGGGAGGTGGACTTCTGTTCGATGGAAATGGCAGGTGACAGACCTTCGACATGGTCGATATCCGGCTTTTCCATCATCGACAGGAACTGCCGGGCGTAGGCCGAAAGCGATTCCACGTAGCGGCGCTGGCCCTCGGCATAAAGCGTGTCGAAGGCCAGCGATGACTTGCCCGAACCGGACAGGCCGGTGATGACGATGAGCCTGTCGCGGGGCAGATCGACATCGATGTTTTTCAGGTTGTGCGTACGCGCGCCGCGCAGCTGGATGGATTTCATGGAGGCCTGCAAGAGGGCGGAACAACGGGAAATTATAATTTCCCTACTTCTGGTGCTGCAAACGAATTTGGCCCGACATGGTGGCTGATCGAGTCTCATGTGGAGCACTTACTGTAATAAGTGCCTTGGTATAGCCTCGCGTTATCGATGGCACCAAAAAATCGAGTAAAACCGCCATAGCAGATTCCATTTTAGGATAACGCCCTGGACGGTAACGCGTGACTTAGGGTCGTAGCGAAGGGCTATTACGCTGTGCGTGCTAAAGCCGTGTGCCCCAACGCAGCGGGATAGGCCACATTTCAAGAGCAGGCGCCGGCACTTTGGGTAAGGATGTCGGTCTGTGTCTAGACGAAACCCATGATGTGTGCATCCCACGGAGCATCCTGCATACTCAAATGTGAGAAACTTCTATCAGCAAGGACCGTTATTTTTAGTCAGGCTTGCGTTGTTTACAGAGATTCACTGGCAGTGTTTGTTTTTAATCCAAGTTCCCGGGCAATCTCGTTAACTATGAGTGTTGAACCAAGTGGTGATACGTGATTGTCACTACTGTAATAAATTTTTTCTCTATCGGAAACAACGCATCGGCCAGAACTTTTGCTGCAAAATATTGATTCCGGGAAAATTTTTATCACATCGCTGCCGGTGATTTTGTCAAGCACCTGGTAAGAGCGTTGTACCCTGGCTTTGAATACGTCGTAACTTGTTGTAATTACGGGCAGTTGAGATTCGCTGTTTCGTAGAGATCTATCAGCGAAAAGTTTGTCGTTAACGCTAAATCCCTGCTCAGGAACCGGATAGACAATTACCAATTTTTCAGAAATTTCCTTAAGGCTGTTCAAGGTATCCAAAAGCGCCTGGGAACGAATTGGGAACTGCTTTTCAATGTATTTCCTTGATACCTTTTTGTAATTTGCTTCCCTGCCTCCTTCCTGGTTGTCAAATCGCTCAATTTCCAAAAAAAGCGGAACGCGAGAGTTGTAAATAACGATCGACCCCGGATAGCGAGCCAAAAACTCGACAAGCTTGTTGGATCTGTCCGCGCAAATTCCGTCAGTATAAAGTCCTTTGACGTGTGGACAGCCGGCGCTCGTTAATTGTATAAAATTATAAGAATTGTCCTTTGCCAGTAACCTCAGGCTTTCCGACAGGCTGCCCGCATGACTGTCGCCTACCACGATAATGTATTTTCCGTTCTGATTGTAGACGAATTTGCAGCTATCGTTGAGCGGAAAGGCGGGTTTTCGCCCGCCGCCTCCTGAATGGCACCTTTGATTGTCCTGTACTGTCCAAATTCGTTTCGCGTTATTTAATGCTTCTTTTAGGTGCCTAAGCCTGGATTCAAAGCCGTCATTTTTTGACCAGTAGATGGTTGTCGAAAAAATGAGTATCAGTGCCGCGGTAATAACTAATACAAATCCATTTATAGAAATAAAAGATTTTTTTCTAAAAGGCCTTTCTATTACATGATATGTCGCTATTGATAGCGCAAAAGAGAGCAGCACCCATAACGATTTGTCCGCCAATGTGGGGTTGCCATTTAAAATCCTCCCATAAGCATATACGGGATAATGCCAAAGGTATAATGAATACGAAATAAGACCGATACTCACAAATAACCTGCTTGATAATGCTTTCCCGATGACGTCTTTTGCGCTACCAAACCATATTATTAGTATCGTTCCAGCGACTGAAAAAGCAGTAACGATACCTGGGTGGCCGGATTCGAGGTTTATGAATGCCATGGAGTATAGGATCAAAATAAGTCCTAACACCGGCATAACTTTTTTTAGCAGTAAACTGTCTGTTGGTTGTTGATTGAAAAGCAGATGGTGTGCAAGTAGTCCGCCAGCTAGTAATTCCCAGAAGCGACTGGGGAGCATATAAAATGAAAAAGATACGTCGTGATCGGTCATTATTTCAGAAAATATCAGACTAAGTATAAGTCCGGTGGATAACAGGATTGCCGTATGACGCTTCCACCATCGGTAAAGCAGCATCAGCAGGGGCGGGAAAATAATGTAATATTGCTCTTCAACCGCCAGGGACCAGGTATGCAGGAACGGCTTTATAAGCGCAGATTCCGCACCGTATTGTTGTAAAGAGTAGTTCCAGTAGAAATTTGAACCGAATACAATTGTGCTTAGTATCGAGTGTGAAAAATCAACTAATTGCACCGGAGTTAAAAGAAACCATGCAAAAGGTAGTGAGGTGATTATTACTGTAAGAAGGGCCGGCAAAAGCCTTCTTGCTCTACGTTCGTAAAAATTCGAGAAAGAAAATCGTCCCGTACTAAAGTATTCACTTATTATTATCGATGTTATTAAATAGCCGGAAATTACAAAAAATATATCTACTCCTAAAAACCCGCCCTTTAAAAAATGAGTTTCACCAAAAAATAATTCGCAGTGGTATATTAAGACGGATACGACCGCTAGCGTTCTAAGTCCGTCAATCTCCGGCCGGTATGTTAATCGCATGGTAGCCTATTCTAGTTAGTTTCTGGTTTTTAAATGTGGTAAATGTTGCGTGGTCATTGCCATGGTGAATCTGTCTTAACGTCGCTTAAACGCAAGTCATGGGGGCTTGATTTGGCGTGGTTTTCAGCTATTGCCGCGCGCAATAACTCCATAGATAGCCCTATTGTGCGCAAGCTCAATAGGCATTTTTGCCGCTGATCAGGGCAAAGGGCGTCAGCAGGATGATCTTCAGATCAAGCCAGACAGACCAGTTATTCAGGTATTCCATGTCGCTATGAAAGCGCTGCTCCATTTTTTCCTGGATGTC
>JBECKV010000058.1:0-5399 GCA_040235495.1 Porticoccaceae bacterium
CAGGCCGCTGACCAGCCAGTTCCACATCATCCAGCCACAGGTAGTGAAGTAGAACAGGGTGTCCTCGGGCTTGAGGTCGGTATGCAGGATGTGTTCCTTGAGGTGCTGTATCAGGGTGCCGCCGGCGGAATGAACGATGCACTTGGGCACTCCGGTGGTGCCCGAGGAATACATGATATAGACGGGGTGATCGAAGGGCAGTTGGGCAAAGTTCAATGGCGGCGGCGCCTCGACTTTGAGTTCGTCCAGCAGGGTGGCATTGCCGATGTCAGTGATATCCAGTTCGCCTGGTTTATTGCGGTTGACAATCGGCACGATCACCAGTTTTTCAATGGCGCTGATTTGGTCGGCAATTTCCCGTACGCGCGGCAGGGAGTCGATGGTTTTACCGTTGTAATAATAACCATCACAGGCAAACAGCACCTTTGGCTCGATCTGGCCAAAGCGATCCATAACGCCGTTGATGCCGAAATCCGGCGAGCACGACGACCAGATGGCCCCCAGGCTGGTGGCCGCCAGCATGGCGATCACGGTTTCGGCGACATTGGGCATGAAGGCCGCTACCCGGTCGCCCGGCGCAACCCCCACCTGGCGCAGACCGGCCGCCAGCTTTTCCACTTCTCGGTGAAGATCGGCATAGCTCAGGGAGTAACGCTCGCCATTTTCGAGGCGTGAGATTAGCGCGGCTTTGTCTCGGTAAGCGGGTTGCTGGGCAAAGCGCAACAGGTTCTCGGCGAAGTTGAGCCTGGCGCCGGTAAACCAGCGGGCGCCGGGAAATCGGTCGGCGTCCTCCAGCACCTCCTGCCAGGGTTCGCTGGCGATTATGTCGCTATAGTGCCAGATGCTGGCCCAGAAGTCGGCGGCACGGTCTACTGACCACCGGTGAAACTGCCCGTAGTCTTCAAAGGCGACACCGAATTCGCCTTCGATAAAGCGAATGTAGTCGATCATATTGCTCTGATTGAGCTGCTCGGCGGTGGGTTGCCAGAGAGGGGTGGCCATCGTCAATAGGCTATCGCGGTTCTGTGAGCTGGGGGATCAGTCAAGTGGGCGCGGTGGACTAATCGATGTATTCAAACACCCGTACGACCTTGTGAACGCCACGGGTATTGCTGGCGATATTACTAATGGTATCGGCCTCGCGGCGGGTGACCAGGCCCATCAGATAAACGACGCCATTTTCCGTGACGACCTTGACGCGCGTGCCTTTTACATCGCGATTGGCCAGCAACATGCTCTTGAGCTTGGTCGTAATCCAGCTATCGCTGGTGCGCGCGAGAAAGGAGGTTGAGCCCTGTATGGCCAATTCGTTGTATACCTGCCTGACATCCCGGTACCTGCGGGCCGTATCACCGGCCAGGGTGCGGAGTTCCGCCGATGGAACTTCTCCGGTCAGGAGGACTATTCTGTTATGGGTGTGCACGTTAATGTGGGATCGTTCCAGCTGGGGATCGGCCTTTTTGATGTTGACGCCGATCAACGTCGCCATTTGCCAGTCGTCAACGTCGGTGCCTATGGTCGTGGTGGAAGGGTCCGGTTGCATGGGTTCCTTGGTGACCGCATGAATGGCGCTGGTACAGCCAGTAATTAAAACCGCGGTAAGAACGATAAAAATCAGCGAGGGTTTGGTCATTGAATCGGTTCCTCTCAGTGTCGACGTGTGCGTGATGTTAGGGTATCGCCAGTAATGCCGGGTTCCCTGGCACTGGTTTGTTTGGGAGATCGCGCCGCGGCTCGGGCGGCCCCGATTGCCGGGCGGAAGAAGGTGGCAGTACCGCCTCGCGCGCGGTCAGGGGTCTGGTCAGGGGTCTAAAGCCCGGACTCCGACCCGTGTCGGCATTCGGCTCACCATCCTTCACCGCAGCCAAAGGCATCTTTAATCCACTCTGTTTCGTTTTCCGCAGCGCCAGTTTTTGGACCGATGCAGATTGTATCAAAGCGGCAGGCACGGGAGCCGCCACCGGGTTGCTGTTGCAGGTAATGCTGGCTGGCTCGAATAATACGTTGTTGCTTACGTGGCGTGATACTTTCCCGGGCGCCGCCAAATTTCTGATTGGCGCGTAAGCGGACTTCGACAAACACCAGGGTATCGCCGTCCTCGGCGATGATGTCTATTTCACCTCGGCGGGTTCGATAGTTACAGGTCTTGATTCTGAGTCCGTTGCGGCGCAGCCACTCGCAGGCCCACTGTTCGGCACGCGCGCCGGTAGCCATTGATCGACTAGTGGCCACGGTGTCAGTCGGTCCGCAGTTGCGGCGCGGCGCGCACATTGTTGCCGCTGAATTGGCCCCAGGGCTGGACCCGCCGGATGGTATTGTCGGGTGCCAGTGTCAGTGTGCCGGTAAGCCCGTATAACTGCATTTGTGGCGAAGCCTGCATCATCGCCAGTCGCTGGTACAACTGGTAAGCGTCTACCCCCAACGCGTGGATATGCCGATAGCTCTCCAGCAGTGCCTCATCCGGTAACAGGTGCGCGGGAACCATGCCGGGCAGGGTCCAGGGCATGGCACTGAATCGAATCCCCTCCAAATCCTGATTTAGATGCGTGGGCCCGCTGTTGGCGTAAATGTGCGAGGTGGCGTAAACAGGCAGGTCGTGGGCGTAGAAAAAATCCAGAGCCGGTTTGATGGAGCGGCCCTGCGCGGGCAGGGCGATCAGAAAAATCATATCGATATCATGGCGCCGCCTCGGTTCCGACTCGATGGTTCTACCCAGCGTGCGCTGTATTTTCCGCGCGCGCTGGGTGCTTTGGTCAAGCAACATGCTGGGCTTGATGATTTCGGTGAAATCGTTCAGCGTCAGCGCGTAGGGCGGGGTACTCACCAGTTTGCCGCCGAGGCCCAGCCACTGCTCGGCGAACGCGGCCCGCGCCCGCTCGCCCCAGGCGGTGTCAGGTGTCATGACATAGGCAGTGCGGTGACCTTCCAACCAGGCGCGCTCGGCCACCTGCCGGGCTTCGTCGGCGATGGACAGGCCGAATCGATACAGATTGGCGGGCCTGGCGGCAGCGCCTGCATGAGGGTTGCGGCGCTCGTCCTCGTCGAAATAATTCAGGCCGATCACCGGTATCGGTAGTTCCGGTAAAGCTCTCATCGCCACCAGCTCCTCCTTGCGCAGGGGCCCAATTGTCACCTGGGCTCCCTCCCTGACGGCTTGCTGGTAGATATCGGGTGAGTTGCCCGCGGTGGTGTCGTAGATTTTCACCAGCGGTGTACTGCTGGCCCGGCCCAGACCGTCGTAGTAAGCGGCCAGAAAGCCATCGCGAATGGCCCTGCCGGCCTCACCATAATTGCCAGTCAATGGCAATAACAGCGCGACCTGCGTGGGTGAGTCGGTGGCGCCACTGACGATGACATCCAGGTTGGCCGGCGGATGAATACTCGCGGGGTGGGTCGGCCAGCGCTGCCGCCACTGGGCGATCTGGCTCCGCTGCTGGCTGACATCACCCAGGCCGCGAGCGGCCAGTGCAAGCTGGTACCAGCCCTTCATATCCATCCCTTGCGCGGTGGCACTTTGTGCTTGCAGGGTAGCGCTGGGGGTGTGGCTCAGAATTTGCCAGATGTTGTCGTGCGCTTGCCTGATGCGGCTTTCGTCACTGGCGAGGCGGGAGAGTGCGACATATTCCATTATCGCCGCGCGGTCTTCACCCAGCAGCGAGAATAAATCGCCACGCTGGCGACGCAACTCGGCGTGTAGATCGGCTGGCAGGCTCTCCAGTGTCGATTCCAGCGCTGGCGCCGTGAGCAGTGCCCGGGCCTGGAAATGTTTGTGCTGACTTAGTAGCAGTGGTGCGAAAAGGCTCGTGTATTGCGCCAATGTCTGGCCGGAAAGCTGAGCGGAGTCCACTGATTTCAACACCGCCTGTGCGCGGTCGGAATCGCCGAGGGCCTGATAGTGGCCAGCAGCTTCAAGCAAGTGTCGGACCTGCTCGGTTCCGCTGCTGGTCGCCGCCGCTTGCGCCGCGCGCTCGGCCTTCTGCTGTAATGAGGGTTCGCTGGTGTATGCTGGCGCCGGCGGGACCTGATTTTGACATGCCGTCAGGGCCAGTATGGCTGTCAGCAGGACGGTTAAAACAGGCGGTGTGGGCGCCTGGCGCGCATTTTTTGACTTCACTTCTTCGAGACTCTGTAATTCTATGGCCGGAACACTTTACGTAGTGGCAACGCCCATCGGCAACCTGCGCGATATGGTACCCCGGGCCCTGGATATACTCCAGACGGTGGACCTGATTGCGGCCGAGGATACCCGCCGCAGTGGTCAGCTGCTCAGGCATTTCAATATTTCCACCCCGCTGATCTCATACCACGATCACAGCGACGACAATCAAATTCGCAAAGTGCTGGACACCCTGGATCGTGGCGAGCAGGTGGCCTTGATCAGTGATGCCGGAACGCCCCTCATTTCCGACCCCGGTTATCGTCTGGTTCGCGCAGCCCGGGCGCTGGGAGCAATCGTCAGTCCGGTGCCCGGCGCCTGCGCGGCCATGGCCGCCCTGAGTGTCGCCGGTCTGGCCAGCGACCGATTCGTTTTTGAAGGCTTTTTGCCGGCCAAGCAGAGCCAGCGCCGCGCCGCGCTGGAAAATCTGGTCAGCGAGCCCCGGACATTGATTTTCTACGAAGCGCCGCACCGCATACAAGCACTGGCCAGTGATCTGTTTGAAGTGTTTGGTCCGGGGCGGGAAGTGGTGCTGGCACGGGAACTGACCAAGACCTACGAGACAATCATCAAAACCAGCAGCGGCGAGTTACTCGAGCGGGTGACTGAAGATACTGATCAGCAGCGCGGTGAACTGGTACTCGTGGTGCAGGGGTGTGTCGGTGCCGCGGCCAGCGTCGACAGCGAGGAACAGACGCGTGTTCTTTCGATTTTGCTGGAGGACCTGTCGGTCAAGCTGGCGGCCAATCTCGCGGCTAAAATAACCGGCGGCTCCCGTAACCGGCTCTACCGGCAGGCCCTGGAAATTAAAAGCGAAGCGTAAACGGTCATGCGCCACGGTTCGCCCTTATTGCGCATTGCATTACTTGGTCTCGTTTAGTCAATTGGATACAGTCAAGCGCTAATAAAACGCCAATCAAACGCCAATCAAGATGTCTGTCTCCGTTAAGATGTCCATTGCCATTAAAGTTTCCTATGACCATTAGAAGTTGCCTATGACCATTGAAGAACTGATCGCCCTGTTGTCGCTCGAGCGTCTCGAAGCGAATCTGTTTCGCGGCCAGAATCAGGATAT
Source organism: Porticoccaceae bacterium (assembly GCA_040235495.1). Taxonomy (GTDB): domain Bacteria; phylum Pseudomonadota; class Gammaproteobacteria; order Pseudomonadales; family Porticoccaceae; genus HB2-32-21. The sequence continues at coordinate 5,232 of JBECKV010000058.1, forward strand.
CGGCTCCCCCAGCATCTTTGGCGGACAGGTGTTGGCCCAGGCGATGGCGGCGGCCAGTGCAACGGTGGAGGGGCGCGGCGTTCATTCCCTGCACAGCTATTTTCTGCGCGCCGGGGACAAGGCCAAGCCGGTGGTTTACGAGGTCGACCGGATTCGCGATGGTGGCAC
>JBECKV010000177.1:0-14797 GCA_040235495.1 Porticoccaceae bacterium
GAATATGGCCAGGGCATCATCCATGAAGATGGTTCCTGGACGATCACAGCCGATATCCAGTTTGATACCGTCGAAGTATCGGCTAAGGATGACAGTCACAATGGTTTCGGCGTGACCTCTATGACGGTCGAAAACACCACAAATGGCTTTGATCAGGCAATTACCCTGGAAGCAACGGTTACCGACGGCGATGGTGACGTGACAGTTAGCACCTGGGACGTAGTATTCGATGGTTTTGGTGCTATTGACGGCGATGGTGGCGATAACATCCTCGTTGGCAGTTCGGGTGGCGATGTCCTTACGGGGGGCGCTGGAAGTGATATCTTTGTCTGGAATGAGGGAAGCGTGGGCACGGACATTGTGACTGACTTTAGCCTGGGTGAAGGCGACGTGCTCGATTTATCAGCTTTGCTGGTCGGTGCCCCTGCTGATGGCGATGGCGACAGTCTGGACGCGTATCTCAACTTCGGCGTCGTCAATGGCGATACGGTGATCGAGATCGATGCGCAGGGAGACGCCAGTGGTACCGATCAGACCATCGTCCTGCAGGGCGTTGACCTGGTGACGGGCACCTCTGGCGACGTTGAAATCATCAATAACCTGTTGGCTGGCGCCAACCTTGATGCAACCGTTTGAGCCGGCGAGCGCGGGTGAGCGGGAGCGCGTTACGCGGCTTGCTCCAAACTGGCCAAACATGCCGCCTCCCCGAGGCGGCATGTTTTATGAAGTGTGACGACAGATAAACAGTTCAGGGTGTTATCGCCCCAGCTCGGTTTCGAGCCTGGTTTGAATGTTGCGCCAAAGCTTGATTTGTTCCGCTTTGCCGGAGGGTACCTGCTCGTTGCGGGAGCGGGCGAGCCACAGGGTATCGCCGTTGAAGCTGTAAACCGGTGTCAGATCATTACGCTCGCTCGCAGGCACAATACGCGGATTCAAATTGTCTAGCACTAAAGGCCCCTCGTCAGGGGCCGGGTAGTAGCTGAGCACCATATGTGGCTGATCCAAAGTGAGTGCCTTGACGTAGGTGAGGCGCATTTTTTCATCCTCCAGCCCCATGAAACGCAGGGTGAAATATTTGGCGATGGCGAATTCCTCGCAATCGCCCGCGTCCTTGATCAAAAACTCGGCCGGTGTCGCCCAGTAATCATCGACTTGCCAGATTTCCCGATCCGTTGAAAACCGCGCACCGTTAAAGAAGCGGTTGGTCTCCAGCAGCTGTTCATGGGTGTCGAGGGTTTTTCCCCGCTCGACCAGCATCGCCCAGTGGCGGATGCGGGCGCCGGCGACCGGGCCGTGGGTGTGTTCCACCGATCGTATCAATCGGGGGAAGTCGGGCTCGGCGAAAATATCCCCAGTGGTGATGCTGACCCCGGGAGCAGGTGGTAGCTCGGGTTTGCCAGCGCAGCCGTTGAGCAGCGCTGTCAGGGCTGTCATTGCCAGCAAAAGCCGCCCCCTGGAGAGCATCCAGGGTCTGGGTCTGAATAAGCGCATCGACGGGCGGGGGTCGGGATGTTTGCTAAACAGCATTGGTCTAGAGAAGTTCCTGGAGCATGCGCTCGTTTAATTTTAACCAGCGCCCGAGTTGTCTGGCCTTGCCGGCGATCAGTTGTTCATTGCGGGAGCGAGCCAGCCACAGGTCCTCGGCGTTAAAGCTGTAAACCGGTTGCAGATCGCTTCGTTCTTGCGCTGGCTTGATACGCTTGTTGAGGTTGTCGAGAATCACTGGCGTACTCGAAGAGTCGGGATAATAGGCGAGCACCATATGCGCCTGATTAAGGTTCAAGGCCTTGACGTAGGTGAGGCGCAGTTTGGCGTTATCGACACCCATGGCTCTGAGGGTAAAGTACTTGGCGATTGAGAAGTCCTCGCAGTCACCGGCGTCCGCGAGCAGAAACTCCAGGGGTGTCGCCCAATAATCATTTTGCCGCCAGAGGTTGATGTCATCGACAAAGCGGGCGCCATTGAAAAAGTCATTGACCAATTCAAGTTTTTGCCTTTCGCTTAAGCGCTCGCTGCCGTGGATGAGGTCCTGCCACTTGCGAATTCGAAGCTCCGCGTCACTACCGTGCTCGCTTGCGATTTTCAGATACTGCTGTTCGGTAAAACCGGTGTGATCGGCATGCGCAAAGATAAGCGCTGATAAGGCGATCAGCGCCACTAACCAGCAACGGAAATTTGTGGTGTAAGCGTCGGGGGGCAAGGTAAAATGCTATACATAAAGTATTTAAAAACATGATGTTAGCATACGATTTTTGAGTAAAACATTTGATAGGGATTGCTTGAGTGTGACAGAATTGGCAAATCTGGAATTCCCGGAGTGGGCCTGCTCAACAAGACCAGAGGGGTAGCGCGGTGACACTGTACAGACAAATTCTTATTGCCGTGCTTGCGGTGCTGTTGCTGTTGTACGTGGGCAATCTGGTGGTCAGTCTCCAGAATACGCGGTCGCTGGTGGGCCAGCAGATGCAAACCCATGCCCAGGATGCCGCCATTTCGCTGGCTTTATCGATGACCCAGGCGGCTCAGGGTAAGGATCTCGCGACGCTGGAAACCCTGATCAACGCGGTATCGGATAGTGGCTATTATCGCCGTATCGAGTATGTCGGCGCCGACGGCCAAACCCTGTTGAAAAAGGAGTTCCCGGTCACCCTGGAGGGGGTTCCACAATGGTTTATCCGGCTCACGTCTTTGCCTGATTACGAGGGCAATGCCGAAGTCGCCTCGGGCTGGGTGATACTCGGTAAGTTGAAGGTTGTCAGTCATCCGGGACAGGCTTACAAGAAGTTATGGCAGGCCGCCGCCGGGCATTTGCTGTGGTTTTCGGTCATTGGCGTGGGCGCCAGCGTGGCGATTTTCTTTGCCCTCGGGCTGGTACTGTCGCCACTCAGGGAGGTCGAAAGGCAGGCCGAGGCGATCGCTCGGCAACAGTTTACCCAACAATCGAAACTACCAAAAACAAGGGAATTGCGCCGAGTGGTGGAGGTGATGAATCGTCTTTCGGCACGCCTCGAGAATCTGTTTCAGAGCCAATCGGGATTGATAGCCGAACTGCGTGAACTGTCTCATCAGGACTTGATCACGGGCCTGTCGAACCGAGTCGATTTCGATGCCCGGCTCAACTCTTTCGCGGGTGATGACAGCGCTAGCCGTTGCGGAGTTTTAATGATTTTTGCCCTTAATGATTTAGGCGGTATCAATCATCTGGGTGGGCGACGGAGTGGTAACGAAGTGCTCAAGTCCGTTGCTGACACCCTCAAGCGGGGTGTCGAGCAATTCGAGCCGGTGATTCTGGCCCGACGCCAGGGTCAGGAGTTCGCATTATTCGTTCCTGATCTCGGTGAAGACGAGGCGGACGGATTGGCCGAATCGCTGATGCAGGCGGTCTCCGGCCTCACCTGGCAACATCAGGAAGAGTTGCCGTTGAGCATCACAATGGGGTTTACCTATAGTGACAATATCCGCAACGGGCCGGAACTGCTCAGTGAAGCGGACATGGCGCTTAACAGCGTCGATGCCGATGGTGGTGAACTGTGGTGTAAATTTTCGAGCCTCGATATAGCGGGTATCCCCACACTAACGGAATCGGTGTTTGACAGCCGGCAGTTTGTCGCCGATGCGATTGCCAACAAAGCCATCGAACTGCGTTTCCAGCAAACCGTATCGGTACCGGATAAGGCAGCCCTGGGGCACGAGGTGTATTCAAGATTTCTGGCGCCCGATGACTTTGAGTTGACTGCGGGAACAGTCATGCCGATGGTTCAACGCTACGGTTTCTCGGTGGAGCTGGACAAACTGGTGCTGGGCAAGCTGGCGGAGACCGGCGCGCCGGGCGAGAAGATGCTGTCGGTAAATATCTGTCCGGCCTCGGTCAACGATTCCGGCTTCTGTCGCTGGTTGGACGAGTTCTTATCGTCCAGACCAGACTTCGCGCGTCGTCTGGTTGTCGAAGTGCCCGAGCACGCCTTGAAAGTTGCCGAGGGCAATATCCGCGCGTTCGCCAATATCCTGGCGCGTCATGACAGCGGTCTGGCGATCGACCATTTCGGGCTCGAATCCTCGGCTTTTGGCTATCTGGCCAGCCTGCCCTTGCGCTACCTCAAAGTGCACCGCAGTTTCGTGAGGAACATCGACCTGACGCGGGATAATCAGTTTTATATCAAAGCGCTTGTGCAATTGGCGCAAATGCGGGAAATCAGGGTCTTTGTGGAAGGCATAGAAACCGAATCCGAATGGCAGACGCTGGTTGGTTTAAATATTGCCGGCGCTCAGGGCTATTGGATCGCCAATCCCGAGGAGCTGTCGTAGTCCAGTCATTAGGGGCCTTATATTCAAGCTATAATCCCGGCCTCTGATTATCCCGCAGCGAGCTTTAATCCATGACCGTTCGAACCCGAGTCGCGCCTTCCCCCACCGGGGAGCCGCATGTGGGAACCGCTTACATTGCGCTGTTTAACCTGTGTTTTGCCCGCCGGCACGGCGGCAAATTTATCCTGCGTATCGAGGATACGGACCAGCAACGCAGCACCAAAAGCTCGGAACAGAAGATTTTTGACAGTTTGCGCTGGCTCGGTCTCGAATGGGATGAGGGTCCGGATATCGGTGGGCAATTCGCACCTTACCGGCAGAGTGAGAGATCCGAAATCTATCAACGCTACGCGAGGATGTTGATTGAGGCGGGCCACGCGTTTTACTGCTTTGCGTCGCCCGAGGAGCTGGAAGAGATGCGCCGGGACCAGATGGCCCGGGGGGAGACTCCACGCTATGACGGACGTGGTTTAAAGCTCGCAAAGACCGATATTCAAGCGCGTCTGGCGGCGGGCGACCCTTATGTCATTCGAATGAAGGTGCCCGAGCAGGGCCTGTGCCGCTTTCGGGATATGCTTCGCGGCGAGATAGAAATCCCCTGGTCGCAGGTCGATATGCAGGTGCTGGTCAAGGCCGACGGCCTGCCGACCTATCACCTGGCCAATGTCGTGGATGATCATCTCATGCAAATCACCCATGTAATTCGTGGCGAGGAATGGATCAATTCGGCTCCCAAGCACCAACTTCTATACGAGTATCTCGGTTGGGAAATGCCCGCGCTCTGCCACATGCCACTGCTGCGAAACCCGGACAAAAGTAAACTCAGCAAGCGTAAAAACCCGACCGGTATCAATTATTACCGGGCCATGGGTTACCTGCCCGAAGCGCTGGTGAATTATCTCGGACGCATGGGTTGGTCCATGCCCAATGAGGAGGAGAAGTTCAGCCTGGCGCAAATGATCGAACATTTTGATATTCAGCAGGTTCGCCTGGGCGGCCCTGTCTTTGACATGGAAAAGCTCGACTGGCTCAACGGTCGTTGGCTACGGGAGGACCTCGATCATGAAACGTTTGCCCGGCGGGCGGCGGAATGGGCGCTGGGCGGGGATAAAATCAGCAAGCTGGTACCGCTGATTCAGGATCGGGTCGAGAAGTTCAGCGATCTCGCGCCCATGGTGGCCTATCTGATGTCCGGTTATCCGGCCATAGAAGTAGCGAGTTTCTCGCACCCCAGGCTTGGCGAGGAACATTGCCGCAAACTTTTGCAATTCGGATCCTGGCTGCTCGATGAGCAGGTCGACTGGGAGAGGGATGCCTTGTACCAGCGCTTCGAAGCCCTCGCTAACGCACTGGATCTGAAGTTGAAGGATGTGCTGTTTCCGTTTTTTGTCGCCCTCTCCGGGCAGGGTGCGGCGCTGCCCTTGTTTGACTCCATGGAAATACTGGGTGCCGACATGGTGCGCGCGCGGATTCGGCGCGCGCTGATCACCATCGGCGCTCCGTCCAAGAAACAATTGAAAAAACTGGAAAAGGACTACGCGGATCTTCAGCGAGGCGCCGGCTCCCGGGAGCGCCTCGATTCTTGACAGTCATGCGCCCCGGCCATAGAATGCGCGCCTCTTTCCTTGGGGCTATAGCTCAGCTGGGAGAGCGCAACACTGGCAGTGTTGAGGTCAGCGGTTCGATCCCGCTTAGCTCCACCAAATAAAACCCTCAGGCAAATGCGTGGGGGTTTTTTGTTGCCTGGGGTAATTGGGTCCTGCCCCAATGCCTGTTTATTTCCAGGACCGCTTAATTCACCAGGTGCTTTCAACGTTTTTCGATGGGAACGAAAGCCCGTTGCGCCGGTCCTGTGTACAACTGACGCGGCCGGCCTATTTTATAGGCGTTGCTGATCATTTCATCCCAGTGGGCGATCCAGCCGACGGTGCGACCGGTGGCAAAGATAACGGTGAACATTTCCGTGGGAATGCCCAGTGCTTTCATAATGATGCCGGAATAGAAGTCAACATTCGGGTAGAGTTTTTTGCTGACGAAATAGTCATCTTCAAGGGCGATCTTTTCCAGGCGTTTGGCGATATTCAATAGCGGGTCATCTTCTATCCCGAGTTCCGCCAGGACATTGTCACAGGCCTGTTTCATGACTTTCGCGCGCGGATCGAAATTCTTGTAGACCCGGTGACCAAATCCCATCAGGCGGAAGGGATCGTTTTTGTCCTTGGCCTTTTTAACGAATTTGTCGATGTGTTTTTCATCGCCAATTTCGTCGAGCATTTCCAGCACCGCCTGGTTGGCGCCGCCGTGAGAGGGTCCCCACAGCGCCGCGATGCCGGCGGCTATGCAAGAGAACGGGTTGGCGCCGGAGGAGCCCGCCAGGCGCACGGTCGAAGTTGAGGCGTTTTGTTCGTGGTCGGCGTGTAATAAGAACAACAGATCCATGGCTTTTGCCAGTACCGGATTCACCCGGGGTTCATCGCAGGGTGTGCCGAACATCATATGCAGAAAGTTTTCGGCGTAGCTCATGCGATTTTTCGGATACATGAACGGCTGACCCACGTAATGCTTGTAGCACATCGCCGCCAAAGTCGGCATTTTCGCGATCAGCCGGTGGGCCGTGATCATGCGGTGGGTCGGATCATTGATGTCCAGCGAGTCGTGGTAAAACGAGGACATTGCCGCTACCACGCCACACATGATTGACATGGGATGGGCGTCGTAGCTGAAGCCGGAAAGAAATTGTTCGATGGAACGATTGACCATGGTATGTCTGGAAATGATGCTTTCGAACTCGGACTTCTGTTCACTGTTGGGCAACTCGCCGTTGAGCAGCAGGTAGCAGGTTTCCAGGTAACTGGACTGTTCCGCCAGCTCTTCGATGGGGTAACCGCGATGTAAAAGGATGCCCTTGTCGCCGTCGATAAAAGTGATTTTTGATTCGCACGAAGCCGTGGAAGTGAACCCGGGGTCAAAGGTAAAAACGCCGTTAGCGGTCAGCGAGCCGACATCGATGACATCCTGGCCGAGTGTGCCTGACATGAGTGGCAACTCGATGGGGGCACTGTGGCCGTCGATACTAAGAACGGCTTTTTTATCTGTCATGGGGTTCTCCTGGAACATAAAGCGGCTAGAGCGCTGGAGTGCGCCTGAAAATGCTGTCAAGGAAACAGGTGCGGGACACTATATCCACGGAGCTGCTTTTGTCAATTTGGGGGTCGGATGAGGCCTCGGACCACCTGAATCGCGCACCAAAACTGATTTCCAGGCAGTCCACGCGCACCGCGATAGTGCCGTTTTGGCGGAACCAATATCTTCCGCTTATCTCCCTTATCTATGTAGTCCGAAGCTTGTTTTATCGGGTGGGCGCGTTGAAATCGCCTATCATTAGACCTATACTGCGGCCCGCCGGAAGCCCGATGGCCAGGTCGATCGAGCTGAACATGTCAGGTGCTGAAAACGCTCTTTTGCTCGCGTTTTGGCACGATTTCCGTTCTATTTTTTGTCTTTTCGTTCGTTGTCGGTGCATGTTTGCAGCGCCCCTGCTGGCAATCATAATCTGACTCGGGGGCTTGAATGGTGTGATACTTCAATCGGCTATGACCGTCGCATCAGGCAGGGTGATCAAATCGTCCCGGCATTCGGTCCAGCACGCGGTGGCAGGGAGCCGGACAGGGAAAAGTGCGTGATTTATGATTTGTACCGCTGCAAACGATCCGTATTATCCGTATTGTTGTTTGTCCTGGACGCTTTTTGAGGCGCGGATTTAATTTAAACTTGGATATTCCTTGTTGAATATTAGATATTTGACATTGAATAGACATGGCACATTGAATAAAAGACGCTGACTACAAGGCACTGACTACAAGGCACTGTCCATCGTGAAAGACAATAGACCCGTGAATCTGGATATCGGCACGATCAAGCTTCCGATTACCGCCTACGCTTCCATTCTGCACCGCATTTCAGGAGTTATCCTGTTTTTCGCAACGGGTATCTTGCTGTGGATGCTGGACGCCAGTCTGGCCTCCGAAGAAAGCTTTAATTCCCTCAAGCAGACGCTGGCCCACCCGCTGCTAAAACTGGTTTTCTGGGGGATTCTGGCAGCGTTGGGCTACCATCTGCTGGCCGGCATCCGACACTTGATCATGGATTTCGGTATTGGTGAGACACTCGAGGGTGGCGCCCTGGGGGCAAAAATCGTGCTCGCGGGCACGCTGCTCCTGGTGGCGCTGACGGGAGCATGGATATGGCTGTAAGGAACGTAACGAGCTTTGGCCGCAGCGGCCTGTCGGATTGGCTGCTGCAGCGTGTCAGTGCGGTAGTGATGGTGGTTTACCTCGTGTTTATTGTCGCTTATGTGCTGAGCGTTGGTGAGGTCAATTACGGTGACTGGAAATCCCTGCATCAGCACTTTCTGGTGCGCCTATTGAGTCTGTTCGCGGTGCTCTCACTGGCTGTCCATGCCTGGATCGGGCTGTGGGCGGTGCTCACCGATTATGTGACCGTGCGTTTGCTGGGCCCCAAGGCAACGCCCATCCGGGTTTTTCTGCAATTGGCGATGATCGCCGTTACCCTGACTTACGTGGTCTGGGCCATTGCTATCCTTTGGGGGGCTTGATCGAATGGCAAGAGTGCGAACCATTAGTTATGACGGAGTGATCGTAGGTGGCGGTGGTGCCGGCATGCGCTCGGCACTGCAACTGGCCCAGTCCGGGTACAAAACCGCGGTAATCACCAAGGTTTTTCCCACCCGCTCGCACACCGTATCCGCCCAGGGGGGTATCACCTGCGCCATCGCCAGTGACGACCCCAACGATCAGTGGCAATGGCATATGTATGACACGGTCAAGGGTTCGGACTACATCGGCGATCAGGACGCCATCGAGTACATGTGTTCGGTGGGCCCGGAAGCGGTGTTCGAGCTGGAACACATGGGTCTGCCGTTTTCGCGCACCGAGTCCGGACGTATATACCAGAGGCCCTTTGGCGGGCAATCAAAGGACTTCGGCAATGGTGGGCAGGCGGCGCGTACCTGCGCGGCGGCGGATCGGACCGGTCACGCGCTGCTGCACACCCTGTATCAGAACAATCTCAAGAACAACACGGTCTTCCTCAACGAGTGGTTTGCCGTCGATCTGGTGAAAAACCAGGATGGCGCCGTCGCCGGCGTCATTGCCATCGAGATCGAAACCGGTGAGGTGGTCTATATCAAATCGAAGGCCACCGTACTCGCCACGGGTGGCGCCGGACGCATCTACGCGTCCACCACCAATGCCCACATCAATACCGGTGACGGTATTGGCATGGCTTTGCGCGCGGGATTTCCGGTTCAGGACATCGAGATGTGGCAATTTCACCCCACGGGCATTCATGGCGCCGGGGTGCTGGTCACGGAAGGCTGTCGGGGCGAGGGTGGCTACCTTATCAACAAGGATGGCGAGCGTTTCATGGAGCGCTATGCACCCAACGCCAAGGACCTCGCGGGTCGCGATGTGGTTGCCCGTTCCATGGTGCTTGAAATCCTGGAAGGCCGCGGCTGCGGGCCCGAGGGTGACCACGTGTTCCTGAAGCTGGATCATCTGGGCGAGGAGGTTCTGCACAGTCGCCTGCCGGGTATCTGCGAACTTTCCCTGACCTTCGCCCATGTCGATCCGGTCAAGGCGCCGGTACCGGTGGTGCCCACTTGTCACTACATGATGGGCGGCATTCCCACCAATGTCCACGGTCAGGTGCTGGTGCGGGATGCTCAGGGTCAGGATCGCGTCGCGGAGGGTCTGTTTGCCTGTGGCGAGGCCGCCTGCGTGTCGGTTCACGGCGCTAACCGGCTCGGCGGCAATTCCCTGCTCGATCTGGTGGTCTTTGGTCGCTCATCAGGATTGTTCATTGAAAAAGCGCTGCGTGAAGGGATCAACCTGCGCGAGGCTTCCGAGACCGATATCGATGCCGCCATGGCACGCTTGAATGCCGTCAATGGTAGTAGTGCGGGTGAATCGGTCGCCAGCCTGCGCAAGGAATTGCAGACCATTATGCAAAATCATTTTGGCGTATTTCGGCGGGGTGATTTCATGCAGGAAGGCGTTAAAAAGCTTGCCGAGCTGCGGGGGCGCATCGAGAGCGTCGGTTTGCACGACAAGAGCAATGCCTATAACACGGCTCGCATTGAGGCACTGGAATTACAAAACCTGCTGGAAGTCGCGGAGGCCACGGCGATTGCCGCCGAGGCGCGCAGGGAGAGCCGTGGCGCTCACGCGCGGGAAGATTTCACCGAGCGCGATGACGAAAACTGGCTGTGTCACTCGCTGTATTTCCCCCATGACAAATCAGTGGGCAAGCGCCAGGTGAATTTTGCACCGGTCAGCCGTCCGGCATTTGAGCCCAAGGCGCGGACCTACTAATAATGCCCGCGCCACTGGCGATTTTTGCGAGCAGTTATCTTTCAGCGGCTGTTTGGCGGCTTTCTACAAAGCACCGGTCCGAAAAAGGCTGGCGCAATCAGATTAACGGATAGACCAATGCTTCAAGTCAGTATTTATCGCTACAACCCGGAGCAGGACAGCGCTCCCTACATGCAGGATTTCCAGGTCGACACCGAAGGTAAGGATCTGATGGTGCTGGATGTGCTGGAGCTGTTGAAAGCCCAGGATACCACCCTGGTCTTTCGGCGATCCTGTCGTGAAGGCGTCTGCGGCTCCGATGGCGTCAACATCAATGGCAAAAACGGCTTGGCCTGTGTCACACCCTTATCCGAGAGTGTGCGCAACAATAAGCTGATTTTGCGTCCACTGCCCGGGTTGCCGGTGATTCGCGACCTGGTCATCGACATGAGCCAGTTCTACGCTCAGTACGAAAAGATCAAGCCCTACCTGCAAAATGACAGGCCCGCGCCTGCCATTGAGCGCTTGCAGTCCATCGAAGACAGGGAAAAACTCGATGGTCTTTACGAATGCATCCTCTGCGCCTGTTGTTCCACCAGTTGCCCGTCGTTTTGGTGGAACCCTGATAAATTTATCGGCCCGGCGGGTTTGTTGCAGGCTTATCGCTTTCTTGCCGACAGCCGCGATACGGCCACCGAGGAGCGGCTGGCGGAACTGGATGATCCTTTCAGTGTTTTCCGTTGCCATGGTATTCAAAACTGCGTCTCGGTGTGTCCCAAGAGTTTGAATCCGACCCGCGCCATCGGACATATTCGCAATATGTTGCTCAGTCGCGGCACTTGAGTGTCGACAGGCAGCCGACAAAGCCTTTTTTAGTTTGCAAGTGCTGGTACTTGAAACCACTCGTGCTTGAAACTGCTCGGCGTGGCGTTATCATCCCCTGTGCGTTTCTGCAAATGTAGTCAATGGTAGATCCTTAATCATGAATCCGCGTCAGGCCAGAGGATAGTGTGATGCAGGAAAGTGTCATGGAGCGTTTCCTCCGTTCCTCGCATATGTCCGGCGGCAACGCCGCCTATATCGAGGGCCTGTATGATACTTATCTCCACGAGCCCAACGCCGTGCCCGATGAGTGGCGGGCCTTTTTTGACTCCCTGCCGCGTATCAACGGTCACACCGGGATGGATTCATCCCACGAAACCATCCAGGCCCACTTTGAATTGCTCGGGCGAAAGCGGGCGAGACCGCTGCCAGCGCCGGGTTCCGGGGGTGTCAATGTCGAGCACGAGCGTAAACAGGTAAAAGTTCTGCAACTGGTTTCCTCCTATCGCGAACGCGGTCATCAGCACGCGCAACTTGATCCCCTGAGCCTGATGGAGCGGGAACAGGTGCCGGATCTGGGGTTGGCATTCCATGGTCTCACCGCTGCTGACCTGGATACCACGTTTCAGACCGGTCCACTCTTTATCGGTCGGGACGAAGCCACGCTAGGGGAGATTATCGAAAGCCTGGAGGCCACCTATTGCGGTCACGTCGGTCCCGAGTTTATGCATATCACCTCCCTCGAGGAAAAGCGGTGGTTGCAACAGCGCTTTGAAAGTATTCGCTCCCATGCTCAATACGGTAACGACGCCCGCGTTAAAGTGCTGGAACGGCTGACCGAGGCCGAGGGACTCGAGAAGCACCTTGAAGCCAAGTTTCCGGGTACCAAGCGCTTTGGCCTCGAGGGCGGCGAAAGCCTGATTCCCATGCTGGATGGCCTGATTCAACGGGCGGGGGAATACGGGGCCAGGGAAATTGTGCTGGGCATGGCTCATCGGGGCCGACTCAACGTGCTGGTCAACGTGCTGGGGAAAAACCCCCGGGAGCTGTTTGATGAGTTCGAGGGGAAAAAACTGATACATTCCTCCGGGGATGTTAAATATCACCAGGGCTTTTCTTCCAACATCATGACACCTGGTGGCGAATTACATCTGGCCCTCAATTTCAATCCCTCCCATCTGGAGATAGTCGCACCGGTGATTGAAGGCTCGACCCGCGCCCGGCAGGACCGCCGTGGCGATCAACTGGGTAATCAGGTGGTGCCCATCGTGGTCCATGGTGATGCCGCCTTTGCCGGTCAGGGGGTGGTGATGGAAACCCTGCAGATGTCGCAGACCCGAGCCTACAAGACCGGGGGAACGGTCCATGTGGTGCTCAACAACCAGATCGGTTTCACCACCAGTATCAGAGCCGATGCTCGTTCCACTGAATACTGTACCGACGTCGCGAAGATGGTGCAGGCACCGATTTTCCATGTTAACGGCGATGATCCCGATGCGGTGATGTTCGTCACCCTGGTGGCCATGGATTACCGTAATGAGTTTAAAAAAGACGTGGTCATCGACCTGGTCTGTTATCGCCGCAGCGGCCATAACGAAACCGATGAACCCTCTGGTACTCAGCCCCTGATGTATCAAAAAATACGTGAGCACAAGACCACGCGTACCTTATACGCCGAGCAATTAGTGGCTGAAGGCGCTCTCACGCAGGACACGGCAAAGGCCATGTTCGATAATTATCGGCAGTCGCTTGATCAGGGGACCTATGTCCTGACTACACTGGTATCGGAGCCGGACGAATCCCTGTTCGTCGATTGGCAGCCCTATTTGAATCATGACTGGGATGCCCCGGGCGACACCCGCGTCAAGCTACAAAAACTTCAGGAAATCGCCCACAAGCTGAGTCATATTCCCGACGGCATAGCCATTCAACGTCAAGTGCAGAAAATTTATGAAGACCGCCGGAAAATGGCGGGTGGCGCCCTGCCCATCAACTGGGGTATGGCTGAGTTGCTGGCCTACGGCACGTTGGTTGCGGAAGGTTACGGGGTTCGCATGACCGGCCAGGATAGTCGCAGAGGCACCTTTTCCCATCGCCATGCCGTGGTATTCAATCAGCGCGACGGGGTTGGCTATATGCCTCTGGCCAACCTGTATGAAGGCCAGCCCCGCTGTGATATTTACGATTCCTATCTCTCGGAAGAGGCGGTGCTTGCCTTTGAGTATGGCTACGCCGCATCAACACCCAGGACGCTGGTGATATGGGAAGCGCAATTCGGTGATTTTGCCAACGGCGCACAGGTGGTGATCGATCAATTTATCGCCAGTGGTGAGCAGAAGTGGGGCCGCATGAATGGCTTGACGATGCTCCTGCCGCATGGCTATGAGGGCCAGGGTCCCGAACATTCCTCCGCCCGCCTGGAGCGTTTCCTGCAATTGTGTGCTCAACACAACATCCAGGTCTGTAATCCGACCACGCCAGCCCAGCTTTTTCACATGCTCCGTCGTCAGGTGATTCGCCCGATGCGGAGACCCTTGATCGTCATGAGCCCAAAGTGGATCTTGCGCCATAAGTTGGCGACCTCGTCCCTGGAAGAACTGGCCAACGGAGGATTCGAGTCAATTATCGACGATCATCAGGTTGATCCCGCCGCGGTTGATCGTCTCGTGCTCTGCTCCGGGAAGGTGTATTACCATCTTTATGAAGAACGCGAAACGCAGGGGCTGACAAATGTCGCGCTGGTTCGCATCGAGCAGCTTTATCCTTTTGATGACAACAGCCTCGTTGCCGTTTTGAGACGCTACACCAATGTCCACGACGTGGTCTGGTGCCAGGAAGAACCTCAGAACCAGGGCGTCTGGTACATGGGTCAGCACCGCTTGCGCGCGGCTATTCATGCCTGCTATCCCGATCTTTATCCGCATTATGCGGGCCGTAAGGCGATGGCGGCGCCGGCTTCGGGCTACATGTCGACGCACCTGGAGGAGCAAACCGCGTTTATTAACCAGGCCCTTGGCATCAGCCCCGCGTCGCCTTGAGTTCAGGAAGGAACAAATGCTTATTGAGATAAAGGTACCTGCTTTCCCCGAATCAGTACAGGAAGGAACCGTCGCCACCTGGCACAAGCAAGCCGGAGAAGTGGTTGCGCGTGATGAACTGCTGGTGGATATCGAAACCGACAAAGTGATGTTGGAAGTGGTGGCACCCCAGGACGGCGCTTTGACGGAAATCCTCCAGGCCGAGGGAGCGATCCTCAAGGGCGGTGAAATTCTGGCGCGTTTTGACAGCGCTAGTGCCGG
>JBECKV010000182.1:0-9002 GCA_040235495.1 Porticoccaceae bacterium
CGCGGTCGCTGGGATGGTTATTACAGAGGCCGCCGCCGTCGGTATTGAAGGGCAGCTTGCCAACCCCGGAGATAAGGTTGCCATCGGCAACAAATTTACCGCCTTCACCCTTGGCGCAGAAACCCAGGTCCTCCAGAGTCTCCACCACGGTGATGGTGAAGGAGTCGTAGATCGAGGCGTACTTGATATCAGCTGGCGTCACCCCCGCCTCCTCGAAGGCCTCGGGGCCGGACCAGCGCGCGCCTGAATAGGTGAGATCCACCTTGCCACCGTTCAAGTGCTTGGGCGCCTCGGCCGCGCCCAGCACCCGCACCGCCGGGCGCTTCAGCTGCCTGGCGATTTCCGGTGCCACGACCAGCACCGCGCCACCACCATCACTCACTACACAACAATCCAGACGATGCAGGGGGTCGGCGATAATCGGTGAATTGAGGACATCCTCGACGCTGACCACGTCACGTAGCACGGCGTGCTCGTTGTACTGGGCGTGGTGGGAGGCCGCCACTTTCACCCAGGCCAACTGTTCGCTGGTGGTGCCGAATTCGTGCATATGGCGCATGGCCGCCATGCCGTACATATTGGTAATCGTAGGTCGAAACGGCGCTTCAAAACCGTATTCAGCCGGCGCGCCGCCGCCGGGCCGGCTACGGTAGTTTTCCTTGGCATCGGCCCGCGGTCGCCCCGCCAGGGTAATCAAGGCCACCTTGCAATGTCCCGCCGCAATGGCCTGCGCCGCGTGGTTCACATGCAGGACGTAGGATGAGCCACCGGTTTCGGTGCTATCGATCTGGCGTACATTCAGCCCCATGTACTCGGCCTGATTAATACCTCCCATACCGGGCACGTCGCCCGCGCAGTAGTAGGCATCGACATCATTCTTGCTAAGCCCGGCGTCTTCCAGAGCGCCTTTGGCGACCTCGGCATGAAGCTGCGGAACGGTCTTGTCCAGTGCCTCCCGCGTCGGGTGTTCGTAGATACCGGCGATATACGCCTTCCCCCTGATACTCATTTCGTTATCCTTCTATAGTCTTAAAAAAGTCAGAAATATAGTCTTAAAAAACCGCCTGTGAAAATAAAATTCCGGGCAGGCAAGACACCCGCCGGGAGGGTCGCGCCTCGAGCCGGCGTGCCACAAGCCCGACAAACTAACCCGCGCCGGCTATCCGGTCAATAAAACAACGCTCGATTCCTCCGGCTCGCCTCATCAGGGCAAGGGCTGCGACCACGCGGGGCCATGATCAGGCCTCGAAGGGGTGGCGTAAGACGATGGTTTCGATACGGTCGGGCCCGGTGGAAATAATATCGATGGGCACACGCGTCAATTCTTCGATTCGGGCGATATAGGCGCGGGCGTTGGCGGGCAGGTCCTCGACCCGTTTAATACCCACCGTGGACTCGCTCCAGCCCGGCAACGGTTCGTAAACCGGTTGTAATTGCGCATAGTCATCGGCGCTCAAGGGCGCCAGTACACCACCAGCGCTGTTTTGATAGGCGGTACAGATGTTGACCTGCTCCAGACCATCAAGGACGTCGAGCTTGGTCAGACACAGGCCGGAAATACTGTTTACCCGCGCCGCCTGACGCACCGCTACGGCATCAAACCAGCCGCAGCGACGTGGCCGCCCGGTCGTGGAACCAAACTCATGGCCTCTTTCAGCCAGATGGCGGCCCACTTCGCAGAACAGTTCCGTGGGAAAAGGTCCCGAGCCAACGCGAGTGGTATAGGCCTTGGTGATGCCCAGCACGTAGTCGAGAAACAGTGGCCCGAAACCACTGCCGGTCGCGGTCCCTCCGGCCGTGGTATTGGAGGAAGTCACATAGGGATAGGTGCCATGGTCTATATCCAGGAGCGAACCCTGGGCCCCTTCAAAGAGAATATCGCGGCCGGTCTCGCGGGCCTCGTGCAGCCTCCCGGTGACATCGCCGACCAGGGGCCCGAGTGGCTCCACCCAGGCGTCAGTCAGCGCCAGCACCTGGCGGTAATCGCAGGCCTCGCCGCCGTAATACCGGGTCAGAACAAAATTGTGATATTCCATCACTCCCCGCAGCCGTTCGGCGAAGCTGGCGCGATCAAACAGGTCTCCCAGGCGCAGCCCGCGGCGCGCGACCTTATCTTCATAGGCAGGCCCGATACCCCGCCCCGTGGTGCCGATCTTGGCGGCGCCGCGCGCGACTTCCCGGGCATTGTCCAGAGCGACATGATAAGGAAGGATCAGAGGACAGGCTGGCGATAACATTAACCTCTCACGCACCGGCACACCCTTGGCTTCCAGCTCGGCAATTTCCCTCAATAAGGCATCGGGCGCCAGCACCACGCCGTTGCCGATCAGGCACTGCACGCCTTCGCGCAAAATGCCCGAGGGAATCAAATGCAGAACGGTTTTTTCTCCCTGGATCACCAGGGTATGACCGGCATTGTGACCACCCTGAAAGCGGGCCACCATGCTGGCTCTGTCGGTCAGCAGATCGACAATCTTGCCCTTGCCTTCGTCTCCCCACTGGGTGCCCAGCACGACAACGTTCTTACCCATAGCTAATCCCACAGGATCCGGTCTGAAGTCATAAAATAGTCAAGCCTCTATTTGCTCGAGACGGCCAAGCGCCGTAATTCAAAACCGTCCGTCGTTTCCACCAGTTCCCGGTCGCAGTGCAGCTCCTGAAAATCAGGCTGCTGGCCTCCAAAGCCGGTCACCACGCGCTCGCCCTGGGCCCGCAGACGTCGGATTTCCTCCAGCATATCCGGCCGATCAGTGGCGGCCACGTAAATTCCGGGGGTGATTTCGTCCGCTGCCTCGACCAGTGACGCCAGCAGACCAAGATCGACGCCAAAGCCAGTGGCGGGTCGGGAGCGGCCGAAAGCCTCGCCCACATGATCGTAGCGACCACCATTCCCCAGGGGCGCCAGGGAACCGCCGCTATAGACCGCGAATACCAGCCCCGTGTGGTAGTGATAGCCGCGCAGTTCGGCAAGATCCAGATAGATATCCACCGCCTCGGCACGCTGTTCCACCACCGTCACCAGTTCCGACAGTCGGCCCAGCGCCTCGGTGACCGCGACCGGGCACTCGGCGAGCACTTCCCTGGCGGTTGCCAGCACCTCAGTCGACCCCGCCAGCGATGGCAAGGCCGCGAGCGCCCGACCGAGAAGCGGATCCGCGACCTGGGTTCGCACCCAGTCTTGCAGGGCCACATCCTTGCTTTGCAGCAGTGCAAACAGCTCTCGCCCCTGAGTGGCGTCCAGCCGCGCCTGATGTTCCAGCGCCCGGAAAATACCCACATGGCCGATAGCCAGGTGTAAATCCTCAATGCCGGCCTGCTTCAGGGTTTCCAGTAACAGCAGCACGACTTCGATATCCGCTTCCAGCCCCGGCTCACCGAATAATTCAACACCCAACTGAATGGGAGAACGGCTTTCGACCTGACTTCTGGGTCGGGTATAGAGCACCTGGCCGGCATAGCACAGGCGGTTGGGCCCGCGACGCCGCAGGCTATGGGCATCCATGCGTGCCACCTGGGGGGTAATGTCGGCCCGCACCCCCATCATCCGCCCACTCAGTTGATCAACCATCTTACAGGTCATCAGATCCAGATCGGCGCCCGAACCACTGAGCAGCGACTCGGTGAATTCAACCAGCGGCGGGATCACCAGGTCATAGCCCCAGCTATGGTATAAATCCAGCAGACGGCGGCGCAGGCGTTCGACCTTGATCGCCCGATCGGGGAGGATCTCTTCAATGCCTTCCGGCAGCAGCCAGCGATCAACGCTATTCGACATAGCCTATTTCACCCAATACAGCAGAAGCGCCCCAAGAATCATGCTGACCAGACCGACAGCGCGGATGGTTCGCTCGTCAGCGTGAGCCAATGCCAGCACCATGTCCCGCCAACGTCCCGGCATCATAAACGGGAGCATGCCCTCGATGACCAACACCAGACACAGCGCCGCTAAAAAGTCTTGACCCATGCCCCCGCCACCTGATTCCCAGCCATTTGCCATCGCCGCCCACCCGGCGCGACGCTCATAAAAAAACCGGGTTGCCCCGGTTAAGGAATTGTATCACCCCGGCCCGGGGAAGTCCGTGGCTTTCGTAGGCCGTTAGCGACCATTTTTGCCCTTCAAATAGGAAAAAAAATCGCTCTCCGGATCCACCAGAATAATGTCACCCTTGTTGGCAAAGGTCTTTTTATAGGCGGTCAGGCTGCGCGTGAAGGCGTAAAAATCGGGATCCTGTTGATAGGCCTCGGCGTAGGTCGCGGTCGCCAGGGCATCGCCCTCACCGCGCTTCTGTTCGGCCTCGCGATAAGCCTCCGCGCCGATTATCGTGACTTGCGCATCGGCGCGCGCCCGAATTTCTTCAGCCTCCTTCGTTCCCGTTGCTCGATATTGACGCGCGGCCTCGGCACGCTGGGTTCTCATGCGTTCAAATACTTCCTGACTGACATCAGGCGGCAGATCGATGCGTTTGACGCGTACGTCCACCACCTCGACGCCCAGGGCCTCCCGGGCGGTTTTATTCAGCTCGGCGGTAATATTTATCATCAGTTGGTCGCGCTCGCCGGAAACCACTTCATGCAGGGTGCGCACCCCAAACTGGTTACGCAAGCCGTCATTAATCCGCCGGGCAATACGCACCTCGGCGGCTCTTTCATCACCACCGGTAGCCTTGTAATAAGTCTCGACATCGCGAATCCGCCATTTGGCATAGGAATCGGCGATCAGCCGCTTGTTTTCCACCGTAATAAAGGATTCCGATGGCGCATCTATGGTAAGAATCCGGGCATCAAAGTAACGCACGTCGTCGGCCAGTGGCAGCTTTACATGCAGCCCGGGCGCCAGATCCGGCTCGACAATGCGGCCGAATCGCAGCTGGACTGCTTTTTCAGTCTCCTTGACGACAAACAGACAGCTGTTGGCCACTATGACCAACAGCGCCAGGGTCACCAGAATAGTGGTCGTTTTGCTGTTCATTTTCGCGACTCCCGGCGCGGCGCGCCACCGGGCTGAGCGCGCATGTTGATATTTTCGATGACCCGGTTGGCAATATTGTTGATATCAGCGGCGCTCAACCCTTTGCCGGGTTCACCGTCCACGGAGGATTGCTGAACCAGCTTATCGAGCGGCAGATAGAGCATATTGCTACCACCCTCGACATCGACCAGGATTTTCGCTGCCTTGCTGTAAACCTCCTGCATCGCATCCAGGTACATCCTTTGCCGCGTCACCTCGGGCGCTTTTTTATATTCCGCCAGTACGCTCGAAAAGCGTTTGGCATCACCCTCGGCCTCCGCGATCACGCGCGCCCGGTAGGCCTCGGCTTCCTCGCGCACGCGCCTGGCACGCCCCTCGGCCTCCGGCACCACGCCCTTGGCATAAGCCTCGGCCTCATTGATCAAGCGTTGCTTGTCCTCCTGGGCCTTGACCACATCATCGTACGCTTCCTTAACTTCCGCCGGTGGCCTGCCGCCCAGGACGTTGACCGTCAGGACGTTAATACCCGTGCCATAATTATCGAGATAGCCCTGCAAACGCCGCATAACCCCGATACTGAGTTTTTCACGGCCGACAGACAGTACGTCATCCAGCCCGGTGCTGCCCACCTCGTGGCGCAGGGCGCTGTCAGTGGCGTGCTGCAGGCTGATAATGGGATCCTTGACATTGAGCACGAAGTCCTTGATGTCCTTTATGTTGTACTGCACCGTCAGAGGCACCTCGACGATATTTTCGTCCTGGGTCAACATATCCCCCGAGGTCTCATATTCGCGCATCTCGGTGACACTAACTTTAATGATGCTGTCCACCAGCACCGGGTTCCAGTGCAGACCATCACCGACAATGCCATGGAACTTGCCCAGACGCAGCACCACCGCCTGCTCCTTGGCATCGACCTGATACACCCCAAGGGCCGCCCACACCAGGGTAGCAACGATCAAACCGAGCATGAGGAAGCTCGAACTGTTGCCACCAGCGCCGCCTTCACCGCCATCGCCGCGCTTGCCGCCGCCAAAAATGCCGCCCAGTTTGTCGGACAGGTTTTTCAGCAACTCATCGAGATCAGGCGGGGTGTTCTTACCGCCACCGGAGTTCCAGGGATCTTTACCACCATTGCCGCCACCGGGCTCATTCCACGCCATCAGTTCACTCCAGCCATCAGTTCACTCGAGATAGTACGAGGGTACACAGGTGCCGATTGTAACAATCCACCGACGGGAATCCATTACACCCGAAGTAAATTAAAATTAGGGATCACCTGGCCCTGAATCGCGCTTGATTCATGTCCCTGACGATCGGAATCGCGGCGACCAATGCGGTTCATCCAGGGTCTCGGATCGAATCACCCAGGATTCGGGTTCCATACCCTCGGCTCGTGTCAATCGCTCCCAGTCACCCTTGCCGATACGCAGCTCAACGATGCTGGCGCCGTCCTCGTCACTGTGTTCGGCAGTCACCGCTCCGGCTTCGTAGAGTCGCGCCCGCAGGCGTCCCGCCTCCGGTAACAGGCGACAGCGAATATCCAGGGTGTTCGGCGCCAGCGCCTTCTCCAGGGCTTCGTGTAACAGCGCCAAACCCTCGCCCGTGCGCGCCGATAACCATACCGCGATGGGTCTGCCGTCGGCATCGTAGTCAATACCTGGCGCACTGTCTTCACGGAGGTCGATCTTGTTGTAGATTTTCAGCGTCGGCAGGTCCTCGGCGCCGATCTCCCGCAGCACTTCATCCACACGCTCGATGTTGTCATTCATTTGCTCGGCACTGGCGTCGATCACATGCAACAGCAGGGTTGCAGCAGCGGCCTCCTCCAGGGTGGCGCGAAAGGCCTCCACCAGCTTGTGGGGCAGATGGCTGATAAAGCCGACGGTATCGGCAACAATCACATTACCCACGACCGGCACCTTGATGGCACGCATGGTGGGATCGAGGGTGGCAAAAAGCTGATCCGCGGCGTAAACCTCGGCATCGGCGAGTCGGTTAAACAGCGTGGATTTACCGGCGTTGGTGTAACCTACCAATGACACCAGCGGCGTCGCATTCCGCTGCCTGGCGCGTCGACTTTGTTGCCGTTGACGACGCACTTTATCGAGACGTTTATGGATGGCCCTGATGCGCGCGGACAGTAATCGGCGATCGGTCTCCAGCTGGGTTTCCCCCGGGCCACGCAGTCCAATACCCCCCTTCTGCCGTTCCAGGTGGGTCCAGCCCCGCACCAGGCGGGTGCTCATATATTCGAGCTGTGCCAACTCAACCTGTAACTTGCCCTCGTGGGTTTTAGCCCGCTGGGCGAAAATATCCAGTATCAGACCGGTCCGATCGAGCACCCGGCAACCTAGCGACTGTTCGATATTACGTTCCTGACTGGGACTGATATCGTGATTAAAAATAACCAGTTGCGCGCCGGTGGCAGCCAGCAGGGCGCGTATTTCCTCGAGCTTGCCGGAGCCGACAAAGTAACGGGGATGGGGGGTGGCGCGCCGGCCCCTGACCTCGCTGACGGGATCACCGCCAGCGGAGAGCACCAGTTCCTCGAATTCTCGGGGGTTTTCCGGCTGCAACTCGCTGTCGAGGTCCAGATGGACAAGGATCGCCAGTTCGCCGGACTCGGGACGCTCGAAAAACAATCAGCCCTCGATACCGCCGTCCTCGGGGGGGACAGCCATCGGCAGCTTCACCGGACGGGAGGGGACAACCGTGGAAATGGCATGCTTATATACCATTTGACTGACCGTGTTTTTCAGCAGCACAACGAACTGATCAAATGATTCAACCTGACCCTGCAACTTAATGCCATTGACCAGGAATATCGATACCGGGATGCGCTCTTTGCGCAGTACGTTGAGGAAAGGATCCTGCAGATTATGTCCCTTGGACATTATTGTTCTCCAGCTCGTTGCGACGTTAGAAACCGCGCCAAACGTGGGCGGTTCATGTTATGTAATGAGGGCCGTGTAAAGCCCGGCACAACCGCCGGCGACCCCCACCAATGGATTTTCGGGCGCGCATGATACTACTCGCCCGCGCCAAAGTATATGGCAGCTTTTTCTAAAATTTTCAAGGCATTAGTCAGATTTTGCTGTCGCTGACCATTGGCGTCCGTCAGTGCCTTGGCCTCCGCATCCAGGCAATTCAATCCGGGCCAACCGCGCAACCACGTGAATTGACGCTTGGCCAGCTGACGGGTAGCGGCGATGGCCGTGGCTTTCATCTGCTCATGACCGCACTCGCCGCTCAGATAGGCCCACATCTGCCGATAGCCGACGCTCCGTATCGCCGGCAGCTCGGCATGCAGATCACCACGCTGGTACAACCGCTTAACTTCGGCTTCGAAACCCAGGGCCAGCATGCGTTCAAAGCGTTGCTCGATCACTCGGTGCAGGTGGCTGCGATCACCAGGCATCAGCCCGAGTTGAATGACCCGATAATCCCGTGTAAGTGGAGGGTGGGAGCAGTCTCCCCGGACCTGACGGGCCATCAACTCCGACATGGGCACACCACGGAGCTCGTGAATTTCCAGCGCGCGGGCGATACGCCGGGAGTGATTGGGATGAATTTTTTCCGCGCTGAGGGGATCCACGACCTGCAAGCGTGCATGCACATAAGCCCAACCATGCCTGTGCGCCAAGGCCTCGATGCGCTCACGTACCCGCGCATCAGCGGCTGGCAAATCCGCCAGCCCCTCCCTCAAGGCCTTGAAATAAAGCATGGTTCCGCCAACCAGTAGCGGAATCCGTCCCGCGGCGCTGCTGGCTTCGATAACAGGCCGCGCGTCAGCCAGAAACTCGCCCACGGAATAAGGTTCCGCCGGGTCTCTGATATCCAGCAAATGGTGGGGCGCCTGCGCTAACTCTTGGGCGGTGGGTTTGGCGGTGCCGATATCCATGCCCCGATAGACCTGGGATGAATCGACACTGATCAGATCCACGGGTAAATAGTTTCGGAGACGGAGGGCCAGATCGGTTTTTCCCGAGGCGGTGGGCCCCATCAGAAATATCACCGGTGGGCGCTCGTC
>JBECKV010000094.1:0-9626 GCA_040235495.1 Porticoccaceae bacterium
ACACGGATTTCATCAAAGGTCCAGGCTCGGTAAAAGACACTCGATAACTGAAAATTGACAAACAATTCGTCGATGCCCGCCAGTTTTATGCCGTCGGTGTCAGCGATACTCAAGCCCTTGATTTTCAGGCTCAGGACATAGGGATTAAATTCGACGTTCTCGATGCGAGTGTCTCGCCCCAGATCGCCCCGCACAAAATCGACAATGCCCTTTTTCGCCAGATAAGGCAGCAGAAAAAAGCCGGCGAGGGTATAGAGTAAAACCAGCACGACGAGCCAGAATCGAGGGTTTCTGGGATTTAGCCATGGCCCCAGGAGCCGGGTTGGACTCCATGTGCTCTGTGTGCTGGATGAATCTTGACGGGCTTCGGTCATGGCATCTGTACATTGGTCGCGGGAGATCTCGAACCGGGAATTTAACATGTCGGCAGCCGGGGTGCAGGTTGCCCGTCACCCCAGGGGACGATGGTAGAATGTGGCTGGTGTTCACGCCAGCGGGAGTCGACTCGTCAGCCTCTCCATTGAACTTACGGTTTTGTTGACCGCGGTTGCCTTGGCCGCGGGATACCTATCCTCAATTGCTGGCTCCGGTGGGCTGTTGACCCTGCCGGTGTTGCTATGGACGGGTTTGCCGCCGATCAATGCACTGGCCACCAATAAATTGCAAAGCGCGCTCGGAACGCTGTCTTCCACCTGGAACTTTTTCCGCAATGGTCACCTGCGACTGCGAGCACTGTTGCCGGCGATCGTGCTGGCCCTGCTCGGCTCCAGCATCGGCACATTGACGGTGCAACAGGTGGGCAACGACCTGCTGTTGCGGCTGATCCCCGTGTTATTGATCGCCATCGCACTCTATTTCCTGTTGTCACCGCGCATCTCCGACGATGCCCGGGAAGCGCGCCTGGGTCGCTGGTCATTCGCCTGCGCCGTGGCCCTGCCCATGGGCTTTTACGGGGGCTTTTTTGGTCCGGGCATGGGTTCGATCCTGCCCTTCCTTTTTGTCTGGCTGGCCGGCTACAGTCTGCCCGGGGCAACCGCGCAGACCAAGGTGATGGTGCTGACCATCAACAGTACATCCGCCCTGCTCTTCGTCAGCGCGGGCCAGGTCCTCTGGGATCTGGCGCTGGTGATGTCCGCGGCACAGATGGTAGGCGCCCGCCTGGGTTCCAATGCCGTCATGCGTCGCGGCACGCGTTTCGTCCAGCCGATAATCATTGCCGTGACGCTGACCATGGCGCTTAAATTGCTGCTATGGCCATGAGCTTTCTACTAACCTTTCTCTTGACTCTGATCGTGGTTTGCGGGGCGGTATGGGTGTTTATCAGGGTCGGGACGCCGGTTTACCGGCTCGAACCAGCCAACCTCATCTCCCTGTTTGAACAGGTGCTGGCTGGCGAGGCCACCGACAACGACTGGCAGGTATTCATCGGTATTCCCCTGCGTCACGACACCACCTTGAGGGAAATTCAACGACGTTGTGAGTTACTGACGGAAACGGAATACCTCGGTGCTGGCGGGGCCCATCTTTTTAGTCCCCGGGGTATGCGGGAACTGGAAGCCATGTTGCAGGAATTGAAAACGAAAGGAGTGGACGCGGATCATGGATAAACTGTCTCCGGTGGTGCGTTTTATCGTCGTGGCCGCGGCCTTTGTGGTCGTGGTCGCGGGTATGAAGGCAGCCGAAGCCCTGTTGGTGCCGTTTTTGTTATCGATTTTTATCGCCCTGATTTTTTCGCCCGCGCTACATGCCCTGAAATCGCTGGGGACGCCGGGGCCTCTGGCGCTGGCGCTGATTGTGTTGGCCGTGCTCGCTCTGGGAACGCTGATGGGTGCCATCGTCGGGGCATCGATTCGGGACTTTCGCGGCGACCTGCCCGAGTACCAGGCGCGCCTGCAGGCCATGAGCAGGGTGGTGCTCAACTGGCTGGCGGCGCGGGGCCTGGAGATCGATACGGCGTTGTGGAGCCAGACCGTAAACCCCAGTGTCGTCATGCAGATGGCGGGCAACACCCTGGCTTCCTTCGGCAATGTCATGACCAATGCCTTTCTGATTCTGCTGACAGTGATTTTTATTCTCGCCGAGGAGGTGGGATTTGCCGATAAACTGGTTCAGGCCCGGGGCGGCCCGGCGTCCAGGGCGGCGCTGGATGAATTTGCCCGCGCCGTCAATCGCTATCTCGGTATCAAAACCCTGCTCAGCGCACTGACCGGCGTGCTGGTGACGCTGATGCTCTGGGTTCTGGGGGTGGATTATGCGGTGCTGTGGGGATTGCTGGCGTTTATGCTGAATTTTGTGCCCACCATCGGTTCCATCCTCGCGGCCGTGCCAGCGCTGTTGCTTGCCCTGCTTCAGGTGTCCCCGGCGACGGTGGTGCTCATTGCCCTGGCCTATGTCCTGATCAACGTTGGCGTCGGCAACGTACTGGAGCCCCGCTGGATGGGCAAAGGGCTGAATCTGTCACCCCTGGTGGTGTTTCTGTCCCTGGTGTTCTGGGGTTGGGTGTTGGGTCCGGTGGGTATGTTACTGTCCATTCCCTTGACGATTTTGGTGAAAATTGCCCTGGAGCGAGATGATGAAACCCGCTGGCTGGGTATCATGCTGGGTGCCGTGAATGCTCCCAGCCCCCTAACCACCAGCCCCGCACCGGCTCCCACTCCCGAACTCGAGCCGGATAAGGAACACGCTCAGGCGGAATAGGCCGCCGAGGTTTTGGTGAGTGTGATCACCTGATCGATGATGACTGCCACTAGACCTGAACCGCGCAAAATCATTCACTGCGACTGTGATTGTTTTTACGCCGCGGTGGAGATGCGAGACGACCCCTCGCTGGCGACTTTGCCGCTGGCGGTGGGCGGCCGCCCGGATCGACGCGGCGTGGTCGCGACCTGCAACTACGCGGCGCGGGCTTATGGTATTCATTCGGCCATGCCCATGGCCCGAGCCCTGCGCCTGTGCCCCACCCTGGTGGTGATGCCACCGGATTTTCCGAAATACCGCGCGGTATCGGCCGATATTCGCGCCATCTTCGAGGAATTTACCCAACTGGTCGAACCGCTGTCCCTGGATGAAGCCTTCCTCGATGTCAGCGCCAGCACCGACTTTGGCGGCAGCGCCACCCTGATCGCCCGGGAGATTCGTCGGCGGGTCCGGCAGCAGGTCGGTGTCACCATTTCCGCGGGGGTGGCGCCCAACAAGTTTCTGGCCAAGATAGCCAGCGACTGGCATAAGCCCGACGGACTGTTTGTGATCACGCCGGACGCGATGGACGAATTTGTCCGCCAGCTGCCGGTGGCCAAGCTTTTTGGCGTCGGTAAAGTCACGGCGAAAAAACTCCACCAACTTGGAGTCTTCACCTGCGACGACCTGCGCGCGGTGCCGTTGGCGGTGCTGAGTGAGCGTTTTGGTGTCATGGGTCAGCGGTTTTACGAGCTGTGTCGCGGTCTGGACCCGCGCGCGGTGAAAACCGAGCGCCGACGAAAATCCCTGAGCGTGGAAACCACCTTTGCCACGGATCTTGCCGATGGCGAAGCCTGTGTCGCTCGTCTCGACGGCCTTTTTACCAGTTTACAGAGTCGTTACGACAGACTGGATCGAGCGGGTCTGCCGGAAGGCAAGGTCCGAACATTCCTGAAAATGCGGTTTGACGACTTTGCCGTGACCACTGTTGAACGTCAGTTCGACGGCCTGAGCCTGTCAGCCTATCGCGCGTTGTGCCAGGAAGCCTGGCGGCGCCGGCGCCGACCGGTGCGCCTGCTGGGTATCGGCGTGCGCTTTGCCGATCGCCCTGGTGGTCCTGATCAGTATCGACTGTTCGATTAATCCGGACCGCCATATTTTTTAATTTGCAAAGGCAATAAATTTTACTAGGCTAGGCGGGTCAACAATGAAAACCTGTAGACGCTTGCCCCTTCGCCGGGGGGACGCAACAAAGCAAGGGGGAAATCATGGCCATTGAACCAGGGCACGGAGCCGCGACACCCATCGCTGGCAGCCGGCCGATCCAGGCCGGCAAAGCCGCGCCGAACGAATTTGATCCCATCACCGCCGAGGTGATTCGCTCCTCCTTCGACAACATCGCCTCCGAGATGAGTTTGGTGCTTCTGCGCACCTCGGGTTCGCCGGTGCTGACCGAATCCAAGGATTTTTCCACCATTCTGTTCGACGCCGACTGCAACCAGCTCGGCGTGGTCGGTTATCTGCTCTACCACCTGGCCAGCTCCCGGCTGGGCGTGCGGGCCATCGCCGAGGCCCGTTGTCCGCATGATATTAGTCCGGGCGACGCCTTTATTTGCAACGACCCGCACAACATGGGCGCCGCCCACCAGGGCGACGTAGGCATCATCATGCCTATTTTTTATCCCCTCGATGGCCGGGAAACCCTGGTTGGCTGGTGCTTCGCCAACGCCCATATGAGCGATGTGGGCGGCTCCGCCATCAGTGGCTTTGCCCCCGAGGCGCGGGATGTCTACTCCGAGGCGCTGCGCTTTCCCGGCACGCGCATCGTTCGTAATGGCCTGCTCGACCTGGAGTGGGTGCGGTTTATCAGCAATAACGTCCGGGTGCCCCGTTCCCTGATCAGCGATCTGCGCAGTCTGATTTCCGCCTGTAACACCGGCTCGGAGCGCTATCGGGAAATGATTGATGAATATGGTTACGAGCGCTTGCGGGCCTATTCGAATTACAACATCGATCTCACCGAGAGGGCCTTTCGCGACCGGATCCGCCAGTTGCCGGAGGGCAGCTATCAAACCTATGAGTGGGTCGAATACGACGGTGGTGGCACGCCCGAACTGTATCCCATGTTCTGTGACATGACGGTCCGGGATGGCAAGCTGCATTTTCGCTTTTCCGGTTGTCCCCAGGTCGCCGCCTTCGTCAATGCCGCCCAGGCCGGTCTCGAAGGCAATCTGCTGGCGCCGATTATCTGTCAGCTGGCGCCGGACGTGCCGCTCAACGAGGGTTTCTGGCGCTGCCTGGAAATAGACCACGGCGAACCGGGCACCATCACTAATCCCCTGGTGCCGGCGCCGGTGACCGCGGCCCATGCCACCGGTGGCGCGCGGGTCGCGCGCATGGTGCAGGAGTCGGTTATCGCCGCCTGTTCCCTGTCGGAATCCGAGGATTTGCGCAAGCGGGTCTCGGGCCTGGCTTCAGGGGCGCTTGCGGTATCGGTGTGGTTTGGGCAGAACAAGAATGGCGATCCCTCGGTGTTTATTCCCCTGGATTCCGGCAGCGGGGTCGGTGGCGGCGCCCAGTCGTTTGGCGATGGCCAGGATAACTACGGTCTGCAGGCGGCACTGTCCCTGAACTGGGCCGATGTCGAGGTCTATGAGTTGAGCGACCCGGTGCTACTGCTTTGGCGGCGAATCAACAAGAATTCAGGTGGCGCGGGGCGCTTTCGGGGCGGCATGGGGATGGATGCGGCTTTCACTGTACGCCCCGGCGAAACACTGGTGGGGCAGAATTTCCTCACCGCCACCGAGGTGCCGGGCAAGGGTTTTGCCGGTGGTTTTCCCGGCAGCACCTGCGCCAGCTGGGTACTGCGGGGCACTCGGGTAGATGAAGTGATACGGCAGGGCAAACTGCCCGCCCATCAGGCGCTTCTGGGCGGCGAGGAAGACCCCGGTCTGCGGGCCAATACCACCAATGTGCGCCTGTGCGAAGGCGATGTTTTCCGCGCCGTCGCTTCCGGCGGCGGTGGTTTGGGTGATCCCTTCCTGCGCCCGCCCGCGGAAATCGAGAGCGATCTGAATGACGCACTGATATCGAAAGCGGCCGCCGAGAATCTCTATGGTGTCGTGGTAAGCGGTGGTGATGGTAAATCCTATGTGGTTGATGAAGTTGCCAGTTGGAGACGCCGCGATGCCCTGCGTTTAGCTCTGGTTCCGGACAAGGTGGGCAGTCTGGCCGACATTACCACCACCACCGGGATCGAAGGCGTCAGGCGGGAAGCCGGGCAAATGATTTGCTGCCATTGCCGCAAAACCCTTTGCGCGTCGTCCCAGGACTGGAAGCACGGTGTGGTGAGCCGGCGCCGTGATCTGGCGGATTGTTTTGATCAGGCGGATACCGTACTGCGTCGCCGCAAGCAAAATCCGGTTGAAATTGTCGAGTATTATTGCTCCGGCTGCGCCGCCTGTCTGGCCATCGATCTGGCGGTCGCCGGGCAGGAGCGGGAAGTCCCCAACTTCAGGTTCTTGCACTGAGTTGAGTTCGCAGTGAGTGAGCTGAGTTCTCACAGATTACAGTCACTGTGCAAGTGACCCGAGCGATCTTGTAGCGTCTGGCTCGAGGGTGTGCGGCCAAGCTCTTGAATTATGTGCCCGAAAGTCCAGATTTTAGATCCTGACAGTCTGGATTTTACCTATAGTCCGACAGCGGCGGACAGGCGCACACCAGATTTCGGTCGCCATGGACATTATCGATACGGTTGACCGACGGCCAGACCTTATTGTCCTTTAACCAGGGCGCTGGTCGCGCCGCCAGTTCCCGGCTGTAGGGATGGGGCCAGTTCTCGTCCAGCACATCGTTGTGGGTATGGGGGGCGTTTTTCAGGGGGTTGTCCAACTCGTTCCATTCACCGCTTTCAACACGGGCGATTTCGCCGCGAATTCTTACCATCGCCTCAATAAATCGGTCCATTTCTCCTTTCGATTCGCTTTCCGTCGGTTCGATCATCAGGGTGCCCGCCACTGGAAAGGACATGGTCGGTCCGTGAAAGCCATAATCCATCAGTCGTTTGGCGATGTCCTCCTCGGTAACGCCGCAGCTGCTTTTCAGCGGGCGAATGTCGATGATGCATTCGTGGGCGACATAACCGTGTACGCCGGTGTAGAGCACCGGGTAGTGGTTTTCGAGTTTTTTGGCGATGTAGTTGGCGTTCAGAATGGCGACCTGTGAGGCCCGCTTCAGGCCCTCGGCGCCCATCATCCTGACATACATCCAGGCAATGGGCAGGATGGAGGCGGAGCCCCAGGGTGCGGCGGCTATGGTGATATCACTGTTTTGACCACTCGCGAGTTCCGGCATCAGGGGATGACTCGGCAGAAAGGCTTTCAGATGGGAGGCAACTGCAATTGGCCCCATGCCTGGCCCGCCACCGCCGTGGGGAATGCAAAAGGTTTTATGCAGATTGATATGGGAAACATCACCGCCGAACTTGCCCGGGTCGGCCAGGCCGACCATGGCGTTGAGATTGGCGCCATCGATATACACCTGGCCGCCGTGGCTGTGGACAAGCTTGCACACTTCAACGATGTGGTTTTCGAATACCCCGTGGGTGGAGGGGTAGGTGATCATGATCGCCGCCAACCGTTGACTGTGCTGCTCGGCCTTGGCGCTTAGGTCCTCGAGATCGATGTCGCCGCGCTCGTTGCATTTGACGACCACCACTTCCATACCGGCCATCTGGGCGCTGGCGGGGTTGGTGCCATGGGCCGAGGCCGGAATCAGGCAGACCTCGCGCCGGGTCTCGCCGCGACTTCGGTGGTACTTGCTGATGGCGATCAGACCCGCGTATTCGCCCTGGGAGCCGGCATTGGGCTGGAGGGAGACGGCATCGTAGCCGGTGCAGGCCATGAGCGCTGCTTCGAGGTCCTTGAACAGCTGCCGATAGCCCAGACCCTGATGGGCCGGGGCAAAGGGATGCAGGTCCGCGAACCGAGGCCAGGTAATAGGCATCATTTCCGCAGTGGCGTTGAGTTTCATGGTGCATGAGCCGAGTGGAATCATGCTGTCGGCCAGGCTGATGTCGCGGTTTTCCAGCCGCTTGAGATAGCGAAGCATCTCGGTTTCGCTATGGTAGCGATGGAAGGTTTCGTGACACAGGATGTCGTCCTGACGGAGCAGGCTCGGTTCGAGCCCAACGGTGCCCACCGCGCGATCGCCGGTGTCGGTCGGCATGTGCTCGCTGAAAACAGCGAGCAGCCTGTCCACCAGCGCTTCGTCGCAGGCCTCGTCCAGGCTAAGGGCAACCGCGGGCTCGCTGCCGTCGTTAACGGCACGGAGGTTGATTCCGGCTTGTTCGGCAGCATGCAGGATGGCGATCTGCTGACTCGGTGTTACCACGCAGAGCGTGTCGAACCAGTGCTGATAGCGAAGGCGGTAACCCTGTTGCTCGAGCCCTTGGGCCAGTTGCCGGGTCAGTAAATGGATGCGCCGAGCGATGGCTTTGAGCCCATCCGGGCCGTGGTACACGGCGTAGAAGCCACTGAGCAGGGCCAACAGCACCTGGGCCGTACAGATATTGGAGTTGGCCTTTTCCCTGCGAATGTGCTGCTCCCGGGTTTGCATGGCCATGCGCAGGGCGGGTTGGCCCCGGCGGTCGATGGATACGCCAATAATGCGTCCGGGCGCGGCGCGCTTGTGTTCGTCACGAAAGGCGAAATAGCCGGCGTGGGGGCCGCCAAAACCCATGGCAATACCAAAGCGCTGGTTGCTGCCGACGACGATGTCCGCGCCCATCTCGCCGGGCGACTTCAGCAGGACCAGGCTCATTAGATCGGCGGCGACAATGGCCAGGGCGCCATGGTGGTGGGTAATGTCGATGGCAGTGCTCAGATTCCGGACTTGACCATCGCGACCGGGGTATTGCAGCAGGCAGCCGAATATCCCCCGGGCGGCAATGTCGGCAAGATTTTCGAGGTCTTCAACCACCGGCTCGAAGCCGAAATGCGCGGCGCGGGTGGTCACCACGGCGATGGTCTGGGGCAGGCATTGGCGGTCAATAAAAAAGCGCCTGCTGGAATTTTTCCGCAAACAGCGTTTAGCCATGGCCATGGCTTCGGCGGCGGCGGTGGCTTCGTCGAGCATCGAAGCGTTGGCCATGGCCATGCCACTGAGATCCATGATCATCTGCTGATACACTAACAGGCCCTCCAGGCGACCCTGGGATATTTCTGGCTGATAGGGGGTGTAAGCGGTATACCATGCGGGATTTTCCAGGACATTACGCTGGATGACCGGCGGTGTTATGGTGCCGTAATAGCCCAGTCCCAGCAGTGAGCGCTTAAGGATATTCTTCTCGGCCAGGGCCTTTAGTTGATTCAGGGCTTGCTGCTCCGACAGCGCTGGTGGCAACGACAGGGGCCGCGACCTGACAATCGATGGCGGCACCACCTGCTGGCAGAGTTCCTCCAGGGAGGTGACTCCCAGTGCGGCCAGCATGTCCCTGATTTGCTTGGGGTCCGGGCCGATATGGCGCTGGCGGAAGTCGTTCAGGCCGAGCGCATCGGTCTTGGGGATATCAAATAAACCGCCATCGGACATGGGTGATCAAAGCCCGTTCATGGTTAGGGGGAATCGACCTGTGCTGACGCGGACGTCAGCGGGCAAACCATTTGCATCTGGTGTGGTTGGCGCAAGGGATGATAGCAACTGATTTTGTTGCGCGGCAAACAGGGGATAGCAAGCGGGTGAAAAATTCAAGCGACCAGGCGCTGCCGGCGCTGCTGCGAGAAGTGCGGGCCTGCCGGCATTGCCAGGCCCATCTGCCGTGCGAGCCGCGTCCGGTATTACGCGCGGCTTCGAGTGCGCGCCTGTTGATCATCGGCCAGGCACCGGGAACCCGGGTGCATGCCAGCGGTATTCCCTGGAATGACCCCAGTGGCGATCGTCTGCGGCAGTGG
>JBECKV010000001.1:0-20247 GCA_040235495.1 Porticoccaceae bacterium
TGCGCCAGGGTATGGATATGGGTACACAGTACCGCTCCGCCATCTATTGCCACGGCGAGAAACAGCTGCAACAGGCGCTGGCGAGCCGGGACCAGTATCAGGCTTCACTCAAGGCGAATAACTATCCAGAGATCACCACTGAAATTCGCGCAGCCCCGACGTTCTATTATGCCGAGCACTATCACCAGCAGTACCTGGCCAAGGTGCCCGATGGCTATTGCGGCTTGCGCGGCACCGGGGTCAGCTGCCCCTGATTATTCTGTCGGCCCTGCCGGTTGCGGCGGGGGATCAAGCCGCGCACAGCCGTGAGCCGTAGACGGAGGACTTCCCGGGACTGGGCGGCTAGGTCGGCTTGTTGTGCGGCGATTTACCTGCCCGCCCACAGAGGTCACAACAGCATTCGGCCCCTTTTGTCGCAAGGGAGCGAGGGATGCGGCGGTTTGTGGCCTATCGCGGATCTCGCCCTCGTCCGCGCCGATTTGTCGAGCGCCCGTCAGTATTGACTGAGTTGAGCAGGATCACTTCGATTTCTTCGGTGATTTCCTCCTGGCGCAGCGTGTTTGCGCGCCGCTGCAGAGCGGCTAATTTATCGTCCAACTGGTGCTCCGCACCCCCCAGGTGGGTGACTCTGCGCTGATTTTCTGCCATCAGTGAGAGATAGGCGGCCTCATACAGGGTATTGAGCAGATAGCGGTCGATTAACTCGACGCAGA
The DNA here is from genome assembly GCA_040235495.1 of Porticoccaceae bacterium. Lineage (GTDB taxonomy): Bacteria > Pseudomonadota > Gammaproteobacteria > Pseudomonadales > Porticoccaceae > HB2-32-21. Next base: position 714 of record JBECKV010000001.1, read on the forward strand.
ATTTTTCCGGACTCAGGTTTAGCAGGGGCGGGTGGGCAAAGCGCGATGGCGGGGGGTGCAACGACTGGAAGGGAGGTAGTACCGGCGAGTACCGTACCTCTTGCCGTTCGGGATCGCGGTGGAAAATGGTCAGGGCGATATCGCCGTGCTGTTTTTGCAGGCCGCTCAGCGTGTCGATAATGTCAACCAGTGTGCGCTCTGTGTCCTCGACCATGGCGGCCCCGCCGAGGCGGATGATTTGCGGGGAATCCGCTGGCAAGTGAGTGTTCAGCTTGGTGCCTGTGGCGACTAGCCACGGGCTGGCCGCAGTTTTGCGGAGCTCAGCCTCCATCGCAAGCGCTAGCGATTCATTGAAATCTCCGCAAAACCCCCGCTCGCTGCCGAGCAGCAGATACACCGGTGTGGTTTTCCCGGGCGCCGGCAGCGTTGCCGAATGAAAACTGAAAAAATCCTCGGCCACAGCGCTGAGGTGGGCGAGTGCACTGCGCCGGGCGTCGAGCAAATCGGCGAGTTTGCGTGTTTCCATAAAGGCCAGCGACTTCATGGCGCCGAGAATTTCGCGGATCTCGCTGATCCTGTGTCGGTGTTGTTCGAGTTCGCGACGCCGGCTCATGACCGGGGCCGATTTCCAATGCTTTGCCCGAAAAAATCCGCTACTGCGTCCCGCCACTGCTCGCGGAGGCTGTCCAGCGACAGTGTGCTGGATCCGGTCCAGTGTTCCAGTCTGAGCAACAGCGGAGCGATATCCTCCACCGCCACATCGTCGAGATAACCTTCGTTAAAGGCCACCAGCCAGGCCATCTGGAATTCGATACTCTGCGGGCAGAGACGGTCCTGTTTAAAAATTTCCCGCAGTACCCGCCCGCGCTGAATAGCTCGTTCCATCGTGGTTTCGAGGCGGGCGCCAAAACGGGTAAAGGCTTCCAACTCCAGAAACTGGAGGTAGTCGAGCTTCATGCGCCCGGCTTCCATCTTGATGCAATCGTGTTGCGCCTTGCCGCCGATGCGGGACACCGACTTGGCGATATCGACGGCGGGGCGAAAGCCGGCGGCGAACAGGGTACGCTCCAGATAGAGTTGTCCATCGGTGATGGAGATCAGGTTGGTGGGGATATAGGCGGCGATTTCCCCCTGCTTGGTTTCGACGATGGGCAGGGCGGTCATACTGCCACCGCCGTGCGCCGGGTTCAGGGAGGTGGCGCGCTCCAGCAGGCGCGCGTGGACAGAAAAGATATCACCGGGATAGGCCTCCCGGCCCGGTGGCCTGCGCAGTAACAGCGACAATTCGCGATAGGTCTTCGCGTGAGTGGCCAGATCATCGTAAACCACCAGGGTATCCCCGCCCTGTTGCATCCAGTATTCGGCGACGGCGCAGCCGGCAAAGGGCGCCAGGTACTGCAGGCCCGGCAGGGCAGTGGCCTCGGCCACCACAACAGCGGTGTAGTCGAGGGCGCCGTAACGGCGCAGCGTGGTGATGGTGTTGACTACGCTGGAGCGTTTTTGAGCGATCAACACGTAAACGCAAAGCACGGACTTGTCGCGCTGATTGATAACCGTATCCAGCGCGACGGAACTGCGCCCCAGGCCCTCGTCGCCGATCAGCAGTTGTCGCTGTCCCTTGCCGATGGGGATCAGGGTGTCGATGACTCTAATACCCGAATACAGGGGCCGGTGGACAAAGTCCCGCGCCGTAATGGGTGGGGACGGTCTTTCCAACGGCAGGCGGGTGTCGCAGTCGGGCGGCTCGCCGCCATCCAGGGGCAGGCCCAGCGGATCAATGACGCGCCCGATCAGGGCATCGCCCACCGGCAGACTCAGGATGTTGTGCGATCGGAATACCCTCGTCCCCGCGGAGAGGCCTTCATTTTCCTGTAACAGGACCGCGCCTACCAGTTCCTCGTTCAGATCGAACACCATGGCCCAGCTGTCGTCCTCAAACACGAGCAGATCTTCCATCGCCACCGAGGGCAGGCCACTAATCCACACGATCCCATCGCCGACGGACACCACGGTGCCCTGCTCAGTGATTCGCAGACCGGGCCGATATTGCTTCAGCCACCCCGCCCGCTCTGTGAGCCAGCCGGCGCCGTTGGAGCGTTCAGGTGTCACGTTGCAATCCGGTGAAGCCGTTCAGTTCATCCTGGAGATTGGCGCCCAGCACCCAGGAGCCCAGGTCAATGCGCACACCGGCGAGGATGGCCGGGTCCTGCTGATAGTGGAATTCGTCGTTTGTCGGCAGGATTTCCCTGCAAAGTTTTTCCAGAGCCCGGCGCGTAGGTTGATCGAGTGCATAGGCGCTGGTGATGACGGTTTTATCGGCGGTCGCATTGTTTACCGTGCGCAATTTCTCCCGCTGCTCGGCCGGCAACTTATTCAGCTCATCCAGCAACAGCCGGATCAGGCCGCGTTCCACTTCCGGCCCGGCCGCGGCGGACAACAGTTGAGTGGCAAACCGGGCGCTCTGTTGCAGCGCGCTGTCAACCAGCTGTTGTCGTTCGCCCTCGAGTTTGCGCTGCACGAGCACCAGCTCTTTTTCCCGCACCATTGCGAGATCACTTTCCAGATCGGCAAGCTGCTGCTCCCGCTGCCGGCGGATTTCGCTGTCCAGTTCTCCCTGCGCCGTCTGTTTTTCCCGCTCCCAGTCGGCCAGACGATCTTGGTACCGATGTTGCTGTTCCCGGGCCTCACTGCGCACGGCATTTGCCTCTGCCAAGGTTGCTTCGATACTGGCCTGGCGCCGCGCGATGATGTCCAGCACCGGCTGGTAGAAAAAGCGTTTGAGGATCCACACCAGAATCAGGAAGTTAGCAATTTCGAGAATAAAGGTGGAAGTATTCAGTTCCAAACGGGTAATCCTCGGCTCGATCCCGCTACCGCTGCGGCGAGCAACTGGGGGTGTGGCAGAGGGCTGTGGCGCGGTTCATTATTTCAGCAGATATTCCAGCAGTGGGTTGCGGAACAGCACAATCAGCACCACCACCAACACGTAGATCGCCAGGGATTCGATCATTGCCAGACCGATAAACAGGGTGCGCATAATGGAGCGCTCGGCCTCCGGTTGACGGGCCAGCGCCTCCAGGGCGCTGCTGATTGCCCGGCCCATGGCGAAGGCGGGCAGCAGTACGCCGATGGCGATGCCGAGAACTGCCACTACGGTGGAAACGGTGCTGAAGGTCGCTAGTTCGGGCATTAAATATCCCCTCCGGTTGCTTGGTGTCCAGGTTGTTTTTGACGGCTGATCTGCTGCGATTGTATACCGCCGGCGACAAAGATCAGCGCCAACATGCCGAAGATATAGGCCTGCACCAGGGCTTCTATGATATGCAGCATAAGGATGGGGATCGGAGCCAGGAGGCCGGCCACCAGCAGGATCAGCAGCGCGGTCATTTCCAGGCTCATCATATTGCCGAACAGCCGTATCGCCAGGGCGACCGTACGGGTGATTTCGCTGATGATGTGGAAGGGCAGCATCAAGGGGCTGGGGCGCAGATAGTGGCGCAGATAGTCTTTAATACCGCTGGCGCGGATCCCGAACCAGTGGGTGGAGAAAAACACCAAAATGGCCAGCGCCGAGGTGGCCGAAATGTCGCGGGTCGGCGAGTGAACACCGGGTATCAGGCCGCTGAGATTGGCGATAATCAGAAACAGCCAGAGCGTGCCGATGAAGGGCAGCAGCTGCCTGGCGTGTTCCGGTGCGACGTCGGCAATGGCCGTTTCGATGATACCGACCACGCCTTCGGCCACCGTTTGCACCGGCCCCGGTTGCAGCGTCAGCGAGCGGGCGGTCAGCCAGGCCAGCGTTGCGCTGACCGCCATAATGGCCCAGGTGGTCAGCACGGTACTAGTGAATGCCAGCGGGCCGAACTGGAACAGCACATTAATGCTTATATCGCCCTGTTCCATCGCCTATTCCCTTTCGCGGATAAACAGATAGGCATTTACCGCGCCGATAATGATGCCGGCAAACAGCATGGCCATGGTCCAGCGGATCGAATAGCCCGCAGCATGGTTGTCGAGCCAGCGTCCGAAGTAGGCGCCGGCGATCACCGGCAGCACAAAAAGCAAGCCCAGAGTGCCAATATAGGCGGTCTGTGACATCAGCGTCGGCTGGTTCTCTTCCGCCCGCTTCATGCGCCGGGCCTGATCCGCCACTTTTTTTTGCAGCTGCCGGTTTTTTTGCGAGCTCTGTTCCGTATTCAAAGCAGTGACTTCCCGTCGCGATCACCTTGCCACAGGCGTTTCAGCAGTTCCTGTTCCATCTGCTGCAGACTCCTTTTTATCTCGGATCGAGCGGCTTGTTCAGCGACCAGCTGCCGCTCCAGCAGGGTGCTGATTTTTTCGTAGTCATCGCTGATAATATAGCGCTCGGTACTGATAGACAGTTCATTGTCGATAAAATAGAGTAGGGCGCCGGGCATGGCAAGATAGCGCCATGAATCGTCGCCGATACGAAAGCGCGCCAGCCCGAATACCAGTGATGTCATCAATCGCGTGTGGCCGGCGAGGATACCGAAGCTGCCGGATTCATCTTCACCGACAAAGCTGGTGACCCGATCGATCCGCTCACGTCGATCGGCACCCAGTAAATGCAGGCTAAAGAAATCAGCTCTGCCGACGCTGCCGAGGTCCGCATTTTTCACGGGCTGGCGCGGTCGCTCAGTGTGTTTGCCGGCATCAGTCCATGGCTCCGCGCATATAGCAGTGTTCTTCGGGCAGATCATCAAAACGTCCCAGTAAAAAGCCCTCGCAGTCATCCAGCGTGCTGCCGAGGGGTACTGACATGCCCCTGATGCCGGTGCGCGAAGTGATAACGCTAAAGGGCTGTGTCAGATAACGCTGCAGTTTGCGGGCCCTCATAACAATGCGCCGGTCCGCGGGGGATAATTCTTCGATACCGAGCATGGTGATGATGTCCTCCAGTTCGCGGTAGCGCGCCAGATGGCCGCGCACACCTTCGGCGATATCGTAGTGGCGTTTGCCCAGGGTGTGGCGATCCATCAGTTTGCTGCCCGATTGCAGGGGGTCGACTGCCGGATAAATCCCCTTGCCGGCCTGAGCCCGTGACAGGATGACCGTGGTGTCCAGATGGCTGAGGATGGCGCTGACCGCCGGATCGGTCATGTCGTCGGCCGGCACATAGACGGCCTGCACCGAGGTGATGGTGCCTTTTCTGGTGGATTGAATGCGGTCCTGCATTTCCGCCACCTCAGAGATCAAAGTCGGCTGGTAGCCCACGGTGGCCGGCATGCGGCCGAGCAGGCTAGAGATTTCACTGCCGGCCTGCACGAAGCGGAACACATTGTCCATGACAAACAGGACTTCTCTGTGCAGCGAGTCGCGCAGGTATTCCGCGTAGGTGAGCGCTGACAGGCCGACCCGAAAGCGCACGCCCGGCGATTCATCCATCTGCCCGAATATCATCAGGGTTTGCGGCATCACGCCGGCCTCGCGCATTTCATGCCAGAGTTCGTGGCCCTCGCGGGTCCGTTCGCCGACGCCGGCAAAGACTGATACGCCCCGGTGCAGGCTGGTGATGGCGTGCATAAACTCCATGACCAGTACGGTCTTGCCGACACCGGCGCCGCCAAACAGCCCGGTCTTGCCGCCCCTGATAAAAGGGCACAGCAGGTCGATCACCTTGATTCCGGTTTCGAGAACGCCACTGGCGGCGACGGCCTCGGCGAGCGGTGCCGGTCGACTGTGGACGTTGCGAAACTCCCGCTGCGGCAACGGTGCGCCGTCATCCAGCGCTTGTCCAAAAACATTGAGCAAGCGACCCAGGCAGGTCGGCGAGACAGGCACATGCAGTGGCGCGCCGGTGTCGTATACCGGGGTTCCGCGCTGTAAACCCGCCGTTCGGTGCAGCGTGATTGCGCGGACGTGGTTTTGATCCAGGTGTTGATGGACCTCGAATAAATAATTGACATGATCGATAGAGGCGTAGAGAGATTGATTGAGCCGCGGCGGTCGATCGCAGACAATGACCACGACGGGGCCGTGAATTTCGCTAATGCGGCCGACGGGCGGCTGTCGCGCGGTGCTGGGATTAATCGCGCTCACCTGAGTCCTCTGATTTTTCGGGCGCTGTTGTCATTATCGGAAAACTTCTGGTCAAAAATACCCGGTAGGCGAAAGATTGCCACTGGATAGAATAAAAGTTAACAAAAACCACTGTAGGGTATTCCATTGCCTCGATAGTAGCCGGCCAATGCCTGATGCTCAAATAAAGATATAAACCGAAGACTTGTTTTCAGTCGCGGTGGGAGAGAGCGATTACCGCATGTCAGAAGTGTTTACAATTGTGCTGCTCACTGGCGCAGCGGGGGTCTGCATACCTATCGGCGGCTTGATTGCAAGCTTTGAGCAGATCAGACCCCATTGGCTGGAGCGGGAATTACGCCATTTTGCCATCGCCCTGGGTGGCGGTATCTTACTGGGTGGGGTAACCGTCGTGCTGGTCCCGGAGGGCATTGCCAACGTTTCCGGTTCCCTGTTTGCAATCCCTGTTTTTCTCGCGGGCGGGTTGTCCTTTTTTGTCATTGAGAGGGGTTTGGGTTTAAGACGGCACGAACTCCCGCAGCTGACCGGCATGATATTGGACTACCTGCCCGAGGCGCTTGCTTTGGGCGGACTGGTCGCCCTGGATTCGCCCACCGCACCTTTACTGGCGCTGCTTATTGGCTTGCAAAATCTGCCGGAGGGTTTTAATGCTTATCGGGAACTGGTGCCTAGATATAACGACAACCCGGAGAAAACCCTGCGGATAATGACCGCCCTCGTCGTTATAGGACCAATAGCGGGTGTCAGCGGCTTTTTCTTTTTGTCGGATCAGCCAGCGGTGCTAGGTTCGATCATGTTATTTGCAGCGGGCGGTATTCTGTATTTGATTTTCCAGGATATTGCACCGCAAAGCCGCCTCAACAAACGCTGGGCACCTCCACTGGGCGCCGTGCTGGGTTTCTGTATCGCTTTGTTTGGCGAAATGCTGATTGCACAAAATTGACAGCTATTTCATCGCGTGCTTAAGGGCCTGTTCACGTAAATTTTGCGATAATTGCCGCATGGAAATCACATTGCAGCAATACCAGATTATCGAGCCGTTGCTTCCGGTACCACGAGGCAACGTAAAAATATCTAATTTACAAGTGGTTAACGCCATTCTGTGCGTCGCTGAGCAGGGCTGCAAATGGTGTGGCTTGCCCAAGCGATTTGGCCGATGGCATAGCATCTACATGCGAGCCAAACGATGGGCCAAACAGGGCGTTTTGGAGCGCGTATTATTCAGGTGGACCCTGTATCGCTAGACTCCACGGCGGTGAAAGTCCATTCGGATGGCACGGGTGCATTAAAAAAAAACGGTCCTCAATCTATCGGCAAGTCGCGGGGCGGATGGACCACCAAAATTCATAGGGTTGCAGCCGGCCACCATCGAGCGGTAGCGTTTTCCCTGTCTCCCTGTCTCCCTGTCTCCCTGTCTCCCTGTCTCCCTGTCTCCCGGTCAGGCCGGTGATGCGCCTGAAGGCCGCAAGCTCCTGAAAACACTTGAAAACCGTGGCTGGGATGGCGCCAAAGTGATTATGGATAAAGCCTATGAGGGCGACGAAACGCGTCAGTTGGTATTTGAGTTGGGTATGGAGGGTAGTGCCACCCAGGAGAAATCGATTGGCTCGCTGGGAGTACGACCGGGAGGTTATAGAGATAAATGTGGAGCTTTTGAAGCCGAAGCTCGCAAGTGCTTATTGTCGTGCCCGTCTCCGCCCTCATCATTAACTCAATGGTGTGTAGACGTTTTTAGCGCCCAGGTAATTCGATGCTGTCTAATAGGGGCAACTTTATTCAATATTCGATGTCCCGCCAAATAAGGCCCTGCACCAATCGCTGTCGGTAGGGGCCACGGGTACAGTGATAGATCCTGGCAGCTTCTTAGCCGGTGGGATCGAGTCATTAGCTGCTGCAAGATAATTGTTGACATGTCAACCATGTCTCATTAGTGTCTCCTCCTGCGCTGGAAGCGCGACCTGCCCATCGCGGTGCTACCCAGGTTTTTTCGCCCGACTCAGATCAGCCATACTTATGACGACACCAGCTACAAGCCCGGCAGTCCCAAGCACCCGGCTGCCACTGCTATTGACGGCTTTCGCCATCACCGCGGCCAACTTTATGAACGTACTGGATCTCACCATCGCGGTGGTGGCCGTCCCGTCCATATCTGGAACTTTGGGCGCATCCCCTTCCCAGGGCACCTGGGTGCTGACCACCTACAGCGTCTGTCTGGCCATCGTTCTGCCGCTCAGCCCCTGGGTCTGCAAACGTTACGGTGAAGTCCGTACTTTCACGGTTTCGGTATTGATGTTCGCGCTGACATCCTGGCTGTGCGGGATTAGCAATAACATCGAAACGCTGGTGTTTTTTCGTGCCCTGCAGGGCTTGTCCAGCGGCCTGATTGTGCCGCTTTCGCAGACCGTCCTGCTGCGTATCTTTCCTCCGGATAAACACGGCACCGCGATTGGCTTGTGGAGTATCGCGTCCACCATTGCGCCGGTGCTGGGCCCCATCCTCGGTGGCATCATCACCGACCGGATTGGTTGGCCATGGATTTTCTACTTAAATATTCCCATCGGCATTGCGGCCGCCTGGATCGTCTGGACCAGCATGCGGCATATGGAAACCCGGATTCAGAAAGTGCCTGTCGATGGTGTCGGGATGCTGCTGCTGGCGATTACCGTATTGCTGTTTCAGCTGGTGCTGGATAAAGGCCACGAACTCGATTGGCTGGCCTCACCGGGGATCAGGGTAATGGTGAATATCGCGGTGATCGCGTTGATCGCCTACGTCATCTGGGAGCGCCGCGAGCCCCATCCCATCATCGATTACAGCCTGTTCAAGATCCCGGTATTCGTGGTCGCGTCGGTCATGGGTGTGATTTTCAATCTGACCTATTTCGCCAGCACGGTGCTCTATCCGATCTGGATGCAGACTGCCCTCGGCTATACCGCCACCCTGTCGGGCATGGTGATGGCGGGCACCAGTGTCCTGCCCATCGTCGGCATGATGCTGGTGGGCAAGAATATCGCGCGGCTGAATTTAAGATACCTGGTTATTTCCGGCACTCTGGTGATGATGTGGGCCATCTACCTCCAGGCCGCATCCACCACCGACAGTACCTTCAGGCAACTAATCAGCGCGCGGGTGGTTATGGGGATCGGCTTTACCCTGATGTTTCCGCCCTTGATGGCAATCTCGCTCGGTTCGGTATCGCCCGGCAGAACCGTCTCGGCCGCCAGTTTTTTTAATTTCTTTCGCTCCGTGGCCACCAGTGTCGGCATCGCTGTAGGAATTACGATCTGGCAGTCGCGCACCGCTTTTCACCGCTCGCGCATGGTCGAGGACCTGAATCCGGCGAGTGCTGACAAGGGCATCGCCTTTCAGCCGCTGGAGCAACTCACTGGTGGTAACGAGGACGCCATGTGGGCGATTGCCGACCATCTGGCGACCATCCAGGCCTCAACGCTGGGGATCAATGACACCTTCATGGTGTGCATCCTCGGTGTGGTGCCTTTACTGCTGCTGGCCTTTTTGATTCCCGCCAGGTTAGGGCCCAAACCGGCGGATGAGCCTGTCGACCACAATGATGACTCGAAGGTGGAAACGCCAGCTCCAGCTGTCCGGCCAGTTCTGGCCGCGGAATAGCGACAAAAGTCGTTCCGGTGTTAGCCCAGGAGTTGTTTTACCCCGGTCCGATGGGCCTGGTCGGTCACCGACCCGGCCATCAAAAATGCTTTAATAGATCTACGCCCTGAAAAATCCCGCCGTGCCCGGGATAAACCGCGGCCGGATCCAGGGCTTTCAGCTGCCTGATGGTCTGTCGCATCTGGATGGGATTGGAAAATATCGACGGTGCCATCAACTGGCCCTTCTTGACGCTGCCCAGAAGGGTGTCGCCGCTGATCAGTGAATGCGTGGGTTCGTGGATATAGCAGCAGCTGTCCCAGGAGTGTCCAGGCGTGTGTATGACACGCCAGTCGGGAAAGCCCGGCAGGGTGCTAAGGTGCTTCAAGCGGTGGTTGGGTTTGCGGTCAAAATTGTCGTAATCGGCGCTGGTGTCGGGCTGGTAGCTGGGCAGTTGTTTTGCTTTGGCGTCGCGCCTGGGGTTTGCGTACATGGTCCAGGCCCGGGGTCTGAGGCCTTCGCGAAAGGAGGTGACCAGGCGAAAAAGAATGCCTGCGGGGTCGTTCAGAAACTTCAGCCTGATTGACTGGGTGGCATAGGGGATGGCCAATTGGGCGCGACAAGCGGCGGCGAGTATTACAATACCGCCACTGTGGTCGGGATCGCCATGGGTACAGAGCACCAGCTGGACTTCTTCCGGATCTCTCTTGAGCACCTCGCGGATATAGCCGAGTACGTACTTCTCGCCGCGCCAGGCGACGTCGACTACGGCCATGCCGTGAGCCTCTTCAATGATATAGCTGTTGACGTGCCGGCCCTTGACCTGATGTATCCGCATGCAGCACTTATAAACAATAATAGTTATCAATCAGGCTACCATTGTCGTTGCCGCTTGTCACCGCGCAAGCAAGCTCTGCTGTCCTGCCGCCGGTATCCGCGCCGGGTCGGGATAGCAGCGCCTAAGCGGCGTTTTGGTTTCTGGTGCCGGCCAGATCCGCCATCAGTTCCAGCGCCTCTTCCTGGGGTGTGCTGATGGTCAGGCCAGTGGCGCCGCAGTCGGCCCAGGCGGGGTAGCGCTTGCGAATACGATCCTTCGGCCCTATCAGGGCCTGCTCGTCGCAGTATTCATCCGGCACGGTTTCCGCCGCTTCTTTCTTATGGCCCGCAAGGTACAATTCCTGAATGCGTTTGGCCTCATCGGGATAGCCGCGCAGGGCCATCATGTCATTGTGAAAATTCTTGTCCCGGTGGCCCATGCCGCCCACGTAGAGGGCGACATTGGGCTTGATGCGGGCCAGGGCTGATTTCACGTCGGGGGTAATCAACACGGGCAGCCCCGGCTGAATCTCAAAATTCCTGAAGGATTTGCCACCCCCGGCACGGGCAAAACCCTGCTCCAGCCAGGGGCCGTAGGTCTTCATGCTGCCCGGGACGAAATTCAGGGGTAGCCAGCCGTCGGCCAGTTCCGCGGTCAGGCGGACATTGGTTTCGGTGGCGGTGCCCAGCCAGATGGGGATATCCGGATTCATATGCAGAATCGACTTCAGGGGCTTGCCGATACCGAGCGCGCCTTCGCCGGTGAAGGGGAGGGATATTTCCCGTCCCTCGTGGCTGACGGGCGCTTCCCGCTTGAAAGTCTTGCGCATAATGGTGACGTAATCCCTCAGCCGCCAGTAGGGTTTGCCCCAGGGCTGACCATACCAGCCTTCGACAATCTGCGGGCCGGACATGCCAAGCCCGGCGATGGCCCGGTTGCCTCCGGCCAGGGCATCGACCGTGGCCATGCCCATGGCCGCCGCGGTGGGGGTGCGGGCGGCAATCTGCAAAATTCCCGCGCCCAGGCGGATCCGCTGTGTACAGGCTGCCAGATAGCCCAGGGGTGAGATGGCATCCGAGCCGTAGGCCTCTGCTGTCCACACCGAATCGAAGCCCAATGCTTCCGCCCGTTGCACCATTTTTACCGGTAACTTCATATGTGCGCCCGAATAACCGAGGCTGAGACCCAGCTTCATTGCGTGACTCCTGCAAAGCTTATTTACGTCATTGTTTCACGCTGTCTAGTAAGCTGACATCCCGCCATCCGCGGCAATGGCGGCGCCGTTGATCATGCGCGATTCATTCGAGGCCAGGAACAGGGCGATCTGGGCGATATCTTCGGGCTGACCGATTCCAAAAGGGTATTTTTCCATGCGAAAGGTCGACAATACTTGCCCCGCGCCTGCTTCCAGCTGGTCGAGTTTGTCGCCAAAGCGGCTTTTGACCCGGTCGGTGAGCACGATACCGGGGCAGATGGCGTTGGCGCGAATATTGTCCCTGGCGTAGCTGGATGCCAGCGATTTGGTTAGCGATATGATGCCGCCTTTGGCGGTCGAGTAGATATGCAGGCTGGTACCCTGCAAGGCGACCACCGAAGCCATATTGACGATGGCGCCTCCGCCGCTGTCCCTCATGGCCGGAATGGCGTGGCGACAGCACAACATAGTGCCTTTGAGGTCCAGCGCCATGGTGTGATCCCAGACCCGCCAATCCACCGTGTCCACCGGAGCATCCTCCGGTATGGAGCCGCCGGCGCAGTTGTGCAGGATATCGAGGCGGCCAAACCGGGATAAGGTTTGCCTGACCGTGTCTTCGACGCTGGCCCCATCACTGACATCGGTGGCCACGAACCGCGCTGGCGCGCCCTGGTCGGAGAGCTCCCTGGCCACCGCCCGACCGGTTTTCGGATTTAGTTCAGCGATCACCACGCTCGCGCCTTCGGCGGCAAAGAGCCTCGCCGTGGCCCGGCCAATACCGACTCCCGCCCCGGTAATCAGTGCCACTTTGTTGCTCAATCTCGCCATCCTGTCGGCTCCCCTGGTGATCATTACTCTTTTAATTTCGCCTGGCGCCGGGGACTCATTTGGGTCCGCAATCTGATTAGCAGGCGATCCGTGCAAAAACAGACTAGACTATTTCTCAGTATCCACAAAACGCCGCCGCTAAGGTCTTTATCCTTCCGCTTAGCCCCCGATTGCGTAGCGTCTAGGCAGCGGGCTTTAAAGTGCGGTGCCAGGCATGACGGCCGGTATCCAAAATATAACAACAGTTCCAGGGGATGAGTATGAAACTGGGTGCAATCTTTCCAATTACCGAAATCGGCACCGATCCCATCGCTATCCGCGATTACACCCAGGCCATCGAGGACCTGGGTTACGACCACTTGGTGGTCTTTGATCACGTGCTGGGCGCGGACCCGACCAAGCATGAACTGTGGGGACCTTACACCCACGAATTTCAGTTCCACGAACCGTTCGTTCTTTTGGGCTACCTGGCGGCACTCACCAAACGCATCGAACTGGCCACGGGCATCGTAATCGCGCCCCAGCGACAGACCGCGCTGCTGGCCAAACAGGCGGCGGAAGTGGACGTGTTGACGGGAGGCAATCGCCTGCGGCTTGGTCTGGGTATCGGCTGGAATCAGGTCGAGTATCAGTGTCTGGGTCAGGATTTCACCTCTCGCGGCAAACGCATAGAAGAACAGATCGCGCTGCTAAAAGAGTTATGGTCGAAGGACCTGGTCAACTTTGAGGGCAAATGGGACACCATTATCGAGGCTGGTCTCAACCCCTTGCCGGTCAACAAAACCATTCCCATCTGGATGGGCGGCTGGGCCGATGCCATGGTCAAACGCATTGCCCGCATGGGAGACGGCTGGTTTTCATTTTTCCAACCCGACGATGCCGGCAGGCATATGATGGAGAAATTCTGGGGCTATGTAGAGGCGGCCGGGCGCCAGCGCGGCGACATCGGTATTGAAGCCTGGATCACCGTCAATAATGCCAAGGTACTGGCCGGTCGGAACCAGAAGCCGGAAGACAAACTGGAACGCTCGCCGGAGCAATGGCGCAAGGAAATGAATGCCTGGAAAGACCTGGGCGCCACGCACCTGGGCTGTTGGACGATGTATGCCGATTACACCCCGGATCAGCATATCGATGCTGCCCGGCGCTTCAAGGAGGCGGCGGCCAGTATTTAGAATTAAATTTAATAATAGGATGTACTATATTGAAAATCAAAACAATATGGAGGCTGTTATGGCGCAATTTGATACCGTGATAAAGGGTGGGGTGATATTCGACGGCACGGGCCAGTCGCGCTTTATCGGCGATCTCGGCATCAAGGATGGTTACATCACCGAGATTGACCGGAAGGGAAACATTGACCCGGTTTTCGCGCTTGAAGTGATCGATGCCCGGGGCTTGCACGTATGTCCGGGTTTTATCGATTTGCACACCCACTACGATGCGCAGATACAGTGGGATCCCTACGCGACGCTTTCCGGTTGGCACGGCGTGACCTCGATCGCCATCGGTAACTGTGGCTTTGGTTTTGCGCCTGTCGCTCCGGAATTGCGCGAACGCGCCATGCTGATGATGTCGCGGGTGGAAGCGATTCCTTTTGAGTCCATGAAACTCGGCATGAAATGGGACTGGGAGACATTTCCCGAATGGCTCGATCATCTCGAGCGCATTCCCCTGGGAGTTAATGTGCTGAGTTATGTGCCTATCAGCCCCATTATGATTACCGTGATGGGTCTGGAAGACGCCAAAAATCGGGAGCCGACGCCAGCGGAAATTGCCGAGATGTGTCGCCTGCTGGAGGAGGGCCTGGATGCCGGCGCTTGCGGCTGGTCGGTACAGCGACTGGGAAAGGCTTCGGCACAGCGGGACTATGACGGCACGCCCATGGTCACCGATGAAATGTCCGATGACCTGTGTCTGGCCTTTGCCGAAGTGTTGGCCCGGCGTGAGGAAGGCGCGATTCAGCTCACCCAGACCGGGGGGCTGCGCTTTGTCGAGAAACTGGCCCAGGTCAGTGGCAAACCCATTTTGTACAACGCCATTCAATCCCACGACAAGGTGCCGGATTCCTTTCGCAAGATTCTCGGCTGGATGCACCGCACCCGTGATCGCGGCAATGACAATATCTGGGGAATGGCTATTTTTAACGGTAATGAAGAATATTTTTCCTTTGACGAATACAACCTGCTGGATGGTAGCCGGGCCTGGCGGGAGGTAACGCTGGGCACGGTGAAGGAACGTATCGAGGCGATGCAAAACGGGGAAAACCGCCGGCATCTACGCAATCAATTTGATGCCGGAAGAATTCCATCGGTCACTGGCCCGGTTCAGGATTTCAGAGTCGATCAGACCTTCCGCCCGGAAAACAAAAAATACGAGGGCAGGTATCTCCACGAGATCGCCGAGCAGGAAGGTAAGCATGTGATCGATGCCTTGCTCGATCTGATAATCAGCGAGGAGCTGAAAACCGTTTTTCATCATCGCTCCTTTAACGAGCATCCCGGCTATAACAAGGAAATCCTCGACGCTGAGTTCACCATTCCCGGGGTTTCCGATGGCGGAGCGCATACCAAGTTTATTACCGCTGGTAAATATCCCACGGATTTCCTCGTCAATATGGTGCGCCGGGATGGCATGCTGAGCCTGGAAGAAGCTCATTACCGACTTTCCGCGCTGCCCGCCAGGTGTGCCGGGTTTAAAGACAGAGGCACTCTCGTGGCGGGCGCTCCGGCCGATATTCTGGTCTACGACTACCGGAACCTGAAGGTAACGCCGGATCGACCGGAAGTGAAATACGATTTTCCCGGCGGCGCCTGGCGTCTCGTGCAGTACGCCGAAGGTTATCGCTACATCATGGTTAACGGTGAGGTAACCTTTAAGGACGGGGAGTGTACTGCCGCGACACCGGGTAAGCTGTTGCGCTTCGGTCGCGCCAGTGATCAGTCTCGTGGCAACCGGAAGAGGACAGGTAGCAGTCTCTAGGCAGTTGTTCTACTGGTCTGAAATAAATAGCCGAACTGCCGGACAGGCTGGCTGCTCAAGGGTTTCGTCAAAGGGTTTCGTGGCGGCCGGTTCAGCCAGGCATGCAAGCGAGGGGATTGCCCCGGGCAGCGGTCGCCCGGACCACCAGGCTTCGGGAATGGCTTTAGGGACGTCCGTGGATTAAGCTCCCGCTTTTTCACGGAATATTCTTTTTAGCTAGAGACAAAAATATGAAAGATGTAGCGGGAAAGGTCGCCTTTATCACCGGCGGTGCCAGTGGCATGGGGCTGGGTATGGCCAGGGCTTTTTGCAAGGCGGGTATGAAGGTCATGATCGGCGACATAGAAAAAGGGGCGCTGGATGCCACAGTGGCCGAACTCAGACTCAAAGGCCACCAGGTGGCGGGCGTGGTGGTGGATGTCGCTGACCAGGATTCCATGTTTGCCGCGGCCGATGCCACCATCAAGACTTTTGGCAAAGTCCATGTCCTGTGCAATAACGCCGGGATTGGTGTCAGTGGCAAGTCGGAGAAATGCTCCATGGAGAACTGGCGATGGGTGATGGATGTCAATCTGTGGGGGGTGATCCACGGTTTGCGGGCTTTTGTGCCGCTGATCGAGTCCCACGGTGAAGGCGGGCACGTAATGAGTACCGCGTCGATGGCGGGGATGGTCAGTTTTCGCTACATGGGGCCCTACAACGCGACCAAGTTCGCGGTCGTGGCGATTATGGAAACCATGATGGAGGAGCACCGGGACGATAATCTGGGTGTTTCCGTGCTTTGTCCCGGGGTAGTGGCTACCAATATCGCCAGTGGCACCCGCAATCGTCAGCAACGCTACGGGGGTCCCCGCGAGGCTCGAGACCTCGAGGCCAATACGGAAATGCTCGGTAAGGGTCTGGACCCCGATATCGTCGGCGAGCAGGTGCTGGAAGCCATCCTCGAAGACCAGCCCTACATCTTCACCGACCCCTCCATGCGCAAGTTTATCGACAAGCGTTTTCAGCGCCTGTCCGCGGGCTATGACTGGGCGGATAACTGCAAGGCGCTGAAAAAGGATACGCGGGCGTCCTGAGTTCCCAACACCGTACTGGCGAGGCAATCGGCGCCAACTGGCAATGATGGCGAGTGCGCCGGTGGAGGTTTGACCGGGTATTTTGAGACTGGGTAGGAGGAGGAAAGATGCAGCCGCAACTGGTGGATTATCTATGCTACGAGCCGGAAGACAACGGCATCCTGTGGATCAAGTTCAACCGGCCTGATCGTCTGAATGCCCTCCACGGACTGGCCGAGCCAGATTCCACCATGGCCAAGGTGGGGGAGTACATGCGCGCCGGTGATGCCGATCCCAATATCCGGGTGATCGTATTAACCGGTGTTGGCAAGGCTTTCTGCGCGGGCGCCGACATGAAGTCCCGGTCCACTGAACAACTAAGTGACCCCGGCGTCGATGGCGCACGGCAACATTTCAGTGAGCATTTCACGCCTCTGTTTCGGGATATTTCCATGATCCGCAAGCCGACCATCGCCATGGTCAACGGCGCGGCGGTCGGGGCCGGTCTCGATATGGCCCTGCACTGCGATATTCGGTTGGGATGTGAAAACACCCGCTTTTTTACCTACCAGAACGTTGGCCAGATCCCCGAAAACGGCGCACTGTATTTGTTGCCGCGCATCGTCGGCATGGGCCGGGCGCTGGAGCTGTTTTATACCGGGGGGTTTCTGGAAGCGGAAGAGGCATATCGCTGGGGTCTGTTGAATCACCTTTATTCCAGCGAGGAGCTGGAAAGCAAAACCCGTGAATTATGCGCGCGCATGATCAAAAGTCCGCCACTGGTGCAATGGATCAGCAAGCGCATCATGCGTACCGCGATGGATACCAGCCTGGAAGCGACGATGCAGTTGACCGCCAATGCTTCGGGCATTCTCGACCGATCGGAGGATAGCCGCGAGGCGCGCAAGGCTTTCCTGGAAAAACGTGAACCGCACTATAAAGGCCGGTAAAGTAAAGGCCGGTAGAGTAGCCGGTAAAGTAAAGACCGGCAGAGCCTGTCCGTTTACGCGAAAACGCTTATAGACAGTCGTTGTCTGAGACACTCATTATCCATTGGTAGTGCATGGAATGGTCTCGCACAGGGCGATTGTCGCGCTGACTTAAATGATTTGAACTCCGGGAGACTTAACGTTGAGCGATACTTCGGAAACACTGCTGCTGAACGAGGCTTTTGTCGATGTGACGACGGATGACGGCGCCATGGAATGTTTCGTAGCCTACCCCAAAGAGGGTGGGCCCGTTCCGCCCGTGGTCTTGTATATGGATGCGCCGGGTGTGCGCGAGGAACTCTATGACTTCGTTCGCCGTATTGCCGCCCAGGGCTATTATGCAGTCATGCCCAATCTTTATTACCGCTATGGCATCAAGGATCCGGGCGCGCGCATGATGGATATGCTATACGCGCACAGCAATACCATGATCATCAACGATACCCGCGCCCTGATCCGCTGGCTGGATGAGCAGCCCCGGGTCAAGGTCGGACCCATGGGGTGTATCGGCTACTGCATGAGCGGCAAATTCGTACTGGCGGTGACCGGTGCCTTCCCGGAGCGTTTCAAGGCGATGCTCTCCCTATATGGCGTGTCCCACGTTTCCAACAAGGCGGACTCCGCTCATCTGGCGATTGCCGATATCCTGCCGGACTGTAGCCTCTACTTCGGTTTCGCCGAACATGACCCCTACGTGCCGGACGAGGAAATCGAGTTTCTGACCAGAACCCTGCATGAACACAAGGTGGATTGCGTGGTGGAGAAGGTGCCTGAAACCGGTCATGGCTTTGCCTTTCCAGAACGCATGGCCTACCACCATGAGGCGGCGGAACGGCACTGGGAGATCGCTTTCGAGCTGTTTGCCCGAAAGCTGAAGTAGCTGGGTTACTCCAGTTTCCGGGGCAGGTTTGATCGGCGTTTCTATCTAGCGAATATCTAGCGGATATCTAGCGAATGGCGATCGGGTTAATGATCGCCTGAACCGCGCCCACGTATTTGGGAATACCGATCACCAGTAAAAACTCCCAGGCTTTGTCAGCCGCCAGTTCTTCGGTACGAATATTTTCCAGAACGTAGACTCCGTGTTTGACCAGCATCATCTGGTGGACCGGGAACAGAATATCTGGATTCTCGCCGGGCGAGGCCTCGAGGCCGAAGGTGTCGGCCCCCATCGCGACCACACCCTTGTCGATCAGGTACTGCGCACCGGCGACACCCAGGCCGGGTTCCTTGTGGTTGAACAGATCCGGATCCGAGAGCAACTTGGCTTTCATCCAGCCGGTGTTGAACAACACGATGTCGCCCTCGCCGATAGTCACGCCCTGGTTCCTGGCGGCACCCTCAATGTCTTCAACGGTGATGACTTCCCCGGCGTCCATAAAAGCTTTGTTTTTGTAGCCGGCGATATCGAGCAGTACTCCCCGGGTTGCGATGGGTGGCATTTCGTGCAGGGCAAACTGGGTCAGGCCCGTATAGGTGATGAAGTCCTCGGCCTTGACGCCATTGTAGTAGCGGTTATGAATGCCGACGTGACCCAGGCCATCAATCTGGGTGCCGACACCCAGCCAGGCATGGACAACATCGTCGTTGAAGCCAAAACCGTTGCTGGCGAAGGTTTTACCCAACAACTGACCGGGCTGCACCACCGACAGGGAGAATGATCGCGGTGTAAGGTCGGCGCCGGCAGGTGTGTCTGGGCCTGAGTTAATGCCCAGAGCATAGCTTTTTCCGGTTTTGACCAGTTGCGCGGCGGCTTGGGTTTTTTCATTTGAAAGCAGATTCACCGCGCCCAGGCGGTCATCAGCGCCCCAGCGTGATGGCCACCATTTATCTTCCGCTTGCGCCGGCAGGCCAAGCGAAAGAGCCATGAGGAGGGTACATACACGTCGAGTGTGGTCAGCTAGAGTACTGGACTTATGATTATTCATGGTAAACCCCGTAATTGTTTGTGTTGCTACTCTATCGTCAGCGCGGAACTTTTGAAAGTCATCAGTCAGGG
>JBECKV010000053.1:0-6011 GCA_040235495.1 Porticoccaceae bacterium
AGAAATGTAGCTGCTCGAAGGGTGTTGGGTTGTTAGTCAGCTGAATC
Organism: Porticoccaceae bacterium; assembly: GCA_040235495.1. GTDB lineage: Bacteria > Pseudomonadota > Gammaproteobacteria > Pseudomonadales > Porticoccaceae > HB2-32-21. The sequence goes on from JBECKV010000053.1 coordinate 48, forward strand.
GACCTGCATCCGGAAAAATCATTGCAAACGCCAGAAAAAACGAAACCCCGCAAAAGTGCGGGGTTCGTCAGCAGTCTGAGCGGGCTCTGGCCCGCTTTTTTTATTTCTACAAACCCAGATCCCGCCATTCTTCCGGGGTATTCATATTGCTGAACACCGATTGCTCCCGCGGCCTCGAAAGATGCTGGGCCACGATATCGCCCAGCAAGGTGGCAAGGGCGTAATTTTGTTCCTCGCCGAAAATCCGGGTTTTCAGGTGGCCGAGCACGGTTTCATTGAATTGAATCAACAGCGGGAAATAATGGCCTTCGTAGTGCGTCGCTGACGCCTGGCCAGCTTCACTGACAAGGTGTTTAAGCAGGGTGCCGTCCACCATTGGCATATCCACGGGTACTATCAACGCGCGCTGAGAGGGGTAGCTTTCCGCCAGGGTGTGGAGGGCGCCCAGGGGGCCTCGGTCAGGTACGAGATCGGCAAGGAAGGTGGTGCTCTCGAGCCCCGGTGGCCGTTCGGCCCTGGGATCCCGGCAGATAATAAGTTCGTCAAACAGCTTACTGTCTTCCAGTTTATGGACCATGAATTCGAGCAGGGTGATGCCGGTGTCGCCGGCGCCAATCGGTAAAAGTGCCTTGTCCCGGCCCATGCGGCGAGATTGACCGCCAGCGAGGATGGCGCCGATCAGCTTCAAGGAGATTTACCAGCGGCGGGCGGCGTCGCGGTCACTGCGCTTGGCTGCCACCCAGCGTTCGCCCTCGGGGGTGTATTCCTTTTTCCAGAAGGGGGCATCCATTTTCAGAAAATCCATAATGAACTGGCAGGCTTCGAAGGCCTCCCGGCGGTGGCGACTGGTGACGCCGACAAACACGATGGGCTCCCCGGGGTAAAGCATACCGACCCGATGAATAATGCTGACGTGGCCCAGAGCCCAGCGCTGGCGCGCGGTGTTGACAATGGTTTCCAGGGCGCGTTCGGTCATGCCGGGATAATGCTCCAGGTAAATGGCGTTCACGGGATTTTCCGCCAGGTCACGCACCATGCCGGTAAAGGTGACCAGGGCGCCGTCGGCGCTGTCATTCTGCGACAGTCGTTCGGCATGGTCGGCGGGGCGAAAGGCCGCGTCCAGAATCTCTATTAGGGTGGCGGTGTAATCGGATGCGGAAGCGTTCATATCAGCCCCCGGTGACCGGCGGGAAGAAGGCCACTTCGTCACCCTCGGCAATGGCCGCGTCGTCCCTCGCCAAGCGCTGATTCACCGCCGCCAGCACGTTTCTATCACTAAAGACTTCCGACCAGGGCGCGCCCCTGGCCATGAGCGCGGCCCTGAGCCCGCCGACCGTGGCCACTGTAGGCAGTGGGTGATCGAGACTGGCGCACTCGAGCTTTTCTCTTAACTGGGCAAAAAACAGCAGTGTGATCATAATTCGCGAATTGTCGTTTCGGCGAGTTGCGGGATCAGCCTTATGCCGTCTCCGGTGTCAGCCAGAGCCCGGTTTTACCGCCCTCCTTGCGCAGAACCTTGATGCCTTCAATGACCATGGCCGGGTCGACCGCCTTGCACATATCAAACAAGGTCAGTGCGGCGACCGAAACGGCGGTCAGGGCCTCCATCTCGACGCCGGTCTTGCCATCGAGTTTGCAGCGTGCCTCGATGCGAACCCGGCTTCCTTCAACGTCGAGTTCAAAACTCACCTGAACCTTACTCAACAGCAGCGGGTGACAGAGAGGGATCAGGTCGGCGCAGCGCTTGGCGGCCTGAATGCCGGCGATGCGGGCCGTGGCCAGTACATCACCCTTGACGTGGCCGCCATCGCGAATCAGCGTCAGGGTCATGGGCTGCATGCGCACGAAACCTTCAGCGCTGGCGCTGCGCGTGGTCATGGCTTTGCCGCTGACATCGACCATGGCGGCCTCGCCGCGCTCATTGAGATGGCTTAATTCGGCCATGGGCTTAACCGGCTTCCCGGGATTGGCACTCAAGATCGTCGATGACTTTTAACTGGCCGACAAAATTACAGGGCTTGTGACTGGCGTCCAGCTGTTCCCGGATGATGCCGTCCCAGGCGGTGCGGCAGGCGTTGGTGGAGCCCGGCATGCAGAACACGATGGTGCCGTTGGCCAATCCGGCAACGGCGCGGGATTGCACGGTGGACGAGCCGATGTCCTCGTAGGAAATCCGTCGGAATAACTCGCCATAGCCATCCACGAGCGTATCGAACAGCGGCATTACCGCCTGTGGCGTCGAGTCGCGGCCGGTGAAACCAGTGCCACCAGTAATCAGCACGACCTGGATGTTATCCGAGGCAATCCAGTTGGCGACCAGGGCGCGGATTTTATAGAAGTCGTCCTTGAGAATTTTTTTTTCGGCCAGGGTGTGGCCTGCTTCCCGGAGTTTATCGACCAGTAGTTTACCGGAGGTATCAGTATCCTCGTTGCGGCTGTCTGACACTGTCAGTACCGCTATTTGCAGGGGCCGAAAGGCTGCGGCGTAATTTTTGACCATGGTCTTATCCTCCAATCATGGCGAGGTGGCGGGTGCCGCCGCTAAAACCATCCTGCAGAAAATGGCTGGCCTTTTTACTATTCAGTTGCTGGTGCAGAAAGGCGCGCAGTTCATCCTGTTGATCATCGCTTCGCAGAAGATGGCGTAAATCAATACCCTGTTCTGAAAACAGGCACAGGTGCAGCTTGCCGGTCGCACTTACCCGCAGGCGGTTACAGCTCTTACAGAAGTCCTTGCCGTAGGGCATGATCAGGCCAATGCGGCCCTGAAAGTCCGGGTGATGGAACTCCTGGGCGGGGCCGGCATCGATGGTTTTCAGGGTTTGCGTCCAGCCGGACTCCAGCAATCGGCAACGCAACGCCTCGCCTGATGCATGATGTTTTGCAAAAAACTCGCGGTTATCACCGGTTTGCATGAGTTCGATAAACCGCAGGGTAATGGGTTTGTCGCGCAACCAGTCGAGGAAGGCAGCAATCTGCTTATCGTTGATGCCTCGCAGCAGTACCGCATTAACCTTGATGACAGGGATCCCGAGTTCAATGGCGCGGTCCAGTCCCGCCAGCAATTCGTGGAGCCGGGAATGGCCGGTAATGGTTTGAAAGACGGAAGGATCGAGGCTGTCGATGCTCAGGTTGAGGGCGTCCAGGCCGGCCCTGGCCCAGGTGTCGATTACCTTTGGCAGGCGATAGCCGTTGGTGGTTATTGCCAGGGTCTGGAGACCGGGTAGGGCTTTAAGGCGACGCATGATCTCCGGCAGGTCCTTGCGTACCGAAGGCTCGCCACCGGTAATCCGAATCTTGCGGGTGCCTTCGGCGCAAAAGGCCGCGCCCAGGCGGCGGATTTCGTCCAGCGACAGGAAGGCCTGATCGGGCTTTCCCTGGTAGCCCTCGGGCAGGCAATAGTTGCAGCGAAAATTGCAAACATCGGTAATGGACAGGCGCAAGTAATGAAACTCCCGCCCGTGTGGGTCGCGTAACATGCAAACACCTTTCCAAAGTCGGGAGGATAGCGGATTTCTCCGCTATCCCTCGGAACACCTGCCGGTCCTTCCGTGATTGTCAGGGCCGGCATGTTCCCGGCACCGGTTTCCTAGCCGTTGTGGGCCTTAGAACGCGGGTGCTCGGAGCTTGTTGTCAGTAGTTCGAGTCTAGCACAGAAGCAAGTTCAACGGGGCGGCGGGCGTCCTTTGCCCAATGACGCGCTTTGCTTGCCCTTATGCCTGTTTGCTTGCCCTTTGCCTGAAAGAAGGCTGATGGTCTGATTAGCGGAGCACTTTGTGCAGCACGATGTCACCGTTACCCTGCCGCTTGGCCTGCACCATTGCCTGCACGGCCTGTTCGATCAGTTCGTCGACGCCGACGTTATTGCCGCCGTAAAACACCGTAACGCCCAGATCCAGGGCAATCGGGTCGGGGAGGTTATCCGGGGTGATTTCCAGCGCCAGGGGCAGTGTTGCAACAAAGGTGTCGCGCAAGCGCTCCGCCACCCGCAGTGCGCCGCCGACATCGGTCTCCGGGCACAACGCTAAAAAATCAGTGGTGGATTGTCGAAAACTGCTGTCGTTGCCGCGTAAGGTGCCATGGGTGATGGACGCCAGCGATTTTAGTATTTCATCACTGGTGAGGGCGCCCAGTTGTTCCTTGGCGATCGTTAAGCCCCTGACGCTGAAACAGATCAGGGCGAAGGGGTGCATGTAGCGGATCGAGCGGCTTATCTCCTTATCCAGACTTTCGAAGATTTGTCTGAAGTTATACATCCCGGTAAGGAAATCGGTGCGGGATAATTCCTGGGCTTTTTGCGTGAGCGCCTCTGTTTCGCTCAGGTCCCGGAAGTGACAGACAATGTTATCGTCTTCGCCGGCCTTGTCACTCAACGCGGTGGCCGTCAACAGCATGGGATGCACCTTGCCGGACTGGTCGACCAGTTGCGTCCGATAGCCGTCAATGATTCTGCCCGGACTAGCGGGGGTTTCCCGCTTGAGAAGCGTCGCAATGGCCGCAGCTTCAGCTTCGCTTTCGTACAGCTCCTCGATGGCATGCGCACGCTGTCCGTCTTCCCCGTTAAAACCGCCGCTAAAACCGAAAAAGGCTTGCGCCGCCGGATTGAAGGCGACCACGGCACCACTACCCGTGATCACGATCATCGGATCCGGGCATGCCGCCATCAGTGGGAAATCGGCTAATTTCACTTGAACACTAGTTGCCGTGTTGGATTGCTTATAGAAAACTCACCCTGCCTGCGCAGGGATGAATGTGGCAGGCGCTAATAGTAAGTGCTGGGTTTTGTTTTCGCAATTTACCTTTGCGTAATTTACCCTTGCGCAATCTACCTTCGTAAAATTTACCTGTGCTGGTAGTCCGCGCCGGAGAGGTACCCGGTGGCGCCTGGTTACTGGGCAATAAACCCGCCGTCGATGGCCAGTTCCGCCCCGGTGACATATTTGGATTCGTCACTGGCCAGATAGAGCACACCCTGGGCGATGTCCATGGGTTCGCCCAGATAACCCACCGGCGCCATGTTCTCGAACATCGGTCGTAACCGATCCCTGCCGCCCAGGTCGTCCATGCCCTGCTCCAGCATGGGCGTCAGGATGGGGCCTGGATGGATGGAGTTGACGCGGATATTGTTCTTCTTTTGCGCGCACTCCAGCGCCATGGATTTGGTCATCAGACGCACCGCGCCCTTGCTCGAGCTGTAAGCTCCAGCGGCGGCAAAGCCGACAATACCGGCACCGGATGAGATATTGACGATGGCTCCGCCGCCGGTCTTTTCCATTTCCGGGATCACCGCCTTCATGCCGAAGAAAACTCCATCGACGTTCACCGCGTTTTGCTTGCGAAATTCCTCGGTGGAGGTCTGCATCAGCGGCTTGGCGATAAACATGGCGGCATTGTTGTCGAGGATGTCGATGCGGCCATAGGTAGCGATGGCCAGTTTGACCACCGCGGCCCAGTCCGCCTCGCTGGAAACGTCGTGACGCATGGACACGGCGTTGCCGCCGGCGGCAACGATCTGCGCCGCGGTTTCCCTGGCACCGGCCTCGTTGATATCTCCCACTACCACGCGCGCACCTTCCCGCGCCAGCAGAAGCGCGGCGGCGCGTCCCATGCCAACGCTGCCGCCTCCGGTGACGATGGCGACTTTGCCTTCTACGCGTCCCATAATTTTCCCCTAATCAACTTGAATGGTTTTTAGATACTACTTTTATTTTTAAACAGACAAATTATTTATCTCCGGCGATTTCATAGACCAGGCGCTTGTGCTCATGGCTGAAGGGATGCCAGAAGCCATAGGCGCGCTGCGTAAACAGCAGGGCCGAAACATTGGCCTCGGGTGAAATCCATGAATGGGTGCCGGCCATGCCGCCCCAATGATACTCGCCGACAGCGCTATCGGGTTCACCCTCGGCCGGTGAGTTCTTGATCGCGAAGCCCAGGCCGAATACGGTATTGGGCATGTCCCAG
>JBECKV010000107.1:0-10077 GCA_040235495.1 Porticoccaceae bacterium
CCGATGCTGGCCAGGTCAATATCAAGTACGAATGCTTCATCATCTGTTCTGGGAGGCTTTTGATGGCAGGTGGCGGGAATTATTTCCGCTATCGCCAGGATGAGGTTGTCTGGCAGTTGACCCCGCGCCATTTCCACAAACAGCGCGGCGCTGTTGTCCTCGTTATCACGGGCGTTGGGCACATAGATTACATCGTGAAACCACAGGGCTAACTCGACGACGTCGGGGTTGGCCATTTGCGCGCGTGCCTCGCTTTGCTGAGCAAGGCAAAAGGCCAGATGACGCGTATTGTGATAGTGGCGATGCAGTTCCTGATGCTTGTTGATTATCAGCTCCGACACCTGGCCCGATTTGGAGACTGCTGACTGTTTGAGATTGCGGTCCCAAACCGCGGCGAAACGTTGTTTGAGCAGGGTTTGGTCCCTGGAAAAGTCAGCTATGGCATTTTGCATTGAATGGCCCGTTACATCTTGTTCGGCGGTAACTAAAGGTTGTGGACGTCCTCAACCACATGCCGTTCAAAGCTCCTTCCAAAAACGGCTTGGCGCCCTGCGGAGGTCATGGGTAGAGCAAGCCGAGCGGTGATGAAAAAAATTTAGCGGATGATCGGCTCGCTATCGCGTCATTGATAACGCTTAGCATACGCATATTTAAACTGCATTCAATCACTATTTCGGCGCCGTGCCGGATTGACGTTCAGGCTTTGAAAGGGAACGGGACTCTCTCTCCGCGGGTGGCCCAAGCCGCCTGATCGAATCTGGTTTTAAGGGGCTTAAGCGACCCGTCAAGGCGGTCCGTCTAGCGGCGAAGCAGGTCGCTAATTGCTTCTTGCAGGTGGCTTGAGAGGGGCGTACTGCTTGGCCGCCAAGGCGCTGATCTGGCGATCTCGGCGACCGAATCAGGCTTAGGTCGCGCTAGTTCAGTGGCCGGGTTTGCCCTGCGCTGGGATCGCTCGGGCTGCCTGGCGCAGGGAATTTTCAGTGGTTTTTGCGCATCTGTTTTCTTGAAGATTTCTTTCGCTAGTTGGGGAGTCCTTGCGCTAGTTGAAAATCCTTTTCGTTAGTTGAAGATGCCCTTCGCTGGTGCGGTATGTCGAGAGCGGCGGCGCTAAATATTATATTTATCTCTGAATTGGCGTATTTCGTCCCTGACGTCTGGCGTCAGATTTTGTGTCTGCGCGCGCGCAAAAATATTACGTAAAACGTCGCGTTCCTGATCGTCGATAATACCGTCGCGTAGCGCCAGGCGAGTAATCATTCCCAATTCGTCCTCGCACAGCGTGTCATCATTGGCAAAAGCCACCAGGAATGAATACCGCATTATATCCTGCGCGCCGGAGTCTCTGGTCATGGATAATCCTGATTATCAAGTTTACGGGTGTGCCGGGTTTTTCGTGCCACGGTTTTGGGTTGGAATTATCAATGGGTGGCAACTTTGTAATTAAAACGCTTATATATGGCAATTGCGTGACAGCTCGGGTTGACCACTCGGTTGCCTTTCCGTTCTACCCTCACTACTGGATGTAAAGTGTTTGCTTGAGAATATCGTAGCGCACCGGGTAGGGCGTCATGTCAACACCGGATTGGTGACATGCGCGCGTCGCGCCCGTTACCCGGTTAATTCCCGTGGTTATGGAATGTTCGTCAATGGCAATGATTGAGCCTCAGGCAATCAACGGGCCTCAGGCAATCAATAAAGCCTCAACTGGCGAATGCGGGCATTACCTGGCTGACGAAAGCACTATAGGAATCCGGATTCATCGGCAGCACGATGTGGTAGCTCATGCCAGTGGCATCTATGCGGGACTGCAATTCATCGAGGACCTGCTCCGGCGTGCCCATGAGCGCAACCGGTGAGTTTTGCGCGGCGGCGAGGTCGGTAAAACCGAGTTGCCTGGCGATGCCCTCAAGCAGGGGATCCGTCGGCTTGTCAGACAGGGCAACCAGGGTAAAACCACTGAGTTCGATGTCATCCGGGTTCCGGTCCGCCTGTTCGGCAAAATGTTTCAGCTGCGTTATTTTTTTCACCAGCACAGATTTAGTGAATTTAACAGTAGCTTCCGGGTCGTTGACAAAATCCTTGCCATTGGAAGTCGGCGGAATCATGTTGAGAATATCGCCATGTCGGGCGGCAATTTTTAACAGCCCGGCGCCGGATCCGCCGAGCATGACCGGTGGATGGGGTGTCTGGACGGGGCGCGGATGATTGAAAGCCTTGTCGATGGCGAAATATTTACCGTTAAAACGGGGTGTTTCTTCGCACCACATGGCCTTGACGATCTGTACGGTCTCCTCCAGTTGCGCCAGCCGTTCCGCGGTCGGTGGGAAAGGGTAGCCGTGGGCCAGGTATTCCTGGTCAAACCAGCCCGCGCCGATGCCCAGAATAAAGCGCCCCTTGCTGATCTGATCCAGTGTTGAAGTGATTTTTGCCAACAATGCCGGTGAGCGGAACGAGGCGGCTACCACCGATGGCGCCAGACGAATGGTGGAGGTCAGGGCCGCGATCGCGGTAAGGCTGGTAAAACACTCGAGTTGCGGACTATCGTGGGAGCCGAGTGGTGAAAAGAAGTGATCGTTGGTGGAAACCGAATAAAAGCCATCCTTCTCGGCCTGCAGTGCCACGGTTTTGGCTTCATCGAAATTACCGGTGGGCAGAAAAGTGCCAAACTTGATTGCTTTCATAATGCATTCTCCATCACGCCAGACAGGCGGGATTTTATTTCCTGGGTAAGTTTGTGAAGTCCGCCGGTCGTTTTTCCTTGAAGGCCTGAATGGCTTCGCGGTTAGCCGGTGCGCCGACCAAGTCGGCAAAGGCGGCAATCTCGCGCTTGCGCGCGGCTTCTACCTCCGCCAAGCGCGGCGCCAGTACCAGTTTCTTGGTGTGGACCAGTGAATCAATGGGCATGGCGGCAATCTGTCTGGCCAGTTTATCGACCTCGGGCATGAGTTCCTGGGCGCTGGTTTTCCTCCAGGCAAGGCCCATTTTTATGCATTGATCGGCGTCAAACCATTCGGCGGTATAAAGTATATGCGCGGCGTTGGTCCAGCCCACCAGCTGCGGCAGCAGGTAGGAATTGGCGGCTTCCACGGTGACGCCCAGGGTTGCGAAGGGCGCTCGCAGACGTGCGTCTTCGCTGATAAGGACAAAATCGCAGTGGGGCAGCATGGTGACACCAATGCCCACGCCCATGCCATTCACCGCCGCGATAACCGGTTTCGGGAAGCGGGCCAGGGTATCGAGAAAATGGGGGAAGCCGTGGGGTTGGCCGTCCGTGTGCCTGGGTGGCTTGGCCATTTCGGCGAGATCCTGCCCCGCGGTGAAAGCGCGGCCGCGGCCGGTAATCACCACGACCGCGACATCGTCGTTATCAATGGCATCGACAAGGGCATCGCCGGCGCCATCATAGAGCTTGTCGTTGAAGGCGTTTAGCGCCTCGGGGCGGTTCAGGGTGATGGTGCGCACGCGGTCGCGATCCTCGACGATCACGCAATCTGACGTTCTCATGAAATTGACCTTTCGTTTTTATTGCACTGCAAAAATTTTGTGCTGATTTTTGTGTTGAAATATTTGTGTTGAATTTGTAGCGCTAAATGTTGCCATGGCGACGGGGCTGTTATTTTCGCGCGGTAACCAAAAACTGCGGCAGCACCATCATAAAAGTGCCATCGGCGATCGCCGCGCTAATCTCGTCCAGCAGTGCCTGTGCCCTGGCGCGGTCCATGCCGCCGACCTGGGCATAGCCGGCGAAATTTTTTAACACCGGCAGCAAGCGACCACTGGTGTCGGCCGAGGCGATGATTTTGACGGTTACCTGACTGAAGCCCGCGCGCTTCATTTCACTGTAGAGCAAACGGCCGATGAGTGGCGTTTTGTAAGCACAACCAGCCGCTTTGAGTAACTCGTCGAGTTTGTCCCGTCCCAGAGGCTCGACGGCGATCATGCCCCAATCGCTATCGATAACATGGACCAGGCCGCCCGGTTTGACTACGCGATGAAACTCCCGAATCACAGCCGTATGATCGGTGACATATTCGAGCACGTTTTTACAGATCAATCGGTCCGCGGTCGCGTTTGCCAGGGGAATATTATCGTCGGTGACATGCTCGAGAGTTGACCAGGCAGCGGCGCCGCTGGCGGCGAGTTTTTCCCTCGCCAGCGTGACAAACTGTTCGTTCAGGTCGATGCCGTACAGATGGCCCTTGTCGCCGACGCGCCGGGCAAGCTCGACGGCGAGGCCCCCGGGGCCACAGCCGTAATCAACGATGATCTGACCGGGCCTTATGTCCGCGCCACTAATCAATACTTCCATCGCCGGGTGCCACTGGAAGAGCTGCTGGTAGTTGGCCAGCCGCTCTTCGTCCACCTCGGCCCAGTGATCGCGGTAATAGGTATTGTCGTCCATGTCCGTCGGTCCGCATCCCGTATCGGTTAAGCCTGATTACATCGCTGTCGGTGCGGGCAGCTCACTGGCTGATCCGGTATACCGGGGTACTCTCCCTGTCCACCATCACATGGGCTTTCAGACACACCGCGCACGACGGACAGTAATGCTCAACCAGGGTGACGGCGTTGCTGTTGCGGCGGCGGATGGAAGTTCCGGCCGCCTCGTACACGCTGGCCAAATCGCGTTCACTGGTACAGGTCGCGCCTATCCAGCTGCCCGCGCTGTCGGCGAGGGGGGTGTCGCAGTGGCTGCATACCCAACCGCCATTTTGGCGGCGCACATCGAATACCGCCGTCTCGACGGGCAGTTTTTCCAGCGCGGCCTTGGCGCCGGCCACCAAAGCGGAGCGCCGGGCATTACGGTTAGCCCAGGTGGCGGCCGCGTCCACTCTGGTTTGGTTGTCGCTATTTAATACCGCACCGTAAAGTTGCTCGGCCGCTTGCGGGGAAATCGCGCCGTCGATCAAATCCTGCTCGATGAGCATGGGATCTCGCAGAAAGGGGTCACCGAGACCGCCGCCACCACCGCCGACTCCTCTGAAGACATCGCCTTTGGCAAAGGGTATATGGGTCTGGCAACCCCTTAGTGATTCATCCACCGTGCCGCCGATAAGTTCCGGTGACTTCGGTAGCCGGCCCTCGCTGAACAGCTGTTCAGCCTTGCCGCCGCGAATTAGCCAGGCCTTCCCGGAACCACCGGGTAGCCCACCGGCGATACCGCGTGGTGGTATCTCCGCGCCACTCTGGAAATTCATGCCGACGAAGTTATCGGCACCATGCAGCATAAAGGCTTCGTCAATGGCCAGTCCGCCACGGCTGGCACCGGCACCGCCGGCATTCGCTTTGGTCCTGCGCCACAGCATCATCACCGGTGAGTCCAGCTCCTGTACTTCGACGTCCGCCCAATTGATGGCCAGTGTTGACTGCATGCCGTAACAGTCCTGACCATCACCGACGGTCTGTCCGGCGCCACCAATGCCCACGGCCATGCCGAATGGCATGAACATGGAGGGGTTGCCCTTGTTATCGGTGCCGAACCAGATGCCCAGGGTCACCGCCCCGGAGGATTGGCCCGAGACCCGGGCGCGCAGATACTCATTGTCCGAAGCGGCGCAGGCCGCGGCGATGGCCTCCTGCACCATGCGTCCGACGCGCATGCCGGCGGAGGCGTGGCCGCTGGTCACCGGTGCCGGTACGGTGGGGTTGACGATGGTGCCGGTTTCGCCGAGATCAATTTCCAGGCAGTTCCAGAAGCCCTCGTTAAAGGGAATATCCGGCGCCAGTTGACACATGATGGGCGCGATCAAACTGCCTTCCGAAGCGGATGGACCGGCGTTGATAAAGGCCGCAACCTGGGGGCAGCCGGAAAACCGGAATTTGAGCTGATCGCCGGTCACCGTCATGTCGCAAAACACGGGGTTGAGACGCTCGTCACCGAAGCCGTCGTACTCCACGTAGTCGTAAGTGGAATAGGAACCGTCAGGCAGGCTGGCGATACGTTCGCGCAAGGCTTTCTCGGTCAGGCCGATGTTGTAATTGATATATTTTTTCAGGGTTTCACGACCGTATTCCTCGATCAGTTTGCCATAGCGTTCGCCGCCGACGTTGCAGGCCGCCACGAGGCTGCGCAGATCGCTGATAAATGACAGCGGCACGCGCACGTTGTTACGCATAAAACTGACCCATTCGTCATCGAGCACGGCGTTGTGCGCCACGCGGGTGCCAGGAAAGCGCAGAGCCTCGGAGTAGGTGTCCCTTGCTTCCGGGGCAAAACCGGAGATGGCCGAACCGCCGATGTCCATGAGATGAGCATTGGCAAAGGTCCAGCCGACCAGCTCGTCCTGGTGGAAAATCGGCATGACAATACCGACATCGCCCTGGTGCAGGGCGCCACTGGTATGTGGATCGTTGCAGATAAAAGCGTCGCCAGGCTTGATGTCATGGGGTACGCGGGCCCGCGCTACCGCTTCGACGCCACGGCGCGAGGAGGCCATGTGCAGCAGAATATAGCCGGAGCTGCCGATTTGGTTGAGCTCGTCGTCGAACAGTACCGTGGAAAAGTCCTTCGACTCGGTCAGCACCGGCGAGCCGGAGGTGCGCAGCAGCACCAGGCTCATTTCCGTGGTGATGTTGTCAAAAGCCGAGCGAATCACCTCGGCGGTGATGGGATCATGGTCGTCACTGGCGCCGAGGCTGGCAGCTGAAATTTTGGTATTCGTGGTGGTGTTACTCATATTATTCTCCTGCTTGGTTTTCGCAGCTTATCCCGCTAGTGTTCTTGTCAATTTCGTCAGGCTTCAGTCCGCGCGCATGCTGACCCGGAAGTTATTGAACTCATCGCGCCTGGCCCTGGCATGACGGGGGATGTAAATAGTGGTGTCGCGGCAGTCGATGACGCCGGGGCCTTCAAACTCGGCGCCGGGCGTCAGTTTGAAGGCGTCGTAAATAGGCGTTTCCACCCATTCATTGAGATCGGGCAGAAACAGGCTGCGGGTCGACATGGTAGCTTCCGCGAGGTCGACCACTTCGGTCTTCATCGGCTGGATATCCGGCTTTTCCCTCAGGCCGACGCCGGTGACCACATAGTTGACCAGCATCAGCTCGGACTCGGTCCAGGCGGTGCCGGGGCCGAATTCCTCTTCATAGGCCAGGTCAAATTGCGGGCGAATGGCAAGGCCCAGCTCCGTGGCGACTTCGTCCCTGCCCATCGGCATATACATTTCAGCCAGTTGGCCGACATAGCGGAAGTCGCCGCCATAGGAGATATTCATGTCGGCTTCGCTGAAGCCAGCCTCTTGCAGATCCTGGCGTACCTGTGCCTCCAGCCGGTCGCGAGTGGCGATCATGTGTCCGTAACCTTCCTCGCTACCGACCAGCCAGCCGATAGTGGCGGATTCCCGGCGAATGTAGTCGGCTTCAAGCAGGCCGTAGGCGGAAAAAGCGGAGCTTTGCCCGGGAATGATCATGTCGGTAATGCCCAGCTTCTGACACATCGAGGCGCTGAATACCGGCAGGGCGCCGCCGTAGGCGATGAATGTGCATTTGCGTGGATCCCGGCCCCGGCTGACCGAGAGTTCGCGCAGGGCATTGGCCATATTGGCCACCACCAGGGCATAGGCGCCGGCGGCGGTTCGGGTGGCGTCCCAGCCCAGGGCATTGCCGACTTTTTCCTCCAGAGCTTTTTTGGCGGCATCGAGGTCCAGTTCGTACTGGCCCCCGAGATAATTGGCAGGGTCGATAAATCCCATCACGGCCATGCAATCAGTGACGGTGGGTTCGGTGCCACCCCGTCCGGAACAGGCAGGGCCGGGCATCGATCCGGCGCTCTGGGGGCCGACCTGGGGTACGCCCCGGGCATCCAGGTGGATGATACTGCCGCCGCCGGCGCCGATGGAATCGATGTCCAGCAGGCTCAGAGCGGTTTCGAAGCGGCCGATGGTGCAGCGTTGCACCACCTTGGGTTGCTGCTTGTGAATGAGAATCGAATCAAAGCTGGTGCCACCCATGTCGCCGCACAGTACTTCATCGAGTCCATAGCGCCGGGCCAGGGCCGCCGAGCCCACCGCGCCGCCGGCCGGCCCCGAGCTGTATAGCTGGATGGGGACTTGTTTCACTACGTCTTCGGTGAGCACGCCACCCAGGCCGTTGAAAAACTCCGGAACGCGCCGGTAACCGCGATTGCGCAGGCCCCTGGCCACTGTTTCGACAAAGGCCTTTACCGGCGGTTGGACGTAGCAATTAAGGATGGCGGTCTGCCAGCGCTCGAACTCGCGAAAGACCGAGGCCACCGCCACCGAGCGCGTCACAAAAATATCCGGGGCAATGCGTTTGATGATGTCCTCGGCTTCCTGCTCGTGCTTGCCATTGGCGGTGCTCCATAAAAAGCACACGGCGATGCAATCAGCGCCCTGATCGAGCAGCCGCCGAACCTCCTTTTCCACTTGCAAGTGGTCCATGGGGACGATGATCTCACCATCACGGTCGACGCGCTCGTCGATTTCGGCAACGAGTTCCTGGGGCACCAGCCGGGGCAGATTGCGCTGTAGGTGATCGTCGCGAACATTCATGCGGGCGCCCCGGCCCACTCTCAGGATATCGGAGAATCCCCCGGTGACCAGGACCCCGACCTTCGCGCCCTTGAGCTCGGTCAGGGCGTTAGTGACAATGGTGTTGCCGTTAACAAAAGCCCGGCAATGATTGGCCAGCAGTTCTTCCACGGGGACGTCGATCAGTTTTGCCGCATTGCTCAGGGCGTCAAATATGCCCACGGCGTAGTCGTCGTGGGTCGTCAGCGCCTTGGCCCTGACAATGCTGGTTCCCCGCACCGCACACAGATCGGTATGTGTGCCGCCGACATCGATGCCGATGCTAATCTCGCTTGTGCTCATAATTCCACTCCTTATTTACGGTCATAGTTATCTACGGTGTAGTTATCGATGGTTGAATTCCGTATTGTGTCCGGCGACCAGCCGCGAGGCCCTGCTTTGACCGAGGGTGTCCCTGCGATAAGGTCGACAGCAGGGGTGCCGGTCAGCGTCCTGTTTAGCGGCGCTAATTATTGGGATCGCTCGCTGACGCTTATTGTTGGCTGATTGAACCAATTAGAGGTTTTTTTTTCAGACGAAGCAAGTGTCTGTTAAAACTCGGTGCCTGCCAAGCCGTCGCTTTACTACCCAGAGCGCATCGGCTGGCAAATACGCGCGGGATGAAACACTGGACGAGCCGCTTGCACCGGTGCCAGAATTCAGCCTCCAAAATTACTGCGCAATAATTTGATAAGGGGAACCCTATGTCCAGTCTGAAAGGAAAAGTTGCATTAATTACCGGCGCCGCCCGCGGTCAGGGCGAGGCCGAGGCGCGGCTGTTCGCCGAGCGAGGTGCTGAAGTGGTGGTCTGCGATGTGCTCGATGCCGAAGGCGAGAGGGTGGCCGCGGATATCGGTGATGCCGCGCGCTTCATTCACCTCGACGTCAGCGATGCCGATGCCTGGGCGCGCGCGGTCAAGGAAACCGTTGCCACTTTCGGAAAAGTCAACGTCTTGATAAACAACGCCGCGATTGCCGGCATCAAACCCTTTGCCGAAATGTCCGAAGCCGACTATATGAAGGTCATCCAGATAAACCAGCTGGGTGTGTTTCTAGGCATGCGCGCCGTCACCGAGCCCATGAAAGCAGCCGGGGGTGGGTCGATTATCAATATTTCATCGATTGCCGGCATCGGCGGTATGCTCGGTGGCATGGCCTATTGTGCCAGTAAATTTGCCGTGCGCGGCATGACCAAGGTCGCTGCCATGGAGTTGGGGCCACACAATATTCGCGTTAACTCCATCCATCCCGGTGGCGTACTGACACCCATGGTCACGGAAGCCGGGCTGGACGGTGCGCTCGCGGATCAGGTCTTTGGTGGCGTGCCCCTGGGCAGGATCTCCCAGCCCCGGGAAATGGCCACCCTGGCCGCTTATCTGGCGTCGGACGACAGCTCTTACTCAACCGGTTCGGAATTCGTCGCCGATGGCGGTATGACCGCGGGTTTCGCTCTCGCCTGAGCGGGCGCAGCGGCCGCGAGAGGCAAGCCGGCGCTCGATGACGCTTACACTGGCAGGAGCCGGTTTGCGCGTCACCGGCGCCATTTGCC
>JBECKV010000129.1:0-14385 GCA_040235495.1 Porticoccaceae bacterium
CAAAGCAGCGCAATTCGCCGGCCCAAACACCCGTTGCGCGTTTGTCTCCACAAACTCGATTTGCCAGGGTGAGCAAGTCTCCGCGCTGTGGGGGTGGATGCTCGCCCAGGGCCTGTCGATCGATTTCGCACATCGGACTTTTCGCTGGAGCAACGAGGCCAGGGGCATCGCAGCCGTGCACTGCGTCATCATTGGTTTCAGTCGCGATGACTCCGAGCCTAAGCGATTGTTTGAGTATGTCGATGTTCAGGGAGAGCCCGTTGAAATGTCTGCCCGGCACATCAATCCCTATCTCGTGGATGCCAGCGATGCGCTGCTTGCCAATCGCTCCAAACCGCTCTGCGACGCGCCAAAGATAGGCATTGGCAATAAACCCATCGATGGTGGCTATTACCTTTTTACGGCGGAAGGAAAAGCCGATTTTCTCGCCAGGGAGCCCCGGGCCGAAAAATGGTTTCGCCGCTGGCTGGGTTCGCGGGAATTTATCAACGGTCTGGAACGCTGGTGCCTCTGGCTCGGCGATTGCCCGCCCGCTGAATTGCGGAAGATGCCGGAGTGCCTGAAACGGGTGGAGGCCGTCAGAGCGTTTCGGCTTAACAGCAAAAGTGCGCCGACCAGGAAAATTGCCGACACGCCCACACGATTTCATGTCGAAAATTTCCCTGATGGAAACTACTTGGTTATCCCAAAGGTTTCTTCTGAGCGTAGGAATTACATACCAGTGGGATTTCTTGGCCCTGAAACCATCAGCAGTGATCTTGTCTTCGTTGCTCCAAACGCCACCTTGTTTGATTTTGGCCTGGTCACCTCCACCATGCATATGGCCTGGACCCGCGCCGTGTGTGGGCGCCTTGAAAGCCGATACCGCTACTCGGTGGGTATCGTCTACAACAACTTCCCCTGGCCCATCGACGCCACGGACAAACACAAAGACGCCATTTCTACCGCCGCCCAGGGCGTGCTGGATGCCCGCGCGCAATTCCCGGACTCCACTCTGGCAGATCTTTACGATCCCCTGAGCATGCCGCCGGTACTGGTCAAAGCCCATCAGGCTTTGGACCACGCGGTGGATGCGGCCTACGTACCCAGTGGCGGCAGGCGCTCCTGGCCCGGCGAGGCCGAGCGCGTCGCGTTTCTGTTTGAGCTGTACCAGAAGATCACTTCATTGCTGCCACCGGAAAAGCCCAGGGGTAGAAAGCGCAAAAAGATAAAATCCACTTAAACGCGGCCGCAGCTTCCCGGCTGCCACCGATTCGGAAGTTGTAAACCTCGCCCTTACTCCCTGTCCACTTCCCCGCCCACATAAAACCAGCGCCCGCCGCTGCGCTGAAAGGTCGATCGCTCGTGCATGGCCTGGAGGGTGTCCCGTTCCTCTTCGCGATACCAGGCCCTGAACTCCACCGTGGCGCTATCACCCCTCTGACTTTTGGCCAGCACCTCGAGCCGGGTCCAGTCGAGGCGTTTTTCCGACAGGGCGTCGGCTGTCAGTCCCCGGGTCATGGGCGCAAACCAGGTCGCCAGCAGGTACTCACCAAAGCCGCCCAGGGCGTAGGCGGCATAGCGGCTGCGCATGAGTTGTTCCGGGGTTCTGGCCTGTTCACCGCCCAGGAGAAAACGCCCGCAACAGCGGCCAAAACGTTTGCCGGAGCCACAGATGCACTCCGCGAAGTCAGCCAATGCCATCACCTCCGCTCCTCTTTCATTCATTCGCCAGGGCCCGAAACGCGCCCATCAAGCACGCATCGACCGGCATGGGTTATGATCCGAACCCGACAACAGGCGGCTCGCGGCGTCGCTAAAACAGGGCCACCTGGCGCGAGCGATTATTCGCGAGACATTCTTGCATTGGGCGAGACATTCTTGCATTGCGAGAGACATTCTCGCATTGATAGTAACCTTTCATTAACTGGCCTTTTATCACTACTTATCATTACTAACAGGGGAATACACCATGAGCATATCCTTCGACGGAAAAGTCGCGGTTGTCACCGGCGCCGGTTCGGGCCTGGGCCGCAGTCACGCCAAATACTTCGCCGCCAACGGCGCCAGGGTCGTGGTCAATGATCTCGGCGGCACGGTCGCGGGCACCGGTGGCTCCACCAGGGCCGCCGATGAAGTGGTCGGGGAAATCACCGATGCCGGCGGCGTGGCGGTGGCCAACTACGACAGTGTCGCCAGCGAAGCGGGCGGCGCCAATATCATCAAGACCGCTGTCGATAACTTTGGCGGGGTGGACATCCTGATCAACAATGCCGGTAACGTGCGCGATAAAAGCTTCGCCAAGATGGATCTCAAGGATTTCACCGCGCTGATGGACGTGCACCTGATGGGCGCGGTGTACTGCACCAGGGCCGCCTGGCCGATGATGCTGGCAAACAAGTACGGCCGCATCGTCATGACCTCATCGGCGGCGGGCCTCTACGGCACCCACGGCCACACCAACTATTCGAGCGCTAAAATCTCCCTGATCGGTTTCATGAACGCGCTGAAGCAGGAAGGCACCCACAAGAATGTGCTGGTCAACGCCGTCGCGCCCATGGCTCTGACCCGCATGACCGAGGAGGTGATGTCGCCCAAGCTGGCGCCGAAAATGAAGCCGGAATACGTCACCGCCCTGATCGCCTGGCTGTGCTCGGAGGAGTCCACCCTGGCCGGCGAGATTATCGAAGCCGGAATGGGCTATTACAGCAAGGTGCAGATCGTCGAAGCGCCCGGCTACATTTTCCAGGGCGATAAAGTGCCCTCGCCGGAAGACATTCGCGACCATTGGGCCGAGATCAGTAATATGGAAGGCGCCCGGCCCTACCCTGGCGCCGACGACGTCATCCGCGCGGTATTCGGCAAGCTGAAAGCCGCGGCGGGTTGACGGCCTGAGCGGTTCACACCAAATGCCCCGCCGGCTCAACCTGTCCGTTCTGGGCAGCTATTCCGCCAGCGCCACGGAAGAACGCCTGGCCCATGAACTAGGCCGGGCGCTGGCGGATATGGATCTGAATGTCATATCCGGCGGCCAGCTCGGGGTCATGCTCAGCCTCTGCCGGGCCATCCATGACCATCGCCGCGAGGGCTACCACAGCGCCTATATCGTCGGCATTCTGCCCAATGGCGGTTTTGAAGACGCCAACCCCTATCTGGATCTGGCCGTGCCGGTGGGCGCGCCACACCTGCAAAACGCCATCGTGCCGCTGTCGGCGGACCTGGTGGTAACCATCGGCGGCGCCGCCGGCACCCTGGCGGAACTGGCTCTGGCCTGGCAGTTCAAAAAACCCATTGCCCTGCTGGGCGCGGAGGGCTGGGCGGGTCGTCTGGGCGGCGAGCGGCTGGACACCCGGCGCGCCGACCAGTTGCCTCACTTCCATACGGTTGAGGCACTGATGACCTGGATCCGGGATACGCGCAACGCGCTGGCGGACCGCTAACCCGGCGCGGTGACGGGGACTCCGTTGACACTCTGCCACGTGTCAGTTCGAAGACGACCCACGCCCGTCGCTATCGCGCCGGCCGACGCTTGAGCAATTCGCTTGCAGGGTTCGTGAAGCACTCATTTTGATCTCCCCTGCCGGGCTGACGCGCCGGTAACATTATCTTAATCCCCTCGCCCTAATATTGGCTTCGAATTTGCTAGCTTAGATTTATACATCCGCCGGATCTTGCTGGCTATTAACAAAAGGAGCTCAGCGCGCCATGATGAAAGCTTCGGATCTTCTGGTCGCCTGCCTGGAGAAGGAAGGCCTGGAATACGTATTCGGGGTACCCGGTGAAGAAAACGCCGACTTTGTTTTTTCCCTCGGGGAGTGCCCCGCCATCCGTTTTATTCTCACCCGCCACGAGCAGGGCGCGGCGTTCATGGCGGAGGTCTACGGCCGACTGACCGGCAACCCCGCCGCCTGCCTGGGCACCCTGGGGCCAGGCGCCTCCAACCTCATTACCGGGGTCGCCAACGCCAACATGGACCGCGCGCCGATGCTGGTGTTGACCGGCCAGGGCTCCACCAGCCGCCTGCACAAGGAGTCTCACCAGATCATGGATGTGGTGGGCATGTTCAAGCCGGTCACCAAGTGGGCCATCTCCATCCGCCATGCCGACACCATTCCCGAAATCGTGCGCAAGGCGGTGCGGATTTCGCGCATGGAAAAACGCGGCGCGGTGCATATCGAATTACCGGAGGATCTGGCCAAGCACCACACCGCGGAACCACCCATGCAACCGCGGCGTTTTTACCGCTCCGAACCGATACCGGCGATTATCACCCAGGCCTTCGAGTCACTGATGGCAGCCAGGAGCCCGGTGATTCTGGTCGGCAATGGCTGCGTGCGTGGGCGGGCCAGCGCCGAATTGCGCCGCTTTTGCCAGCGCACCGGCATCGGCGTCATCAGCACCTTCATGGCCAAGGGCTGTGTCGACAAGGACGCTCCCTACTGCCTCTACACCGTCGGTCTGGGCAGCAGGGACTTCGTCAACCTGGCCCTGGACGAAGCCGATCTGGTGCTCACCCTGGGTTTTGACATGGTCGAGTACCACCCGAGCCTGTGGAACGCGCGGCGCGACAAACGCATCGTTCACGCGGACTTTCTGCCCGCCGAAATCGACCAGTGCTATCACCCGGAAATAGAACTGGTGGGCGACCTGAGCGCCACCATCGGCGAGTTCAATCGGCTGACCGACCAGCGCCAGCACTTTGATTTCGATTTCAGCGCCCAGGCCCGGGTGCGCGCGCGCATGGATCGGGAGTTGGATGCCTACGCCGATGACGACACCACGGGCAGTATCCGGCCACAGAAAATCATTGCCGACGTGCGCGCGGTGATGGGGCCCGCCGACATTCTGTTGTCCGACGTCGGCGCCCACAAAATGTGGATTGCCCGGCTTTATCACTGCCACGAGCCCAATACCTGTCTGATTCCCAATGGCTACTGCTCCATGGGTTTTGCCCTGCCCGGCGCCATCGCCGCGCACCTGGTCCATCCCGAGCGGCGCATACTGGCCATTGCCGGTGACGGCGGCTTTCTGATGAACGTTCAGGAAATGGAAACCGCGCGCCGCCTGAACAGCAACATCGTGGTCATGGTCTGGGAGGACAAGGGCTACGGGCTGATCTCCTGGAAACAGGATAACGAATACCATCGCCACACGGACCTCGGTTTCGGCAACCCGGACTGGCTACAGCTGGCCAGCGCCTTTGGCTGGCAGGGCTTTCTGTGTTGCCAAAGCAAGGCCTTGAAAGACACCCTGGAAGCGGCCTTCGCCTGTGCCGGGCCGAGCCTGGTCGTGGTGCCGGTGGATTACCGCGAAAACGCCCTGCTCACGCAGCGCCTCGGTGAGCTGAACGAAGGCCTGGCCTGAGCGTCCCGGCCGGGTGAATAGCGGCCCGGGACCCTTCCCCAGAGATCAGACCCCAGAGACCCTTCCCCGGAGATCAGGCCCCGGAGATCAGGCCCCGGAAATGAGGCCCCGGAGATCATGCCATCGACGCTGCCGCCCTCGCGCCGGGTCGATTGACAGCTACATCACAATCACGTGACGGATACCCTCGCCGCTGGCCAGGCGGTCAAACCCCGAATTCACTTCCTCCAGAGTCAGGGTGTGGGTCAACAGCCGATCCACCGGCAGTTTGCCCTGCTCGTGCAAGGCCAGGTAGCGGGGCAAATCAATACTGGGCACCGATGCGCCTATATAGCTGCCCTTGAGGGTGCGCTCCTCGGCCACCAGTGAAAGCGCCTGAATCGAAAGCTGGCGCTCCGGATGAGGCAGGCCCGAGGTCACCGTGGTGCCGCCACGGGCGGTAATACGATAGGCCAGCTCCAGGGCCGGCACCGAGCCGGCCATTTCAAAAGCGTACTCCACACCTCCCCCACTGAGGTCGCGAATCTGTTCCACGGCGTTGGCGTCGCCGGCATTGACCGTGTGGGTCGCGCCCAGCTCGCGAGCAAAGGCCAGTTTCTGATCGGCCAAATCGACGGCGATTATCTGCCGGGCGCCGGCCAGTTGCGCGCCCAGCAGGGCACTGAGGCCGACACCGCCGAGGCCCACCACGGCAGCCGAGGCCCCGGGCCGCAGGGCAGCGGTGTTGACCACCGCGCCAACTCCAGTCAGCACCGCGCAACCAAACAGCGCGGCTTTGGTTAAATCGAAGGCAGCGGGAATTTTTACCAGCGAGTGCTCGGACACCACCGCGTAATCGGCAAAGGCGGAAACTCCCAGGTGGTGATTGATTTCGTGGCCGGCGTGACTCAGTCGCCGCGCCCCACCCAGCAGCGTGCCGGCGCCGTTGGCGCTGGCGCCCGGCTCGCACAGGGCCGGACGACCGCGGGCGCAAAAGCCGCAGCTCCCGCAACTGGGCACGAACACCATGACCACGTGATCGCCGACGGCAAAACGACTGACGCCCGCCCCCACTTCCTCTATCACCCCGGAGGCCTCGTGGCCGAGCGCCATCGGCAGCGGCCGGGGCCGGTTACCTTCGATGACCGACAGATCGGAATGACACAAACCGGCGGCGGCGATGCGCACCAGCACTTCACCGGGGCCCGGTGGCGCCAGCTCCAGTTCGCCGAGCACCAGTGGCGTCGATTCAGCATAGGGTCGGGGCAGACCCATGATGGCGAGAATGGCGGCGGTGACTTTCATAGTGAATTTCTCCGGGCTAGAGGGATGGTGACTTGATCACCAGCATTTTCTCGATCTGCATTTCCGCATAGGTATGAGGGATGCCGCCGACGCCGTGACCGGAGTGGCGCAGGCCGGCAAAAGGCATCCAGTCGACCCGAAAAGCAGTCTGATCGTTAACCATGACCGCCGAGGCATTGAGCTGACGGTAGGCGTGTAGGGCGGTATCGATAGCGCGGGTGAATACCGCCGCCTGAAAGGAGAAATCGGTGGCATTGGCGCGGGCGATCGCCTCGTCCATGTCCGCGCAGGCATAAACGCTGATCACCGGCCCAAAAATTTCGTCGCGGGTCACCTCGGCATCGGCGGGTGGATTCAGCAGCACCGTCGGCGCGTAGCAACACTCGCCGATCCGCTCACCACCACCCATCAGGCGCGCACCGGCGGCGACCGCAGCTTTTACCGCCGCGTCGACCCGCTCCACTTCGCGCTGGCGAATCAGCGGGCCGACATCCGTGCTTTCCAGGGCCGGATCGCCCACCCGCATGGCCGCGCCGGCCGCGGCCAGCTTTACCGCTACCTGCTCGGCCAGGGGCGCCGGACAATACACCCGTTGCACCGAAATACAGACCTGACCGGCATGATAAAAGCCACCTTTGGCCAGCAGGGGAATCGCGGCGTCAATATCGGCATCGGCCGCGATCAGCACCGGGGCGATGCCGCCATGCTCCAGAGCACAGCGGGCGCCCGGCGCCAGTTGCGAGCGCAGGCGCCAACCGACCGCGGCACTGCCAATGAAGCTGAAAAATCCCACCCGGGGATCGGACACCAGGGCCTCGGACACCGCGTGGCTGGAGGTCGAAATCACCTGGCACCACTCGGGCGGCAAACCGGCCTCTTGCAGGATCCGGACCAGCTCATAGCAGGACATGGGCGTTTCGCTGGCCGGTTTGACCACCACCGGACAACCGGCGGCGATGGCCGGGCCAATCTGGTGCACGATCAGATTAACGGGATGATTAAAAGCACTGTAGGCCAGTACCACGCCAATCGGTTCATGGCGCGTGAGCGCCAGCCGCTTCATGGACGCCGGGTTGATCGCCATCGGGATTTCCTCGCCGTGACCGGTGCGGATGCACTGGGCGCACAGGCGTAGGCCATCCACGGCCCGGGCCAGCTCGATGCGGGTATCCACCAGCGGCTTACCGCCTTCCTTGAGGGCGATACCGGCCAGGCGCTCGGTTTGCCCGGCCAGCCTCGCCGCCGCGGCGGTCAGAATTTCCAGGCGCTCCGATGGGGTGAGCCACAAGTTGCGCGCGGCGTGGAGTTCGTGCGCGCAGGCCAGCGCCTGCCTGCCGCCCCGCTCATCCACAGTGTCGACTTCCGCCAACAGCGCGCCGTCGAAGGGTGAGTACACACGCAAGGGCTTATCGCCCGGGCGGGTATCGGCCATCAGGGCATAGTGAGCGGTCATACTACCTCCCGCGGTTTTCTTTCAATCATCCATCAGGCAACAGCCATCAGCCATCCACCATCAGCGCGGCTTGAACGAAGCAATTTGCGCGCCATGGCTCCCTGACCGATCACTTGAAATTGCCGTTCCCATGCCGGAAGATGCCAGCGTCCGATAGTGATTCACCTTGGCCGCGCGTTTCGGGCCAGCCGCTACAAATAACTATAAATTGCAGGGCAAAAGCGGAAACCATGCCAAAAATCACCTATGTTCAACACCATGGCGAGCAACAGACCGTGGACGCCAAAATCGGTTCCTCGGTGATGAAGACCGCCATAGCCCGGGGCATCTCCGGTATCGACGCCGATTGCTACGGACAGTGTCGTTGCGCCACTTGTCACGTTTATGTCAACGAGGCCTGGCTGCCCCTGGTGGGGGAGCCGGGCGCCACCGAAGCATCGCTGTTGCACCTTAACCCGGATCGGCGAGCAAACTCCCGTCTCGGCTGTCAGATAGAAATAACCGAGGAACTCGATGGTCTGGTAGTGGCAATACCTGAGTTCCAGTACTAAAAAAACATAACACTTAATAAAAGAGAACCATCGAGGAACGAGCACATGAGCGAAGCAGCGCAAGCCCGCAACACCATGTTCGGCAAGGATCCCTACGCCATTCCCCTGGAAGACTACGACGTATCCCAGCGTCAGCTGTATCGCAGTGATACCGTATGGGGCTTTTTTGACCGTCTGAGAAAGGAAGACCCGGTTCACTACTGCCGGGATTCGGAGTTCGGCCCCTACTGGTCGATCACCCGCTTCGACGACATCATGGAGGTGGAGGGCAACCCGGAGGTATTTTCCTCCCAGGGCTCCATCAGCATCGAGGAGCCGGATGAAGAGTTGAACGTGTCGATGTTTATCGCCATGGACGAGCCCGAACACAGCCGCCAGCGCGGCACCGTTCAGAGCGCCGTGGCGCCGCGCAACCTGGCCAACATGGAAGGGCTGATTCGCGAACGGGCCGGCGTTATCCTCGATGGCCTGCCCGTGGGCGAAACCTTCAACTGGGTGGACAAGGTCTCCATCGAGCTGACCGGCCAGATGCTGGCGACGCTGTTTGATTTTCCCCTCGAAGAGCGGCGCAAGCTCACCTACTGGTCGGACGTCGCCATGTCCATGCCCGATGCCAACGGCAATATTCCGAGCCGCGAGGAGCGCAATCGCATCCTCACCCAGGAGTGCGCGCCGACCTTTATGCGCATGTGGCAGGAGCGGGCCGCCGCCGAGCCGCGCTTTGATCTGATCTCCATGATGGCCCACGGCGAAGCCACCAGGAACATGGCGTTTGAACGCCCCGGCGAATTTCTCGGCAACCTGCTGCTACTGATTATCGGCGGCAACGACACCACCCGGAACTCCATTTCCGGCAGCGTTTTATTTCTGCACCAAAACCCCGGGGAAAGGGAAAAACTGCAAGCCAACCCGGAGCTCGTCACCAGTATGGTGTCCGAGATCATCCGCTACCAGACGCCGGTGGTGCACATGCGCCGCACCGTCACCCGCGATTTCAGCTTTCGGGGCAAGAATTTCAAGCAGGGCGACAAGGTGGTGATGTGGTATGTTTCCGGTAACCGCGACGACAGCGCCATCGACAAGCCCTATGACTTTATTATCGACCGGGAGCGGCCGCGCCATCATCTGGCCTTTGGTTTCGGCATCCACCGCTGCATGGGCAACCGCCTGGCGGAAATGCAACTGCGCGTGATATGGGAAGAAATTCTCAAGCGTTTTGATAAAGTCGAGGTGGTGGGCGAACCCCTGCGTACGCCCTCCAATTTTGTGCGCGGCTACTCGCAAATGCCGGTACGGGTGACGCGAAAGTAATTCGCCCCGGCTTCGGCGCGAGGAGCTGTCGTCGGCGGGGCACCCGGTTTGCTTTTGCGCACACCGGCAAGCCCTGGCGAGGCCAAGCGGAAAGCCGGGATAACCCAAGAGCAACGAGCATGAATGACGAATCAAGCTATACCCCACCCAAAGTCTGGACCTGGGAGCGTGCCAGCGGCGGTCGCTTCGCCAATATCAACCGGCCCATCGCCGGGGCCACCCACGACAAGGAACTACCGGTTGGCAAACACCCCCTGCAGCTCTACTCCCTGGCCACCCCCAACGGCGTCAAGGTCACGATCATGCTGGAAGAACTGTTGGCGGCGGGTCATGGCGGCGCCGAGTACGACGCCCACCTGATCAGCATCGACGGCGAGCAATTCGGCAGTGGCTTTGTCGCCATCAACCCCAACTCGAAAATTCCCGCCATGGTCGACCGCGGTGGGCAACGACCGATACGTATTTTTGAATCCGGCGCCATCGTCCTGCACCTGGCCGATAAATTCGGCGCCTTTATTCCCAACGACCCTGCCGCGCGCGCCGAATGTTTGTCCTGGGTGTTCTGGCAGATGGGCGCCACCCCCTACCTGGGCGGCGGCTTCGGGCATTTTTACGCCTACGCCCCGGAAAATTACGAGTACGCCATCAATCGCTACACCATGGAGGTCAAGCGCCAGCTCGACGTGCTCGACCAGCACCTGGCGGACAAACAGTTCATGTGCGGTGGCGACTACACCATCGCCGATATGATGATCTGGCCCTGGTACGGCGGCCTGGTGCTGTACAACCTCTACCAGGCGGCGGAATTTCTCGACACCGCCTCCTACGCGCACGTCAACCGCTGGGCAAAGGAGATTCAGGCCCGGCCCACGGTCAAGCGCGGGGAGATGGTCAACAAAACCTGGGGGCCGCCCGAGGGCCAACTGCACGAACGCCACGCTGCCAGCGACTTTGAGCTGCGCACTCAGGATAAACTCACACAGGATAGCCGGGAGGCCACTCAAGGCAGCTGAAACGCAACCCTAAACCGGCACACGAAACCGCCACACGAACCGCCACACCTCCGGTATCGACCAGCAGCGGTGGGCGCTGGTCTTTCAGGCCGCTACTGAAAACAACAATAACCAGAGGCTCAGAATTTAACCAGAGGCACAGGATTTTGCGTACTCCGCAATCCACCAATATCCCACCGGCAGGAGCTGCTTCGGCGGGCGGGCCGTCAACAGCCCACAAATACTACATGCTGGGCATGTTGACCTTCGTCTACACGATGAATTTTGTCGACCGGCAGATTCTCTCGGTATTGCAGGAACCGATCCGCGCCGAGTTCAACCTCAGCGATACCCAGCTGGGGCTGTTACAGGGCATCACTTTCGCCTTGTTTTACGTCACCGTCGGCATACCCATCGCCCGCTGGGCCGACGTCGGCAATCGCCGCAACATCGTCGCCCTGGCGGTCGGCACCTGGAGCCTGATGACCTCCCTGACGGGCTTCGTGCAGAACTATCTGCAATTGCTGCTGGTAAGAATCGGGGTCGGCGTTGGCGAATCCGGCGGCAGTCCGCCGTCGCACTCGATGATTTCCGATCTGTTTCATCCCAGTCAGCGCGCCCGCGCCCTGGCCATCTATTCCATGGGCATTACCTTCGGAATTTTTCTGGCCTACGTGTTTGGCGGCTGGGTCAGCGACAACTTTGGCTGGCGCACCGTGTTTATCGTGCTCGGCGTACCGGGCGTGCTGATCGCCTTCGTCGTCCGCTTCACCTTTATCGAACCCGTACGCGGCGCCCATGACGGCGGCGGCGCCAGCAAACCACCGCCCTTCCTGGATGTGCTCCACTACCTGGCCAGTCGCAAGTCCTTTCTGCATTTGTCCATGGGTTCGGCCCTGCATGCCTTCACCGGCTACGGCATCGGCGCTTTTTTAGTCTCTTTCTACGTCCGCGGCTACCAGATTCCCCACGATAATCTCAGCCAGATCACCCTGCCGATCGGCATCATCATCGGCGTCGCCGGCGTCATCGGCAATTACGCCGGCGGGCATCTGGCCGACCGCCTGGGGGAGCGAGACAAACGCTGGCATCTTTGGGTCCCCGCCGCATCCACCCTGATCGCCATACCCTTTGCCTTTGCCGCCTTTGCCGTCGACCACCTGCACCTGTCGCTGCTGCTCTACGCTCTGCCACTCATGCTCGGCACCATGTACCTGGGGCCGGTGCTGGCCGCGGCACATGGCATCGTCAGCCCAGCCATGCGAGCGCTAACCTCGGCCATTTTGTTTTTTATTTTGAATTTAATCGGCCTGGGTCTGGGGCCGACTCTCCTGGGCATGACCAGCGACCTGCTGAAACCCCTGTTTGGCGCCCAGTCCCTGCGCTACGCCATGATGATCGCCTTTAGCGGCTACCTCTGGAGCGCGGTCCATTATGTGCTCGCGGCCAGGTATTACCGGCAGGATCTGGAACGGGTCAGCAATACCCTCAGCGACGAGGACCGCAACGCCTCCCTGGTTTACAAACTGATCAAAGCGCCGCGACGAGGCCAGACCTCCTGACAGGAGACCCTGATTGACCAAGCTGCGCGGCAACAGCCCAAACGAAAACCGGGGCCACTGGCCCCGGTTCGCTGCGCTTGTCTGATAACTCAAACGGGCAACACTTATTCCGCCGCATTATCAAAGATATAGGGCTCCAGGGTTTCCTGGCCCTGGGTGCGCAGCTTGTGCCACTGCCGGCCACCGTAGTACACCAGTGAACCCGGCGCCGCAGTACCCTCGTGATCATAGTAGGAAATACAATCCCGCAAGGCCGCCGTGGCGGTATCGGCCTCGGCGCAGTGCCTGGCGTACTGGGCCTGCGACTCTTCCTTGATATCCACCACCTTGGCGCCTTTCTCGGCCATGGTTTGCAGCATCCATTTGATGTATTCGCCATGGTCCTCAATGGTATCGGTGAAGTTAAAGCTGCCGCCACCGCCCTGCGGGCCGGTGACCACGAACATATTGGGGAAGCCTCTGGTTTGCAGGCCGAGCCAGGTTTTGGTGCCGTCCTCGGCCCAGGTCTGCTTCAGCGTGCGGCCATCTCGGCCTCTGATCATGTCGAAGGTTGCCGTCGCCATCCACTGGAAGCCGGTGGCATAAATCAGCACATCCACCGGATACTCGACGCCGTCGTGCACCACGCCGCGCTCGTTGATTTCCTGCACACCGCGGGGCGCGGTATCCACCAGGTGCACGTGGGGCTTGTTGAAAGTGGGCAGATATTCATCGTGGAAGGTGGGCCGCTTGCAGCCGTAGGCATAGTAGGGTTTCAGGGCCTCCGCGGTTTTCGGGTCCTCGACGATGGCGTCAACCCGCTCCCGAATCTGCTCCATGATGCGGAAGTTGGTATCCAGCATTTTCTGCATGCGCTCTTCCGGCGACAGCGGTTTGTCGTGGGTTTTCTTTTCCTTGAAGCTGTCGACCTTGCCGGACAGGTAGTCGTCATTGGCCGACAGGGCGGTCCGGCCGGAGGAGATCCTGGCAAACCGCGCGCGGCGTTTTTTCGCCCAGTCTTCCTCATTCGGCCAGATAGCGTATTCTTCCTCAGTCGTTTCCCGCTGGTCGCGCACGTCCACCGAAGACGGCGTGCGCTGGAACACATAAAGCTCCTTCACGATCTTGGCGATTTCAGGAATGATCTGCACTGCCGTGGCGCCAGTGCCGATAATACCGACGCGCTTGCCGGTCAGATCGACGTTGTAGTCCCAGCGCGAAGTGTGGAAGGCTTCGCCCTTGTAGGTTTCCATGCCCTTGATCTTGGCCAGCTTGGGCGTGGTGAGAATACCGTTGGCCACCACCAGGTAGCGGGCCTTCATCCGGTCGCCCCGGTCGGTGTTGACGATCCAGCGGCCGCTGGACTCATCCCACTCGGTATCCTCGACCGTGGTATGGAACAGGCACTTGTCGTAAAAGCCGAACTTGGTGGCGATATTCTGGCAGTGCTCCATGATCTCGAAGCCACTGGCGAATTTCATGGTCGGGATGTAGCCGGTTTCCTCCAGCAGGGGCAGATAGCTGTAGGCCTCGACATCGCAGGCGATGCCGGGGTAGCGGTTCCAGTACCAGGTGCCGCCCACATCGCCGCCTTTCTCGCAGAAACGCACATCCTTGAAACCCGCCTGGCTCAGCTTGTACCACAGCATCAGCCCGGCAAAGCCCGCGCCGATCACCAGCACCTCGCACTCATCGTGCAGCGATTCCCGCGCAATCGGCGGCTGGGAATGGACATCGTCCAGATACTTGGCGAACTGGCCCTCGAGGCCGACATACTCCGCCACGCCGACGCGAGACTCCTTGAATTTTCGATACCTGGCCTGCTCCTCGGCATTGAATACCGCGCCGGCTTTCGCTTCCGGCAGCGCCTTGAGCGCCTCGTCCTTGACCACGGAATAGCCCTTGCCGGT
>JBECKV010000178.1:0-11018 GCA_040235495.1 Porticoccaceae bacterium
GTGCGCCGACCAGACGCGCCACGGAATGTTTCTCCATGAATTCGGACATATCGATACGCACCATGGCATCGGCGCTATCGAACAGAAAGTGGGCCAGGGACTTGCACAACTCGGTTTTACCGACACCCGTGGGTCCGAGAAACAAAAAGGAGCCGTTGGGTTTATCCGGATCGGCAAGCCCGGCACGAGAGCGGCGCACGGCATTGGCCACCGCTACCACGGCTTCGTCCTGACCGATCACCCGTTCGTGCAAGGCGTCTTCCATGCGCAACAGTTTGTCGCGTTCGCCTTCCAGCATTTTCGACACCGGAATGCCCGTCCATTTGGACACCACCTCGGCGATTTCCTCCTCGGTGACCTTGTTGCGCAGCAGCTGTTTGCCTCGGGTTTCGGCGCCGCTCTCCGCCTCGCTGGTCGCGGCCAGTTGACCTTCCAGGCCGGGAATGACGCCGTATTGCAATTCAGACATCCGCTCGAGATCACCAGCGCGCCGGGCCGCCTCCAGATCGAGGCGCGCCTGTTCCAGATCGCTTTTGAGCTGGGCCGAGCCCTTCAAAGCCATTTTCTCGGCTTTCCAGACCTCTTCAAGATCCGCGTACTGGCGTTCCACCTGACCGATATCCTGCTCCAGTTTCTCCAGGCGTTTACGCGACGCCTCATCGGCATCCTTGTCTTTTTTTACCGCTTCCCGCTCGATTTTCAACTGGATCAAACGACGCTCCAGCTTGTCCATGGCCTCGGGCTTGGAATCGATTTCCATGCGAATGCGACTGGCGGACTCATCGATCAGGTCGATGGCCTTATCTGGCAACTGACGATCGGTGATGTAGCGCTGGGATAGTTTGGTCGCGGCAATAATGGCCGAATCGGTAATATTGACGCCGTGGTGAACTTCGTAGCGCTCCTTGAGGCCGCGCAAAATGGCGATGGTGTCTTCTTCGTTCGGTTCGTCCACGAGCACCTTCTGGAATCGCCGCTCCAGTGCCGCATCCTTTTCAATGTACTGGCGGTACTCATCCAGGGTCGTCGCCCCCACGCAATGCAACTCGCCACGCGCGAGAGCGGGCTTGAGCATATTGCCGGCATCCATGGCCCCTTCGGCCTTGCCGGCGCCCACCATGGTGTGGAGTTCATCGATAAAAAGTATGATCCGGCCTTCGTGCTTGGCCAGCTCATTGAGCACCGCTTTCAGACGTTCCTCGAATTCACCGCGAAATTTCGCCCCGGCCAGCAAAGCGCCCATATCCAGGGACAGAACGCGTTTATCCTTGAGGCTTTCCGGCACTTCGCCGTTAATAATACGCTGTGCCAGGCCCTCGACAATGGCGGTTTTACCGACACCGGGCTCGCCGATCAATACCGGATTATTTTTGGTGCGGCGTTGCAGCACCTGCACGGTGCGACGGATTTCATCATCGCGACCGATGACCGGATCCAGCTTGCCCTGCTCGGCCCGCTCGGTCAGATCAATGGTGTATTTATCCAGGGCCTGACGGTTTCCCTCGGCGTCCGGATTGTCCACCGACTCGCTACCGCGCACCTGGGCCACCACCTGTTCAAGCGCCCGCTTGTTACCCGCTTTGTTAAGGATTGCAGCCAGGTCATCATTGTTGTCGAAAGCCGCCAACAGCACGGTTTCAGTGGCAATGAAGCGATCACCCTGTTGCTGGGCTTTTTTATCCGCCAAATTCAATAAACGACCCAGGGCCGGGGAAATATTGATATCTCCGGTCGCGGTTTTGAGCGTCGCCAGCGTATCGAGTTTTTGCTCCAGGCTTTTTTGCAGGGCGGCAAGATCAAAACCGGCCTGTTGCAACATGGGACGCGCACTGCCACCCTGTTGTTGCAGCATGGCCGCCATCAGATGCACGGGTTCAATCGCCGTATGATCACGACCCACGGCCAAAGACTGGGCATCGGCCAGATTGTTCTGTAGTTGGTTGGTTAGACGTTCCTGTCGCATCGAGGCCTCACTTGATTGGACATACGATGCGTCATTTAATGGGGGTGGAACCGGGAATTTCCAATTCCATTTAATAATTTTTGTTCTACATCAAACAAATGCAGACGTCAGACGGATGACGATAACCGGGTCAAAAAGCCGGTCGATAGCCTTATGTCGTCGCACGCTTACAGCGTTTCGAGCCTTATAACGTCGTAGGCCGGCTCTTCATAGGGGTGGCTTTTTCCGAGCGCCGCAAGGACGTTTGCTATTATTTTTTCCTCGCACAGCATTTCCACTTTATATTCCCGGACCCGGCTCAAGCGCTGGGTTTCTCCGAGATAGGGCTTGCTGCCGGCAAGCGGCCGAAACTGACCTTCGCCCAGGATCTGCCAGCAGCATTGATCGTAAGCTCCCTGCCGCCCGGCGCCAGCCGCGAACAGAGCCCGCTTGACAGACTCCAGGTGACTTGCCGGGACGTAAAAGCAGAGTTTATACAAGGTCTAGTAAAGCAAATTAAAAAATTTACGCTGGTATTCAACCGCCATTGGGTGTCCCTTACCCAACGCCGCCAGCACTTCAAGAAAAGTCTTGCGCGCGCCGCCATCACGGAACTCCCGATCCTGTTTGAGGATGTCGAACAACAATACCAGGGACTCCTTGAAGTGATTGCTCTGACTGAACTTAACCGCCAGCTCAAAGGCCAGTTCAAGGTTGTCCGGATCCTGGTTCAGCTGAGCCTCCAACGCTTCGATTTCCGGCGTTTTGCTGGCCTC
Source organism: Porticoccaceae bacterium (assembly GCA_040235495.1). Lineage (GTDB taxonomy): Bacteria > Pseudomonadota > Gammaproteobacteria > Pseudomonadales > Porticoccaceae > HB2-32-21. Next base: position 2,719 of record JBECKV010000178.1, read on the forward strand.
TCGCTTGAGATCCAGTTGAGCCAGCAACTGCTCATACTCGGCGGAGCGCTCGGCCAGGGGTATGGCATCGAGCACAGCCTGGGATTCATCACAGCGATTTAGCTGCATCAGGGTATAAGCCAATGACATCGCGACATCGTAGCGCCGCCCGGAGCCTTCGTAGGCCGGTCGGAGGTCTTCCAGGGCGCTATCAAATTCACCGGCAGCCAGCTTCCCCTGTACCTTCGCTAGCAAAGCATCCCAGGGGCTCGGCAGATGCTGATCCAGTTTGGCCCGAATTTCTGTTTCCGGCAGCGCTCCCTGAAAGGCGTCGATGGGCTGCCCGTCCTTCATGAATATCACCGTCGGCAAACTGCGAATACCAAACTGTCCGGCAATCTGCTGCTGCTGATCGGCGTTGATTTTAGCCAATATAAACTGCCCCTGATACTCGTTGGCCAGTTTTTCCAGTATCGGCATGAGGGCTTTGCAAGGCGCGCACCAGTCGGCCCAGAAGTCGATCACCACCAGTCTCCGGGACGACTCTTCAATGAGTACCCGCTGGGCATTTTCCTGGCTTATTTCTACAATAAATTCACTCATTGGCAATACACCCTTGCATTTCTGAATAAACGCATCCAGCCACCGTCCTCATGCCAACCTTCTGGACACCAGGAGTTGGTCACCGCCCGATACACCCGCTCGGGGTGGGGCATCATAATGGTTACCCGCCCATCGCTGCTGGTCACTCCGGCCAGGCCCTCGGGCGAACCATTGGGGTTGGCCGGATAGGCTTCAGTCACTCGGCGGTGATTATCCGTATAACGTAGCGCAACGTGAACAGCACCACCAACCCGCCCGTCTCCGGATAAAGGAAACTCCGCGCGCCCCTCACCGTGGGCAACGGCAATGGGCAGAAACGACCCCGTCATGCCCCGCAGCAGTACCGATGGGGACGACTCAATTTTAATCAAGGCCACCCGCGCTTCAAATTGCTCCGAGGTATTGCGGACAAACCTCGGCCAGGCCTCGGCGCCTGGAATCAGGGTCTTCAAATTCGACAACATCTGGCAGCCATTGCACACCCCAAGGGTAAAAGTATTCGGGCGCTCAAAATAGGCACTGAACATCTCCTTGAGTTCGGGGTTATAGAGAATCGTCTTGGCCCAGCCTTCTCCAGCGCCCAGTACGTCGCCATAGGAAAAGCCGCCGCAAGCCACCAGCCCCTGGAATCCGGACAGGTCCATCCGCCCTTCAGCCAGGTCACTCATGTGCACATCGACGGCGGCAAACCCGGCATGGTCGAAGGCCGCGGCCATTTCCATCTGGCCATTGACGCCCTGCTCCCTGAGCACCGCCAGACGCGGTCGCATGCCGGTGTTGATAAAAGGCGCGGCAATATCCTCGTTGATGTCAAACGTCAGGTTGGCATTGAGACCGGGATCATCCTGGGTAATGCGCGCAAACTCCTGAGCGGCACAATCGGGATTATCGCGCAGCGCCTGCATGCGGTAACTGGTCTCGCTCCAGATTTGCTGCAAGCGGGCACGGGACTGCTCGAAGACCTTTCCCCTGGTACAGCTAATCCGCACGGCATCCCGACGGTTGAGCCTGCCGATAGCGGTAACGCACGTGTCGAGCCCATGATCCGCGAATAGCGCCAGTGCTGATTCCACATGCTCATCCGCCACTTGCAGCACCGCGCCCAGTTCCTCGCTGAACAAACGGGCGACGAGCGCGGCATTATCATCGCACCCTTTGGGCAGGGCAACATCAAGCCCCACACGTCCGGCGAAGCTCATTTCCACCAAGGTAGTGAACAGACCGCCGTCGGAGCGATCGTGATAGGCCAGCAGCCAGCCCTTGACGATGCAGTCTTTCACAGCGTCAAAGAAGCCTTTTAACAGGCGTGGCTCATCGAGATCCGGCACCACTCCCCCAAATTGCCCTTGGGTCTGCGCCAGCACCGAACCTCCCAGACGGTCCTTGCCACTGCCCAGGTCAACCAATAACAACTGACTGTTGTCAATCAGGTCGCTATCACTCCTGAGCTCGGGGGTCACCGCCCGGCGCACGTCCGCCACGGGCGCGAAAGCGGAAATCACCAGTGACAGGGGCGCGGTGACTGCCCTCTCCTGATCGCCCTGCCGCCACTGAGTACGCATGGACATGGAATCCTTGCCGACCGGAATGGCGATGCCCAGTTCGGGACACAACGCCATACCCACGGCCTCGACGGTGCGGTAGAGTTTTTCATCTTCGCCGGCATGACCCGCCGCGCACATCCAGTTGGCCGACAGTTTGATATCGCCAAGCTGGCCAACTCCGGCGGCGACGATATTGGTAATCGCCTCGCCGACGGCCATACGTCCGGATGCCGGGCCATCCACCAGGGCCAGTGGCGTGCGTTCGCCCATAGCCATGACCTCACCGGTGTAACTGTCGTAGGTGCTCGTGGTCATGCCGTAGTCAGCCACCGGCACCTGCCAGGGGCCGACCATCTGATCCCTGACCACCATCCCGGTAACGGAACGATCGCCGATGGTGATCAGAAAACTCTTGCTGGCGACGGTGGGGTGGCGCAGCACCCGCTCAGCGGCTTCTTCCAGGCAGACATCGGCCAGGGAAAATTCGTCTGCCTGGCCTGGCGCGCCAGTGACATCACGGTGCATTTTGGGTGGCTTGCCAAAGAGCACGGACATGGGCAGATCGATGGGACGGTTACCAAACTTGTCATCACTCAGAATGATGCGCTTATCTTCGGTCGCCTCGCCCACCACGGCGTAGGGACAGCGCTCGCGACCACAGATCGCCTCGAAGCGGGCCAGGTTTTGCGGTGCGATAGCCAGCACGTAACGCTCCTGGGCCTCGTTGCACCAGATTTCCAGGGGCGTCATGCCCGGCTCGGCATTGGGCACTTTGCGTAGCTCAAAAGTGCCGCCGCAACCGCCATCCTTTACCAGTTCGGGAAAAGCATTGGACAGGCCGCCGGCGCCAACATCATGAATAAAAGCTATGGGGTTATCGGGGCCCAGTTGCCAGCAGGCATCGATGACTTCCTGACAGCGGCGCTCGATTTCCGGGTTCTGCCTCTGCACGGAGGCAAAATCCAGGTCTTCGCTGCTGGCGCCGGAAGCCATCGACGAGGCCGCACCCCCACCCAGACCAATCAGCATGGCCGGACCGCCCAGTACCACCAGTCGATGGCCAGGCGAAATTTCCGGCTTTTCCACATGTTCGACGCGAATATTGCCATAGCCCCCGGCGATCATGATGGGTTTGTGATAACCGCGTCGCTGGCCGCAATATTCCAATTCGAAACCGCGGAAATAACCGCACAGATTGGGCCGGCCATATTCATTGTTAAAGGCCGCGCCGCCGATGGGACCCTGCAGCATGATGTCCAGGGCCGAGACAATCCTATCCGGTTTGCCGTAGTCATCCTCCCAGGGCTGGATGTAATCGGGAATACGCAAGTGGCTGACACTGAAGCCGGTCAAACCGGCTTTCGGTTTGGCCCCTCGTCCCACCGCGCCTTCGTCGCGGATCTCCCCCCCCGACCCGGTACCAGCCCCCGGAAAGGGCGCTATGGCTGTTGGGTGATTATGGGTTTCCACCTTCATCAACAGATGGACTGGCTCCTCGGTGTAACCGTAGACACCCTGGCCAGGAGAGGGGAAAAAGCGCCCCCCGGTGTGGCCTTCGATTACCGCTGCATTATCGGCATAGGCCGAGAGAATACCGTCGCCATTCGCGGCTTTGGTATTCTTGATCATTGCGAACAGGGAGTGGGGCTGTTGGTGTCCGTCGATGGTCCAGCTGGCGTTGAAAATCTTGTGCCGGCAATGCTCCGAGTTTGCCTGGGCAAACATCATCAATTCGACGTCGGTGGGATTGCGTTGCAGAGAGGTAAAACTTTCGAGCAGGTAATCGATTTCGTCCTCGGCCAGGGCCAGGCCCAACTCGGCGTTGGCCCGCGCAAGTGCCGCGCGCCCGCCGGCTGACACATCCACGGAAGTCAAGGGTCTGGGCTCGATGCTGGCGAACAGACACTCTGCCTGTTGAGCATCGTCCAGCACCGCCTCCACCATGCGGTCGTGGAGACAGGCCGCCGCCAGGACGCGTTCGCTTTCACTGAGTTCGACGCCGCTTTGCAGATAATAGGCGACGCCGCGTTCGATGCGCCGAATACCGGCAAGGCCCACGTTCCTGGCTATTTCAGTGGCTTTACTGGACCAGGGCGAGATAGTGCCCGGGCGTGGCGTAACCAGCAATGGCCGCCCCTTGATCTCTCCGGGCGCGACGCTGGGTCCATAGCGAAGCAATGCCTCAAGCGTCTGGCGGCCGGTTTCGGACAATTCCGCGCTTAAATCAACAAAATGGACGTATTCTGCGTAAACGTCGTCAATCCTGGGGACTTTTGCCCGCAACGTGGCGTGTATTCTAGACTTACGAAAAGCGGCTAAGGCCGGAGCGCCTCGCAGGATCAGCATCAGCAATTCCCTAGCGGGTGGGGTCGGGGGTTCGAGATTGTGCGGTTCGCGCCGCGTCAGCATTGTACTTGATCTGGCTCGATGGTATAGGGCCTGCTCGATTACCGATAGTGGGAACCCGTCTACTCCCGGGCCTTGACCACTTACCACTATGTCAATTATGTCAATGGTCATAAGCAGGTAAAATACCTCCCCAAATCGTCTTCGAAACCATGAATCGTCAGGTATAGCGACTTGAGGCGGAAACTGCTGGCAACGGGAAAACTGACGCAGCGCGTGGCGTTGCTGGCCCTGCTATGCGCGCTCGCCCTGAACCTTAATGCCAGCCGGCCGCAGTCGGTGCTCGAACAAGTCAAGCAGAAGGGTGTCCTGCGGATGATCACCTTCATCGGCCCGACGACCTATTTTGAAAATGCCAAGGGCCCTGACGGCCTGGAATACCTGCTGGCCAGCGCTTTTGCCGCCCACCTGGGTGTAAGACTCGAAGTCCATTTGATAGAAAATCTGGATTCGCTGTTTCATGCCGTGGGCGGTCCTCGCGGACATTTCGCGGGCGCCGGACTGACCGTGACCGCGCTGCGCGAAAATCGCTTACGTTTCTCCATCCCCTACACCACATCCAGACAGACCCTCGTGTACCGCATGGGACAACCGCGTCCCACCGCGGTCCGGGATCTCATTGGCGGGCGTCTGGTGGTGGTCGCCAACAGCTCCCATACCGAACACCTCGAGGCGCTAGCGAAGCAATATCCGGACTTGCGCTGGCAGGCCCTCCGTGACACCCAGATGCTGGATCTGATGCAGATGGTTCATGAAGGTGAAGCCGACTACGCGGTCGTTGACTCTGACGCGTTTAAGCTCAATCGAAGCGTCTACCCAAATGTCCGAACCGCTTTCTACCTGACCGGGGAGCAGCCGATAGCCTGGGTTTTTCCCCGTCACGAGGATCAGAGTCTGCTCCGGGAGGCAAACCAGTTTCTGGAAAATTACCGCGACAGCGGCAAGCTGGAGAGACTCCAAGCGCGTATCCACGGCCGAGCGGAGGGCTTTTCCATCGCCGGCTCGCAGCTCTTTATGAGTCGTATCGGCGGGCGGCTGGCGGCATTCAGGCCGATGTTCGAGCAAGCCGCCCAGGAACACGACCTGGACTGGCGCCTATTGGCGTCAATGGCCTATCAGGAATCCCATTGGAACCCCAACGCCAAATCGCCAACCGGGGTCCGGGGCATGATGATGCTGACCCAGGATACCGCCCGGGAACTGGGCGTCGAAAACCGCCTTGACCCCGAGCAAAGCATCTTTGGCGGAACCCGTTATTTCGTCGATATTCACCGGCGTTTACCCGAGGGTATCAAGGAGCCGGATCGCACCTGGATGGCACTGGCGGCCTATAACGTCGGCCTCGGTCACCTGGAAGACGCGCGGATTCTGACTCAACGTCACCAGGGCAATCCCAATCACTGGCGCGACGTGCGCGACAACCTGAAACTGCTACAACAGAAAAAATACCACTCAACCGTCAAACACGGCTACGCTCGCGGCAACGAACCGGTCCAGTACGTGGATAACATCCGTCATTACAAAAGTATTCTTGAATGGCACGATATTCAGCGATCCGGCTATGCACGACTATCGAACCATGTCGAGCCGGTGGCGAAACCACTCAACTCCATCCAGGCGCTACCGCTGTAGCACGGCGCTTGCCTGACAAGATCAGTGACTTCAATTATTTCGACGGGCGCGAAAGAACGCTTGCAGCATCGTCGCACACCGCTCGGCCAGCACCGCACCGGTCCATTCCACCCGATGATTGAAATGCTCCTCTTCGAGCAGGGACAAGTGGCTGACGACTGCTCCCGCGCGCGGCTCCGTGGCGCCGAAGACCAGGCGTGCGATGCGCGCGTGAATCATGGCGCCGGTGCACATGGCGCAGGGTTCCAGGGTCACATACAGGGTGGCACCGGGAAGACGGTAGTTTCCCGCCTGGCGCGCGGCCATGCGCAGGGCGCAAATCTCGGCATGGGCCGTTGGATCGGAGCCTGATATCGGTGCGTTCCAGCCCTGCCCAATGACCTGGCCGTCGCGCACCAGGATTGCGCCAACCGGTACCTCACCTTCCGACTCGGCGCGTGCCGCCAGCTCCAGTGCCCGCGCCATCCATTGCTGGTCAGTGGCTAGCTGGACTTGATCGAGGGTCATAATTCGGACACCGGTCGAAGGGGCATCAATGGTTGAAGGTGAATCAATAATGCTCAACGGGAAAAATATGCTCGCGGGTGCTTATTGCGCCCACTCCTGGCTACCACCCCCGGATTCCCGCCTTCGACATCCGGGCTTAACAAAGACCCGCCCGGTGGCCGTCGAGGTTCGAAATCGACGTCAAGAGCGGTATTCGCGGTTACCGGCCCCTACCCTGCCGCTCACCGGCTCAGGTCAAGCTACAGATTCTTGACGTTTTTCTGGATGCGTTCAAACGTGACGATAGCGGCCCGCTTATCGTCATCACTCATATGTTTAAGGCTCTCGGTATACAACTTGCGGGTGTTCATAAAAGCCTGTCGCCACACCCCCCTGCCCTTATCGGTGAGTCTGACCATACGCGAGCGGAGATCCTTTGGATTGACCACGCGCTCGATATAGCCCTGTTCTTCCATGCGTTTGAGCACGCCGTTAAGGCTCTGCCGGCTGACCATCAAATAATCAACCAGGCCATTAACCGTCATCCCGTTCTCCAGGCCAGGGCGGGTCAGGGAATCGAGTATGGACCACTGCTGAGGACTCATACCGACATCCGAGAGGACCCTGCTGGCCGCCCGCAATGCCAGGTTTATGGTTTGATAAAGTCGAAAGAAGAACCGGTGGGCCAACTCGGCTTGCTGGTGGTCGCGATCGACATCGTCTTCAATAGGTTTGATTTCAGCCATGGGTACTCCCTTGGTGATCCGAATATGGTTGTTGTCAGGCCACTATACGGCAAATTACGACATACCAGTACATAAACCTGCTCGCAATTGACAGGCGCGCGAGGCTCTACCTATCATGCCGGCCCACTCCCGCGTCGCCCGAAAAACCTCAATCGGATATTTCCATGGATTTTGGCCTCTCTGAGTTTCAGGAAACACTGCTCGACAGCGTCAGAAAATTTTCCCGGGAAAAACTGGCCCCTTTCTACCAACAGAGAGAGGCAGACGGCTATTTCGACAGGACCCTGGTTCAGGAAATGGGGGGACTCGGCTTCCTTGCCCCTGAGCTGGATGAGGCCTGGGGTGGCAGCGGCCTCGACGTACTGACCTCGGGGCTGATCACCGAAATCATTGCCGAAGGCGACATGAATGTGGCCTATGTGCCCATCAACCACTCGCTGATTGCCAGTTGCATCGTTCGCCACGGTCATCCCGACGTCATCGGGGAAATTCTTCCAGCCATGTGCGCCGGCGACACGATAGCCTGCATCGGCCTCACCGAGCCCCGGGGCGGCTCCGACGCCGCCAATCTTGTCTTGAACGCCAGCCGCGATGGCGACAACTATGTTCTCAATGGTGAGAAAACCTCGATTTCCATGGCCGAGCAGGCCGACATCTGCCTGATCTTTGCCCGCACTGGCCGCCGCGAGGACCGGGCCCGCGGTATTTCCGCCTTTGTCGTCGATCTCAACAGCCCCGGCATTACCCGTGGTCGCTTCAACGACCTGGGAGAAAAAGCCGTCGGCCGCGGTTCACTCTATTTTGATGGCGTGAAGATTGACGCAAGATACCGGGTGGGCGATGAAGGCATGGGCTTTATTCAGGTCATGCAGGGTTTTGATTTCAGCCGCGCCCTGATCGGCCT
>JBECKV010000213.1:0-8464 GCA_040235495.1 Porticoccaceae bacterium
ATTAGTCTGCGTGATCGGGAGATCGTGATTCTGCGCATGGGTTGGCTGTGCAAATCCGGCTATGAGTGGGGCCAGCACGTACAGATAGGCCTGCAGTGTGACATGAGCGCGGAGGAGATCGAGCAGGTCAAGATCGGCGCCGACTCCCCGGTCTGGGCCGAGAATGAAAAGCTTTTACTCAAGGCGACCGATGAATTACACGATGATGCTTTTATATCCGACGCCACCTGGGAGGGACTCAGCCGGTATTACGATACCGAGCAGTTGATGGACATCGTTTTTACCGCCGGGCAATACAACCTGGTGTCGATGGCGCTCAACACGTTTGGCGTACAGCTGGACGAGGGTATGACTCTCGATGAGCAATTGCGCCGCTAGATTGTATTGAGCCTCGATTGAGTCAACACCAGAAAAGTATTCCCTGAACCCACGAGCAGCCAAGCTGGAGAGCCAAGACCATGAATTATTCCGACTACCAACATCTGTTATTCGAGCATAAGGACAACGGCGTTCTGCTGATTACCATCAATCGCCCGGAAGTGATGAACGCCACCAACGGCCGTTTGCACTGGGAGCTGACCCAGGTTTGGGATACGGTCGCCAAAGACGATGACACCAATGTGGTGGTAGTGACCGGCGCCGGCAAGGCGTTTTCCGCCGGCGGCGATCTGGGCTGGATCGAAGGTGTGGTTGGCAAGCCCCCGGGTATTCGCCAGATCCAGAAAGAGGCCGCTGATATCGTATTTAACATGCTGGCGCTGGAAAAGCCGGTGGTTTCGGCTATCAATGGCGTCGCCGTAGGTGCCGGTCTGGCCGTTGCGTTGATGGCCGATATCAGCGTCATGTCGGAAACCGCGAAGTTTACCGATGGTCACGTCAAGCTCGGGGTCGGCGCCGGCGACCACGCGGCCATCATCTGGCCGATCCTGTGCGGTATGGCCAAGGCCAAGTACTATCTGATGACCGCGGAGTTTATCGACGGCAAGGAGGCGGATCGAATCGGTCTGGTGAGTATGGCGGTACCCCAGGACGACGTTCTACCCAGAGCCATGGCCATTGCCGACAGTCTGGCGGCTGGCAGTCAGCCAGCCATTCGTGGCACCAAGTCCACCCTTAACGGCTGGATGCAAATGGCGGCGCCTATTTTTGAAAATTCCCTGCGTATGGAAATGCTCTGCTTCCTGGGCGAGGATGCCGTCGAGGGCGTGGCCGCGGTCAAGGAAAAACGGCAGGCCAATTTCCCTTCTTCCAGGGTGGGCAAATAAGTCGGCGTAGCGGTAAACAGAACGGCAAAAATGCCAGCCTCATCGCTGGCTTTTCGATCCCTCTTCCGAGATCAGGCAGCAGGCCGAGTCAACGCAGCAGGTTGGACAGTTTCGGATCTGGATGAACTGACTTTTTGAACAGCAAAGCCACGTGGCCGATGGTTTGCACGACCTGAGCTTCGCAGACGGCGCTGATTTCATTGATGACTGTCCGCCGTGCGACCTTGTCGCCAATCGCCAGTTTGGCTTTAATCAACTCGTGATCCTCCAGCGCGCGTTTTAACTCAGCGACCACGGTTTCACTCAAACCGTTTCCGGCAATGGTGACGACGGGTGTTAAGCCATGGCCGAGACGCCGCAGGTGTTTTTTGTCCCCGTTGGACAGTTTCGAAGTGTTTGTTGTCATAGCGTCGGTAGCGGTTGAAAACAGCCCGCGAAAGCGCGGGTGCGAAATTATAGCGGAATAAGCGGAATAAATAGATGGTGAGCACCCATGGCTAAATCGAGGAGCAGCGGGCGGTGGCTACGCGAGCATGAGAAGGATATTTATGTGCAGCGATCGCGTAAGGAGGGTTATCGCTCCAGGGCCAGCTATAAGTTACTGGAACTGGACGAAAAATATGGCCTGATCAAGCCGGGTCAGGTGGTGGTGGACCTCGGTGCGGCTCCCGGTGGTTGGTCACAGGTGGTGGCGGAGCGATTGAGGGGCAAAGGCACGGTCATCGCCTCGGACATCCTGCCTATGGACAGTATCGCCGATGTGCGATTTATCCAGGGTGATTTTACCGAAGAGGCAGTCTTTGATCGGATTGTCGAGGTTATCGGCGATTCGCGGGTAGATCTTGTTATTTCAGATATGGCACCCAATATGAGCGGTATGAAGGACATAGATCAGCCGCGCGCCATGCATCTTGTCGAGATGGCGGTGGACTTCGCGACGCGGGTACTAAAACCGGGCGGCGTGCTGGTTACCAAAGTGTTTCAGGGCGAGGGTTTTGACCCCTTGCTAAGGGAACTGCGCGGCTGTTTCGACAGGGTATCGGCGAAGAAGCCCGACGCTTCGCGAGGCCGCTCCCGCGAAGTCTATTGGCTGGCGCGGGGGTTCAGGCCCTGAGGTATTGAAGCGTGGGTGCCTGCCCCTGAAAAATTCAGGTTATACTGCATCGGCTATACTGATATAGCGATGTTTAAAGGTGCCTGGTGGCGCTGCGAGGATAGTCAGTTGAGTGAAATGGCAAAAAATCTCATTTTGTGGATCATCATTGCGGCGGTTTTGCTGTCGATCTTCCAGAATTTCAAGGAGGGACCAACCCCTCCGACCATTTCCTATACCAATTTTGTCGATGAAGTTCAGGGCGACCGGGTTCGCAGTGTTGTTATACAGGGACAGATGATTCATGGCACGCGGAGTGATGGCACCAGTTTCCTGACAGTTCGTCCCGCGGTTCAGGACGATGGCATGATGAAAGATCTGCTCAACCACAACGTCAATGTCGAGGGCAAGGAACCCGAGAAACCCAGCATCTGGTCCCAGCTGTTACTGGCGGCCTTCCCCATCCTCTTGATTGTCCTGATCTTCATGTTTTTCATGAGGCAGATGCAGGGCGGTGCCGGCGGCGGCCGGGGTGGCCCCATGTCCTTTGGCAAGAGTAAGGCCAGATTGCTCAGCGAAGATCAGATTAAAACCACCTTTGCCGACGTTGCGGGTGTTGATGAGGCCAAGGAGGATGTCGGCGAACTGGTCGAGTTTCTCAGCGATCCGTCCAAGTTCCAGAGTGTCGGTGGGCGAATTCCTCGCGGTGTCTTGCTCTCGGGACCTCCCGGGACGGGCAAGACCCTGCTTGCCAAAGCTATTGCCGGCGAGGCAAAAGTGCCATTTTTTTCCATTTCCGGTTCCGATTTTGTGGAAATGTTCGTCGGGGTTGGCGCTTCCCGGGTTCGGGATATGTTTGAACAGGCGAAAAAGCAGGCGCCCTGCATTATTTTTATTGATGAAATTGACGCCGTCGGCCGGGCCCGTGGCGGCGGCTGGGGCGGCGGCAACGACGAGCGCGAGCAGACCCTCAACCAGCTGCTGGTGGAGATGGACGGATTTGAAGGCAATGAAGGTGTTATCGTTATCGCCGCTTCCAACCGCCCCGATGTCCTCGACAGCGCGTTGATGAGGCCCGGCCGCTTCGATCGTCAGATTTATGTCGGACTGCCTGATATTCGCGGGCGAGAGCAGATTCTCAAGGTCCATGTGCGCAAGGTGCCTCTGGACGAGAAGGTTGATTTGCACGTTATTGCGCGTGGAACACCGGGTTTTTCCGGTGCTGACCTGGCTAATCTCGTTAACGAAGCGGCCCTGTTTGCCGCCAGGGCTGACAGACGCCTGGTCACTACCGAGGAATTTGAGAAAGCCCGCGATAAAATCATGATGGGCGCCGAGCGCCGCTCCCTGGTGATGTCGGAAGAAGAAAAGATCAACACGGCCTTTCACGAGGCCGGACATGCCATTATCGGCCGCCTGGTACCCGAGCACGATCCGATTCATAAAGTGTCGATCATTCCCCGTGGCCGCGCGCTGGGGGTCACCCAGTTCCTGCCCGAGGAGGATCAGTACAGCATGAGCAAGCGGAAGCTGACCAGTCAGCTGTGCAGCCTCTATGGTGGCCGCATCGCCGAAGAGCTGATTAATGGCCCCGACGGCGTTACTACCGGAGCCTCCAACGATATCGAGCGCGCCAGTATGCTTGCGCGCAGCATGGTCACCCGCTGGGGCCTCACTGAAAAAATGGGTCCCATACTTTATGGTGATCAAGAATCCGCCATACCCGGCCAGGGCAGCAAGAACTTTTCCGGGGCCACGTCCCAGCAGATCGATGAAGAAGTGCGCCGTATTATTGATGAAAGTTACAGCCGCGCCGAGAACCTCCTGAAGGAAAACATAGATATTCTCCACGCGATGAAGGATGCCCTGATCGAATTCGAAACCATCGATGCCGAGCAAGTGGACGATCTGATGGCAAGACGCCCTGTGCGCCCTCCCCGGGACTGGCAGGATTCCCGCAAGGACCATGGTGGCTCGGATTCTTCGGCGACGAGCCCGGAGACAGAAGCAAAAAAACCGAAGCGGGGCGATACGCCCATCGGTGATCCCTTGAGGGGTCGGTAGTTGGATCTTGTGCCGGTGCGATGATCGCGCGTTCGCTCGTCGAGCCAAAATAGAACCTGCTGGAAAGTTGCGAGCCCATTCAGGTAATGCTGTTTAAGGATGCTTAACCTGGACTGCCAGCGCCCCCTGGTGATGGGCATTCTTAATATTACCCCGGACTCTTTTTCCGATGGCGGCCAACTTCTTTCCGGTTCCGATCCGGATCTGGACAAGATACTGTATCGTGCCGAGCAGTTGATTCGGGAGGGCGCCGATCTGCTGGATATCGGTGGCGAGTCGACCCGGCCGGGGGCCGAACCTCTGGCGCCGGCAGTTGAATTGGCCCGGGTCGTGCCGGTGGTCGCCGCCCTAAACCGCCGTTTCGCGACACCCTTGTCCGTGGATACCAGCACCCCGGAAGTCATGACTGCCGCCGCCCATGAGGGCGTAGCGATGATAAACGACGTTCGGGCCCTGCGCCGGCCGGGGGCCATGGGGGCCGCGGCGGGTGCGAAATTACCCGTGGTACTGATGCATATGCAGGGCCGGCCGGCCACCATGCAGCATGAGCCAAGTTATGCTGATGTTGTCCTGGAGGTCAGACAGTTCCTTGATGAGCGGGTGGCGTCATGCATCCGGGCTGGCATTGGGCGTGACCGCATCATCATCGATCCCGGATTTGGGTTTGGCAAGAATCTGGCTCATAACCTGGCTCTGTTCAAGGCCTTACCCGAGTTCCGTACCATGGGCCTGCCGGTTATGGTGGGCCTGTCACGAAAGCGGATGATAGGAGCAATAACCGGTAGGGACACCGGTGATCGCGTATATGGCAGTGCCGCCCTGGCGCTCTTGGCCGCGCAAAAGGGGGTCAGTATTATTCGGGTCCATGACGTAGGCGCCACCGTGGATGTCCTGAAAATCCTGGCCGCGACCGAGGGAGCCTGGGTTCATGAGTGATCGCCGGGGATTTGTAACAGCATGACTAAACGATTTTTTGGTACCGATGGCGTGCGTGGGCAGGTCGGCACTTACCCTATAACCGTCGAATTCGTACTCAAACTCGGCTGGGCGGCCGGTAAGGTCTTCGGTAGCGCCGTTGCTGGTGGCGGCAGAAACCTGATTCTAGTGGGCAAGGACACGCGTGTATCGGGTTATATGTTTGAGTCAGCATTGCAGGCCGGGATCATTGCCGCGGGAGTGGATGTCAGCTTGATGGGGCCGATGCCGACGCCCGCGGTGGCCTATCTCACGCGCACGTTTCGAGCTCAGGCGGGTATCGTAATCAGTGCATCGCACAATCCTTTCCAGGATAACGGCATCAAGTTTTTCGGTGGCGACGGTTTTAAATTGCCGGATGACGTTGAGAACCGCATCGAACGCTATCTTGACCAGGAAATAGTTACGGCCGAGTCCGTGGATTTGGGCCGCGCCCATCGCGTGACTGACGCGGCTGGCCGTTATGTGGAGTTCTGCAAGGGCACGCTTCCCTACGGCTTTAGCCTGGCGGGAATGAAGCTGGTGGTTGATTGCGCCCATGGCGCGACCTACCACGTGGCCCCGGATGTCCTGCGGGAACTCGGCGCCAGCGTGATCGAGCTGGGTGTGCAGCCCGATGGTTTTAATATCAATGAGGATTGTGGTTCAACCAGCCCGGACTTGTTGCGCCAAAAAGTGCAAGAAGTCGGCGCTGACGTCGGTATAGCGCTGGATGGTGATGGCGACCGGGTAATTTTTGTCGATCACAAGGGCGAGCTGGTCGATGGCGATGAACTGATTTTTATCATTGCCCGGTCCCGGCGAATGCAGGGCGCGGGTTGCAACGGCGTTGCGGGAACCCTGATGAGCAATTTTGGCCTGGAGCGGGCAATGTCCGAACTCGGCGTGCCTTTCGTTCGCACCGCGGTGGGTGATCGTTACGTGATCGAAGCCATGCGCGAGCGCCAGTGGAACCTGGGTGGTGAAAACTCCGGACACATTGTTTGTGGTGATCTCACCACCACAGGCGACGGTATCGTGGCGGCACTACAGGTGCTCAAGGCAATGTGCGAGAGCAATACGGATTTGCATGAATTGAAGCGCGGCATGCGCAAACTGCCTCAGACATTGGTGAACGTCAGGGTTGTCGAAAGGGTTGACCTGCAACACCAGGCCATTGCCGGCGCGGTCCGCGATGCCGAGCGGAAACTGGCGGGCAACGGCAGAGTGCTGTTACGTCCCTCCGGCACCGAGCCCATTATTCGTGTCATGGTTGAGGGTGAGGACGTGAGCCTGGTTGAGAGCCTGGCCCAGGATATCGCCGGGGTGGTCGAAGCGGGTGCCGGTTAGCGGTATCACCTTGTATGTAAAGCGCTATTTGGCTACCATTGGCGCCCTTTTTCGGCAGGTCGGAAATGCCTGAGCGCCTAATCGTCGGCAACTGGAAAATGAACGGCTCGCGGGCCAGCGTAAGCGCGTTGACCAGGGGAATTAGCGAAGCGCTCATGGCGAGTTGCCCAGGGGTGAGCACAGTGATTTGCCCGCCCGTGGTTTATCTGGCCGAGGTGGCGGCCCTGCTGGCCAAAGTGAGTGGAGTGGACCTGGCGCTGGGCGCCCAAAATCTCTGTCAGTACCCCGAGGGGGCCTACACCGGCGAGGTGTCCGGGGCGATGTTGCGAGAGTTCGGCTGCCGCTACGTGCTAGTCGGACATTCGGAACGCCGTCAGCTTTACGGCGAGAGTGACCAGCTGGTTGGCGAAAAGTTTCTGGCCGCGACGGAAGCCGGCCTGCGACCGGTGCTTTGTATCGGCGAGACCGAGGCCGAGCGCCAGCAGGGCAAAACCGGTGAAGTGATCAACCGACAGCTAGACGCGGTGCTCAGTCGGGTAAGCGAATCGGGCATGCGGGGTACGGTAATCGCTTACGAACCCGTCTGGGCGATCGGTACGGGCAACGTGGCGACGGCCGAACAGGCTCAGGAAGTGCTGAGTGCCGTGCGCTCGCGCCTCGGCCAGTCCGGGCGAGATGTTGGGTTGTTGTATGGCGGGAGTGTCTCCATTGACAATGCCGAGCACTTATTCGCCCAGCCGGACATCGATGGAGCACTGGTAGGCGGCGCATCCCTGGATGCAGCCCAGTTCGTGAAAATTTGCGAAATAGCGGGATAACTCAATGGAAAAGCTGGTGCTGGTCGCGCATTTACTGATAGCGCTTGCGATCATCGTTCTAATTCTGATGCAGCGGGGCAAGGGCGCCGAAGCCGGTGCTTCTTTTGGTGCCGGCGCGTCCCAGACTATTTTCGGTAGCGCGGGCAGCTGGAATTTTTTCAGCAAAACAACGGCCATATTGGCGACCCTGTTTTTTGTCACCAGTCTCGCCCTCGCGGTAATGGCGCGTAATAATGCGGGTATTGGCAATGTCGATGTGCCGGCCATCGAGATCATTGAGAACCAGCAGCGTGAGGATGACAGCGAGATTCCTGCCCTGGATATCGACGATAGCGCAGCCGATGCGGAAATCCCGGCGGCAGGTGATATTCCCGAATCGCCGGAGACGACGGACGTGGACGAAATTCCTCGACAGGATTCGTCCCCCGCTGATGAAGTCAACACGCAGAAAGACGCGCGGGAAAAAACAGGACAGGAATGAAAGGATTTGCCCAAGTGGTGGAATTGGTAGACACGCTATCTTGAGGGGGTAGTGGCGTAAGCCGTGCCGGTTCAAGTCCGGCCTTGGGCACCATATTAAAGACCAATAACAGACAGTAAGACTCATAAGGCCCCGTTTTTAGGGGCTTTTTTATTGGTGGCGAATTAATTACTGTCCAGAGCCGCCCATTGACAGCGGGGGTATCTTGGGGGTATTTTCGGGGTTATCTGAAATACCCCCACGCCAGATACCCCCAAAATGTCCCTTACTGCTACCGCCGTGAAAAATGCCAAGCCGCGCGAGAAAGCCTACAAGCTCAGCGATGGCAAAGGCCTGTACTTGCTCATTAATCCAAACGATTCCAGATACTGGCGACTGAAATACCGCTATGGGGGCAAAGAGAAGGTATTGGCCCTGGGGGTGTTCCCCGATGTCAGCC
>JBECKV010000037.1:0-30464 GCA_040235495.1 Porticoccaceae bacterium
AATGTAAGCAGAAAGTTCTGTCAAAATTTAGTATTAACTGCGTACCAAGAAATGATGCCGTTGAAAAGAAAATCTCGGGTGTCCCGATAATTGTTCTAGCTATTTTTTCTAACTGTTTAGTATCGACAAGAAAAGAGTTGACGGTGTTGGTACCCAGGTGACGTTGGAGTACTACCCGTCCACGAGTATTTTTTGGGTGTGCCGAGCGAAAAAATATTTCCGGCCGATATAATAATTCTGTGTTGCCGCTTATGTTAGTCATATGCTTCCACTTGAAGTCAATCCCAATTCGGCACTCCGCCAGCTAGACACTCAATCATCCTCTTGTCCAAATAGTTTTCTCCGTATTTAGCATGATCTTTCTTCTTTCCTCTTTATCTTCTGTATTTGTCGGTATCTTTTTGTGCTCGCTTTCGCTCACTTATCGCCTTACTGGCAGGCCTCGCAATCCGGATCATCCAGGGAGCAGGCGGCGGGCACGGGCGCCGGCGCCGCTGCCTTGGGCGTGGCTGCGCTGCCATTGGCGGATACGGCGTTGAGCTTGCCGCTCTGGACGGTGGATTTCTCGGTGCTGGTGGCCGCCAGGGAGCGCAGGTAGTAGGTGGTCTTCAGGCCACGGTACCAGGCCATGCGATAGGTCATGTCGAGCTTCTTGCCGCTGGCCTCGGCGATGTAGAGGTTGAGGCTCTGGGCCTGGTCGATCCACTTCTGGCGACGGCTGGCGGCATCGACAATCCACTGGGGGCCGACTTCAAAGGCGGTGGCGTAAAGGCTTTTCAGGTCGTCCGGCACGCGGTCGATGGCCCGCACCGAGCCTTCGTAATATTTCAGGTCGTTGGCCATGACCGGGTCCCAGAGGCCGCGTTCCTTGAGGTCGTGGATGAGATAGCCGTTGACCACGGTGAATTCGCCGGAGAGGTTCGATTTCACGTACAGGTTCTGGTAGGTGGGCTCGATGGACTGGCTGACCCCGGTGATATTGGCAATGGTCGCGGTCGGGGCGATGGCCATGACGTTGGAGTTGCGCATGCCCTGACTGCGGACCCTGGCGCGCAGGCCGTCCCAGTCGAGGGTGCGGGATTTGTCCTGCTCCAGATACTGGCTGCCACGCTCTTGTTCGAGCAGCTCGATGGAGTCGATCGGCAGAATGCCCTGACTCCACAGGGAGCCGTCGAAGCTCTGGTAGCTGCCGCGCTCGACGGCCAGGTCGCTGGAGGCTTCGATGGCCCAGTAGCTGATGGCTTCCATGGAGCGGTCGGCGAATTCCACCGCGCCATCGGAGCAGTAGGGGATCTTGAGTTGATACAGGGCGTCCTGAAAGCCCATCAGGCCGAGGCCGACGGGACGGTGGCGCATGTTGGAGGCCCGCGCGGTCTCGACCGAGTAGTAGTTGATGTCGATGACGTTATCGAGCATGCGCACGGCGGTGTGCACGGTCTTGCGCAACTTGCCGGTGTCGAGCTGGCCGTTGGCGTCGATGTGTTGGGCCAGGTTGATCGAGCCCAGGTTGCAGACGGCGATTTCTTCCTCGGCTCTGGTGTTGAGGGTGATTTCGGTACACAGGTTGGACGAATGCACGACGCCGGTGTGCTGTTGGGGCGAACGCAGGTTGCAGGGGTCCTTGAAGGTCATCCAGGGGTGGCCGGTCTCGAACAGCATGCCGAGCATCTTGCGCCACAGATCCTGGGCGCGGACTTTTTTGTAGAGTGTGAGCTCCTTGTTGGCCACCATGGCCTCGTATTCGCGGTAGCGGCGTTCGAAGGCCTGGCCGTAGAGGTCATGCAGGTCGGGGACATCGTTGGGCGAGAACAGATGCCAGACCCCGTCTTCGAACACCCGCTTCATGAATAGGTCGGGAATCCAGTTGGCGCTGTTCATATCATGGGTGCGGCGGCGGTCATCGCCGGTGTTTTTGCGCAGCTCGATAAACTCCTCGATATCGATGTGCCAGGTTTCCAGGTAGGCGCAGACCGCGCCCTTGCGCTTGCCACCCTGGTTGACCGCCACGGCGGTGTCGTTAACCACTTTCAGGAAGGGCACCACGCCCTGGCTCTTGCCATTGGTGCCCTTGATGTAGGCGCCGAGGCCGCGCACCGGGGTCCAGTCATTGCCGAGGCCGCCGGCCCACTTGGACAACATGGCGTTGTCGCGGATGGCGCCGTAGATGCCTTCGAGATGGTCGGGCACGGTGGTCAAATAACAGCTGGATAACTGCGGGCGCAGGGTGCCGGCGTTGAACAGGGTCGGCGTCGAACTCATATAGTCGAAGGACGACAACAGGTTGTAAAACTCGATGGCGCGCTCTTCGCGCTGCTGCTCGTTGATCGCCAGGCCCATGGCCACGCGCATGAAGAAGCACTGGGGCAGCTCGAAGCGGGTGTCGCCGCTGTGAATGAAGTAGCGATCGTAGAGGGTTTGCAGGCCCAGGTAGGTGAACTGGAGATCGCGCTCGGCGTTTATCGCCTGGCCGATCTCGTCCAGGTCGAACCGGGCCAGCTCCGGGGCCAGCAGCTCCAGCTCGATACCCTTCCTGACATAAGCCTTCAAGGCCTCGGGGTAGAGAGTTGCCATTTCCGTCTGAGTGGCGGCGGGGGCGACTTCAAGGAAGGTGAGCGCCTCGGCGCGCAGTTTATCCAGCAGCAGGCGCGCGGTGGCGTAGGTGTAGTTGGGTTCCTGCTCCACCAGGGTGCGGGCGGTGATCACCAGGGCGGTGTTGACGTCGGCCAGCGAGACGCCGTCGTAGAGGTTGCGCAGCGCTTGCTTGAGAATGGCCTCGGGCTCGACATCTTTCAGATCGGCGCAGGCTTCGCTGACAACCGTATGCAGGCGGGTCATGTCCAGGGGCGCTTCACTGCCATCGGCCAGGGTGACCCTGATGCCGGGGTGTTGCGGCATGGCCTCCAGGCCCTCGCTGACGGCTTGCTCGACGCCGCGCTGTTTGGCGCGCTCGGAGGCGCGTTGCTCCCGATAAATGACATAGGAACGAGCGATTTTCTGCTCGCCGCTGCGCATCAGGGCCAGCTCTACCTGGTCCTGGATGTCCTCGATGTGCACCGTGCCGCCGGAGGGCATGCGCCGCTTGAAGGTGTCAGTGACCTGATTCATCAGATTATTGACAGTGGTGTGAATACGTCCGCTGGCGGCGGCGGCCGCGCCTTCGACCGCGAGGAAGGCTTTGGTGATGGCGATGGCGATTTTTGATTCGTCATAGGGCACCACGGTGCCATTGCGCTTGATCACCTTGAGTTTGCCCGGTGCGGTGGCCTGAATCGATGAAGGGGCCGCTGGCGGTCGGGCCGTCGTGGTGGTGGCTGCTTGTTCGGGTGAGGCTGAAGAGGGCGTCGCTTCCATGGGTTTTATTACCTTGGTTTATGGTTCTTGGCGTAGGAGTGAATGCCATGCTTGCGCCGCATCCCGCCCTGGGTGGGCGTATCGACCACCGCCGAGGGTGGTGATGAGGGCGTAGTGTGCATATGGGTGGTGTGCATATGGGTAGTGTGCCTATTGCTGGTGAGCATGCTGGTGAGCATAGTGGTTGTCTGGGTCTTTCTTATAGTAGTTGTGTTGAGTAGTAGTAGCTGTGTTGAGTAGTAGGTGTGTTGCGTTGTGTTGCAGGTTTTCCTGCTCGTTAGCTTGACGATGTTGCCGGCTTTTGCGCCCAATCACGGTTGCGCGGTCCTGGCGGCGGGGCGCTTTTGCTGTTCTGGTCGAGCTGTCCTTGCGATCACGATGCTGTCACTTTTCCTGGTTTCTCCAGTGCCCACAGCGCACTGGTTGTGGTCTTAGCGGCCAGGTGCTCTGGTCTGGCTTCCGCTTGTGGTTGCGGGTATCGCCCGGGCCTGGAAAGCCGGAAATGCCGAGATCGAGCCTGGAATCTATATATGGGTTTATACGGGTTCCCGATATTCAGAAACACAAGATAAAGTGCTCAGCGGGTTATTGCAACACAAGATGTGACCATTATTGTGTTTTGGTGACCAGAAAGCCCGCGGCTGGCGGGGTCGGCCTGATGACAAGCGTGTCGGCTGAACTTCAGGCGACATCGCAGCCTTATAGCCGCGTCTGACCTGCATGGTAAGCAAGCACTTTTTTATATCGATTGAGCTAATTGGTGGTGGCCGATATTGCAAAAAGAACTAATCGCCCAAAGCCTTTCAGCGCTCGGGAAAGGATTTTCTCCGCGCCGACGCCGCAAACGCTGATCGCCGACCCTCGAAGGCCTGGTCCATTTTTTTGCGGGCCAGGGTATTGCGTTTGATCCACCAACGTTCCCGCCAGCCCATCTGGGTAAATGGGCTGTCACCGGCCATCGCCCGGAGCACTGCCTTGCTGACGCTTTCGGGGGTGTCCAGGGGCCGCTTGAGCGCCGCGCCGAGCTTGCCGGCGCTGGACGCAGCATCGGACTTGATCCCGCGGTGAGCGAAGTAGATGACCCTGACCGGGCTGTCGCTGAGCTCCCGCCCCAGGGCCTCGCTGAAACCCTTCAAACCGAAGCGGGCGGCGCTGTCGCAGGCAAAACCGGGTAGGCCGATGCTGCCGTTTAGCGCGCCGATGTTGACGATTTGGCCGCTGTCGCGTTTTAGCAGGTGTGGCAGGAGGGCGCGGATCAACAATATCGGCGCGTTCAGGTGGGCGTTGAGATAGGTGTTGATGGCGCTTTGGGAGGTCGCTCGAAACAGGCCCTGACCACCGCGCAGGGGGTTGTTGATCAGAATGTCGACACCGCGATCACCCAGCTGGCAGGCATCGCTGAGACAGACACGCCCCGGCTCGGTGCTGATATCGCTGACCACCAGGCGGTGTTGATCGGAGCCGATTTGCGTCATCAGCTGCGTCAAGGCCGGTTCATCGCTGCCGGAAAGCACCAGACGCGCGCCCCGCGCGGCCAATGCCTTAGCCAGCGCACGGCCCAGGGTATTGCTGGCGTGCGTCAGGGCAACGGTTTTGTTGGCGAACTCCATGCCGGGCCTCGGTGTGCGGTGCCGGTAGGTGGGCTATTGTCGATGGCGGTGGGAAATTAGTCGATACCGAGCAGGTGCAGGATCAGGGATTTTTGCGCGTGCAGGCGGTTTTCCGCCTCGTCCCAGACCACGGAATAACGCGGGTCTTCGAGCAGCTCGGCGCTGACTTCCATACCCCTGTAGGCGGGTAGACAATGCATGAACAGGGCGTCGTCGGCCGCCAGTTTCATCAAATCGTGGTCCACTCGATAACCGGCGAAGGCGCGCTCGCGTTTCTTCTTTTCTGCCTCCTGGCCCATGGAAGCCCAGGTGTCGGTGACAACCAGGTCGGCGCTGGCCACGGCCTGTTTGGGCTGGTTGCTGATGTTGACCCGGTCGGCGTGCCTGGCCAGCAGTTCCGGATCGGGGCGATAGGCGTCGGGACAGGCAATATTAAGCTGGAAATCGAAGATCGTTGCCGCTTCCATATAAGACTGGCACATATTGTTGCCATCCCCCACCCAGGCCACGGTCTTGCCGGCGATAGCGCCGCGATGTTCGACAAAGGTCTGGATGTCGGCCAGGAGCTGGCAGGGATGGTAGTCGTCGGTGAGGGCATTGATGACCGGCACGCTGGATTGCGTGGCGAAGGTTTCGACGCGCTCATGGGCGAAGGTGCGCACCATGATGATGTCGACCATGCGTGAAAGCACGCGGGCGGTATCCTCGACCGGCTCTCCGCGCCCCAGCTGGGTGTCGTTGGGCGACAGAAAAATGGCGTCGCCGCCCAGCTGGGCCATGCCAGCCTCGAAGGACACGCGGGTTCGGGTGGAGGATTTTTCGAAAATCATCCCCAACACCCGCCCACTCAGGGGCCAGGGCCGGTTTGCAGTGCCTCGCGGCGCCTGCTTGAGCACGATGGCCTTGTCGATAATGCCTTGCAGGGTCTCGCGGGGCAGGTCCGAGAGAGTCAGAAAGTGCTGAACGGACATGGTTTAGTCCTCGCGCGTGAAATCCCGGATCAGAGGTGCCAGAATGCTCACCAGTTGGGCAGCCTGTTCGTCGCTGAAAATCAGCGGTGGTAGCAGGCGAATGACGTTACCGGCGGTGACGTTGATCAAGAGTCCCGCGTCGGCGGCCCGGGACACCAGTCCGGCGCAGTCATGTTTGAGTTCGATGCCAATCATCAGGCCGGCGCCGCGAATCTCGCTGACCATATCGCAGCCTGCCAGCGCGGTTTTAAATTGCGCCAACAATTCGGCACCTAGAGTCGCCGCGCGTCGCGTTAGCTGCTCTTGTTCAATCACGTTGAGTGTGGCGATGGCTGCCGCGCAGGCCACCGGATTGCCGCCGAAAGTGGAGCCGTGGCTGCCCGGTTTCATCAATTCCGCGGCGGATCCGCGGGTCAGACACGCGCCGATGGGCATACCGTTACCCAAGCCCTTGGCGATGGTGACCACATCCGGGTGAATACCGTGCTGCTGGTAGTGGAAAAAACTACCGGTGCGACCGTTGGCGGTTTGAATTTCGTCGAGTATCAGCAGCCAGTCCCTGGCATCACACAGGGCGCGCAACTGGCGCAGGTAAGTGGCGTCGGGAATGCGCACACCGCCTTCGCCCTGAATCGGTTCGACCATGATGGCGGCGATGTTGTGGTTGTTGGCGGCGATGGTTTCAATGGCCTGAAGGTCATTGTACGGGGCGCGCACAAAACCGCGCACCAGCGGCTCGAAGCCGGCCTGAACCTTGCGGTTACCAGTGGCGGTGAGGGTCGCCAGGGTACGCCCATGAAAGGAATTTTGGGTGACGATAATGGTGGGGATGGCGCGCTTGTTTTTACCGTTGCCATGCAGGCGGGCCAGTTTGATGGCCGTTTCATTGGCCTCGGCCCCGGAGTTGCCGAAAAACATTTTGTCCATGCCCGAAATGGCTTTTAACCGGTCCGCGAGCTGCTCCTGGGCGGGAATGTTGTAGAGGTTGGAACAATGCAGCAGCTGGCTGGCCTGTTCGGCAATGGCGGCGGTCACGGCCGGATGAGCGTGGCCCAGTCCGCAGACGGCGATACCCGCCAGGGCGTCGAGATAACGCCTGCCCTGATCGTCCCAGACCCAGGCGCCTTGACCCCGGGTCAGAGTTAATGCTCGCGGTCCGTAATTATTCATCAACGCGTCACTGGTCATGGTTCGTCATCCGGCCGGTCCTGGCGTGCGTGGTGCAATTCGGCCTAAATCAAACGCGACCCTAACGCGGTCGCTTCGTGTGCCCCAAAAACTAAAACAGGCAGCGCCTGGCTGCCCGGAAAAAGCGGGGATACTACAGGCAATGTCAAATGAATACAACGGCCGTGCCGGGGCCTCGAAGGGGCTGTCGCCCGTGGTATTTCCGAAGCCGGGGCTTACTTTGCCCTTTTTCCGGGCTCTCGAAACGGGTAGAATACCTGACCTCCCCGATCAACTATTTAAAGGCGCGAAACATGGACATCATGGAAACCATTAGAGAGCAGATAGAGAGCAACCCGATTATTCTTTACATGAAAGGGTCCCCCAATCAGCCCCAGTGCGGCTTCTCGGCACGGTCGGTACAGGCCCTGATGGCATGCGGTGAACGTTTCGCCTATGTGGATGTGTTGAGCAACCCGGAAATCCGCGCCCGGCTCCCCGAATATGCCAATTGGCCGACCTTTCCCCAGCTTTGGATCAAGGGCGAACTGATGGGCGGTTGCGACATCATTACCGAGATGGCCGAAAGCGGGGAGCTGGAAAAGCTGGTCAAGGAAGCCGCGACATCGGCAAGCTAACCGGAAGCCTATACTGACGGTCCGGGTCCCGCGGGGGTTGCCCGAACTCAATAAAGCGGGTCTTGCCCGCTTTATTTATGGGCGCTCAATTGATCGTCGCTCAATTTATTGCGGCGCATCGGCGGGTATCAGACTTCCATGGCGTCCGGCAGAGGCCAACCCCCTAAATCCCGCCAACGGTTGACGATGCTGCAAAACAACATGGCCGCGCGCTCGGCGTCATAGCTGGCGCTGTGGGCGTGCCCGTTGTCAAAGGGAATATTGGCCGCGTGGCAGGCTTTGGCCAGAACTGTCTGGCCAAATGCCAGGCCCGCCAGCGTGGCGGTATCCAGACAGGAAAAGGGGTGGAAGGGATTGCGCTTGATGTCGTTGCGATTAACGGCTGAGTTGATAAATCCCAGATCAAAGTGAGCGTTGTGGGCGACGACGATGGCGCGGCTGCAATCGTGGTCCCTGACCTGCTGGCGCACGGCCCTGAAGACACTGTTGAGAGCCTCGGCTTCGCTCAGCGCCCTGCGCTGGGGATCGTTGGGGTCAATACCGGTAAACGCCAGTGCCGCTGGCTCACAGCGGGTGCCAGGGTGAGGGCGAACGTTATGGGCAATGGTCCGATGGAGCTGCAAGTGACCGTTGTCGTCCATGTTCAGTGTCACCACCGCAACCTCCAGCAGCGCATTGTGCCGCGCGTCGAAACCACCGGTTTCCACGTCGACGACGACCGGTAAAAAGCCCCGAAAACGCTGGGCGAGCGGCCTAGCGTCAGCAAGCATCGCTGGGGGTTTGCCGATTGCCGCGGGCGGGTCTGTCGGATTGTCTGTGCGCCACTCGCCACTGTAATCGACCTCCGGCACGGAGGGGCGTCATTTCCTCGGCGCCCAAACGGCAGCTGTCGGGCAGCTGCCAGGGGTTCTTTTGCAGGGTGATGTTTTCACGGTTTCTGGGCAGGCCGTAAAAATCGGCGCCAAAATGACTGGCGAAGCCTTCGAGGCGATCGAGGGCCTGGGCCTGGTCGAAGGCCTCGGCGTAAAACTCGATAGCCGCATGGTGAGAATAGCAGCCCGCGCAGCCGCAGGCCGTTTCCTTGCGATGACGGGCGTGGGGCGCGGAATCCGTGCCGAGAAAGAATTTCGGATTGCCGCTGGTGGCGGCCCCGATCAGGGCCTGTTGATGGCGACCGCGTTTGAGAATGGGCAGGCAATAAAAGTGGGGCTTGATCCCGCCTGCCAGCAGGGTGTTGCGATTGAACAGCAGATGCTGGGGGGTGATAGTGGCGGCAATTTGGGGGCCGGAGGCGGTAACAAAATCCACCGCGTCGCTGGTGGTAATGTGTTCCAGAATGATCTTCAGTCCTGGAAAGTCCTTAACCAGCGGCATCAGTATCCGCTCGATAAATACCGCCTCGCGATCGAAGATGTCCACCTCGGCATCGGTAACTTCTCCGTGAATTTGCAGTGGCATGCCCAGCGTTTGCATTCGCTCCAGCACCTCATGGGTGTTTTCGATGGCGGTGACGCCCGAGGCCGAATTGGTAGTGGCCCCGGCTGGGTAGTATTTGATGCCATGAATAAAACCACTGTCGCGCGCGCGGGTGATTTCGTCGGGGCTGGTGTCATCGGTCAGGTAGAGGGTCATGAGGGGCCGCCAGGGATTGTCCAGGGGCAGGGCGCCGACGATGCGTTCCCGATAGTCCCGGGCCTGGGCGGTATTGATCACCGGCGGCGACAGATTGGGCATCACCATGCCTCGAGCAAAATGGCGTGCCGCGTCCTTGACGGTATCAGCCAGAGCCGGTCCGTCACGCAGATGCAGATGCCAATCGTCGGGGCGAGTGATGGTAAAGCTGTCCATGGAGAGCTGTGAATGATCCGGTAGGTAGCGAGAGCGCGCTGGTTTGAGGGCGCATCCTACCGGAAAGGCGCTGCGGGGGATACCGCTCGAGGTGTCAATTAGCCGAGCCCCGGTTTAAAATTGCCGCGTTTTCCCGTTAGGCGGGATGAGTGGTTTGCCTGTATTTTTTCTTGCCATGGAGGACTGAGTGTCCCATTCAAATCGAGCCTCTGTTAAAAAAGTCGTGCTGGCCTATTCCGGCGGCCTGGATACTTCCGTGATTGTGCGCTGGCTGCAGGATACCTATCAGTGCGAGGTAGTGACCTTTACCGCCGATATTGGTCAGGGTGAGGAGGTCGAGCCGGCGCGCGCCAAGGCGGAGGCCATGGGAGTCAAGGAAATCTATATCGACGATCTGCGCGAGGAGTTTGTCAGGGATTTCGTTTACCCCATGTTTCGCGCCAACACCATCTATGAAGGAGAGTACCTGCTCGGCACTTCCATCGCCCGGCCCCTGATTGCCAAACGGCTGGTGGAGATTGCCAATGAAACCGGTGCCGACGCGATCGCCCACGGCGCGACTGGCAAGGGTAATGATCAGGTACGCTTCGAGTTGGGCGCCTACGCGCTCAAACCGGGTGTCAAGGTGATCGCGCCCTGGCGGGAGTGGGATCTCACCTCGCGGGAAACGCTGATGGCCTATTGTCGTGAGCGCGATATTCCCGTGGACTTTGCCAACCAGCGAAAAAAGTCTCCGTATTCAATGGACGCAAACCTCCTGCATATTTCCTACGAGGGTGACATGCTGGAGAATCCCTGGGTCGAGGCCGAAGCCGATATGTGGCGCTGGAGTGTCTCGCCCGAGGCGGCGCCCGACCAGCCGGTATCCCTTGAACTGACCTACGAGAGCGGGGACATTGTCGCCCTGGACGGGGAGCCCATGTCGCCGGCCCAGGTGCTGACCAGGCTCAACCAGATTGGCGGCGCCAATGGTATTGGTCGTACCGACATCGTTGAAAACCGCTATGTGGGCATGAAGGCCCGCGGCTGCTACGAAACGCCCGGTGGCACCATCATGCTACGCGCCCATAGGGCTATCGAGTCGCTTACCCTCGATAGGGAGGTGGCGCATCTGAAGGATGAATTGATGCCTCGTTACGCCAGTCTGATTTATAACGGCTACTGGTGGTCACCGGAGCGGCGCATGTTGCAAACCATGATCGACGAATCCCAGCGTTTTGTCAGTGGCGTGGTCAGGGTCAAGCTCTACAAGGGCAATGTCATGGTCGTCGGGCGAAAATCCGAAAACAGTCTTTTTGATGCGCGCATGGCGACCTTTGACGATGACCAGGGCGCCTATAATCAGAAGGATGCCGATGGCTTTATCAAGCTCAACGCGCTGCGCATGCGGATCGCGGCCGAGCGCCTGCGCAAGTAGCGCAGCAACACGTTTAATAATCGGGGAAACAAACGATGAAATTTCTGCATACCATGCTCAGGGTCGGTGACCTGGATAAGTCGATCGGGTTTTATACTGAATTGCTGGGGATGAAACTGCTGCGTAAAAGGGATTTCCCCGACGGCAAGTTCACACTGGCTTTTCTCGGTTACGGTTCGGAAAAGGACCATACCGTGCTCGAACTCACCCATAACTGGGACACCGGCAGCTATGAACTGGGCAATGCCTACGGCCATATCGCCATCGGTGTGGAGGATGTTTACGCCACCTGCGAGGAGATTCGCGCCAAAGGCGGAAAGGTGGTGCGCGAGCCCGGCCCGATGATGCACGGCTCGACGGTGCTGGCCTTTGTTGAAGACCCCGACGGCTACAAGGTCGAACTCCTGTCAGCGGATTTTTAGCCCCGGGCGCGCTTTTATTTGTAATCCCTCCTGTCAATCCTGAGCGGCGCCGCACCGGCCCTGCCCCGCAACCAGTTGAGTCCATTGAGTACCTTTGTGTTGGCGGCCAGCCGTTGTTCGAGCTGGAATTTGCCGGGGTAGTCGAGTAGCAGCAGACCCATGGCAATGGTCAGCAGGCCCTGGCCCGGCACAAACAGCATGACCAGCCCGCCGAGCAGCAATATCGCGCCAAAGACGTTTTTCGCAATCAGCAATGTCATGCGCACCACGGGATGACTTTTCTTCAGGTCTGCCGGGTGGCGCCGCTCGTGGCAGAAATAATCCTCGGGGATCAGCGCCACCAGCCAGGGCAGCGATAACAGACTGACGACAAAAGTGACGATCGACCCGATGGCCAGCCAGGTAAATAACGCCTGATATTGGGTCAGCCAGGCGCTCACCGGGGATCCAGGCTATAGGGTAGATCTTCCAGTGTGATGGCGACGCTTTCGCCGTTGATGGTCAGCTGTGTCTGGTTGAGGGCGGCTTCGCGCAATACCGCGAGCAAGGCGATATGGTTTTCGTCCTCGGGCGCCGCGAGCACGACCCTGCCGACATTTTTGCCGTCGGCGGTGCTGATCTCCGTGCCGATCGCGGGCACCGCGCTGGTGTTGGCTTTGATGCGATAAGTGCGGCGCTTCAGGGTACCCAGATACTGCATGCGCGCGACGACTTCCTGGCCGGTGTAACATCCCTTGGTAAAGCTGATGCCACCGGTGGCCTGATAATTCAGCATCTGTGGCACCAGCTGTTCGCTCACAGCTTCCGTCACCGCGGCCAGGCCGGCGCGTACCAGCTGGAGTTGCCACCAGGGCAACCCGACCGGAGTGACCTCGCTGCTCAGACTTTGCCAGAGTTCGGGGGCGCTTTCCCGCGGCGAGACAAGCAGATAAATCCCCTCTGTCAATGGTTCCAGCCGATTGCCCTGTTCGTCTTCCACCGACGCGCCATGTTCAGGCAGAGTTTCAAAGCGCGGTTTAAGGCTTTCGCCAAGCCCGCTTCCCGCCAGGCCTAACTGCCGGTATGTATCGCTGGCGTCAATCAATTCGGTTTTAAAAAATACGGCAAATTTTTTCAGTTGGGTGATAGTAGGACCGACCAGTGTCCGGTCCATGGACAGTAACACTTCGTCCGCGCTGGTCCGGCAGGCGATAAAGGAACTGATCATGCGGCCTTTGACGTTGCACAGAGCGCCGGGTGTGACGCCACCGACGGCCAGATCCTGGAAATTACATGTGCTCTGCCCCTGGAGAAATTTTGTGCCCTCGGTGCCACGCACCGCCAGCATGCCCAGGTTGTCCAGAGGGCTCAGGCCATTGGCGATTCCCGGGTATTCCCGGGGCGATTCGCCGAAGGACATGACGCATTCGCCGGAGTAGCGAGCGCCAGCGCTTTCAAGTAATTGTTGCCAGTTGCTCATAAAAATTGCTTGGCAGGTAGTGACATTTGAGTTCGGAGCCCGGGCCGGCGCATATCTCCAGCATCGGGCCGCAATCCGGAAAAGCATTTTATTATACTTGACGCCCCGCTAATCAAAAGATTCGCTAAATAACAGATCAACGCAATGGATGAAAAACGCCTGCTTTGGGCGAGCCGCCGTGGCATGCTGGAGTTGGATCTGATTCTGATCCCCTTCGTGGAGCAGGTTTATCCGCGCCTGGCGCCGACTGAGCAGCGGCTGTTTCAGGATATGCTGGCATGCGAGGATCAGGATATTTTTACCTGGCTGCTGCGCAGCGTGGTTCCACAAGAGGAAGCCATGCGGCGCATCGTCGATATCATTCTGGCCAGTCGCGGACCCCGTTGAGCGCTGCGCGAAAGGGAGTCACGGGCTGCAGGGTTTGTTAGAGAATAACGCATGGAACAGCGCTTGCCCTTTATACGCAGCCCCCTGGTGATGCTGGTGAAATTGCAGTGCGCGGTGCTGATGGTCGTGGTCCTGCTGTTGTTGCTATCGTCGCTGGCGCCATGGCTAAAGGGCCTGCTGGCGCTCCTGGCGCTGGGTCTTTGTTATACCCAGATACGCCTCTTTCGCGCGAGCTGGTTCGGGATTGACGGCATGGGTGGTTTGAGGATCGAGCCCAGACAATCGCGCATTCGTCTTGACAGGGGTTCCGATTGTCGCCCGGATGAGGTGGTCGATTGCCGCGTGGCCTATCACGGCAGCCGGCTCATCGTCCTGGTGGTAGAGGAGCCTGTTTCATTCGCACCGGGGTTTTCGGGTGGTCCAGCCTGGCCTCGATACCGCCACCTGCCGGTGTTTGCCGCTTGCTTGAGCGGGGACGACTTCCGGTGCTTGTCGGTCGTCGCTTTTGCCTGTGGCGCTCATTAATGGAATGGCCTGATCGCGCAAACCGCGGACCCACGCGGTTTAGCCGTTTTTGCTGACGATAATGTCCTGGCCGGCGAAGTTCATGGGTACCAGAATGGTGTCCTTGGCGATCGCTGATAGCTCCGGGTGGTCGAGAGTGTAATGCAGGCCGCGGCTTTCCTTGCGTAGCAGGGCGGAGCGAATGATCAGGTCGGCAACCACTGCCAGGTTGCGCAACTCCAGTACGTCGCGGCTGACCTTGTAGTTGCTGTAATACTCCTGAATTTCCCGTTTCAGCAAGCTGATCCGGTGCTCGGCGCGTTCCAGGCGCTTGCGGGTGCGGACAATGCCGACATAGTCCCACATAAAACGGCGCAGCTCGTCCCAGTTATGGGATAGCACCACATTTTCGTCTGAGTACGTGACTCTCGATTCATCCCAGGGTTTGGTATAGCTGGGTGAGGGTATGTCGTCAATCACGGTTTCCATGCTCCGCGCCGCGGAGCCGCCAAAGACCAGACATTCGAGCAGGGAGTTGCTGGCCATGCGGTTGGCGCCGTGCAAACCGGTAAAGGAGCATTCGCCGACCGCGTAGAGATTTTTCAGATCGGTGCGGCCATGGACATCGGTGACGATGCCGCCACAGGTATAGTGAGCCGCCGGCACCACGGGTATCGGCTGGCGGGTGATGTCGATGCCGAATTTCAGGCATTCGGCGCTGACCATCGGAAAGTGGGCGTTGATGAAGTTCGCGGGTTTGTGGCTGATATCGAGATAGACGCAGTCGGCGCCGAGGCGCTTCATTTCATGGTCGATAGCCCGGGCGACGATATCCCGGGGCGCAAGCTCCGCATCGGGATGAAAATCATGCATAAACCGGCTGCCGTCGGGCAGTAACAGGTGAGCGCCCTCGCCACGCAGGGCCTCGGAGATCAAAAATGATTTCGCCTGCGGGTGAAACAGACAGGTGGGATGAAACTGGTTGAATTCCATGTTGGCAACTCGACAACCTCGGCGCCAGGCTACCGCTATACCGTCGCCGCTGGCGCCGTCGGGGTTACTGGTATAAAGGTAAGCCTTGCTGGCGCCCCCGGTGGCCAGCACCACGACTCTGGCTTGAAATAAACAGACCCGGTCGCGATTTTTGTCGAGCACATAGGCGCCGTTGCAGCGCAGGCTACGGGCGCCGCGATCAGCCTGGGTGGTCAGATCGACGACGAGATGATGCTCAAAGACATCGATGTTCGTGGCTTTCCGCACCTGCTTTGCCAGGGTTCCCGAAACTGCCTGCCCGGTGGCATCGGCGGTATGCAGAATCCGTCGATGACTGTGGCCACCCTCCTGGGTGAGATGATAGCCGGCGCCACTATCGTCCTTGCTGAATTCGACGCCCTGGCTGATCAACCAGTTCAGTGCGGCGGGTCCCTGTTCGAGTGTGTTGCGAACCACGTCCTCGTGACACAGGCCGGCACCGGCCCTGAGGGTATCCTGAACATGAGCATCGACACTGTCGCCGGGGTCTAATACCGCCGCGATCCCTCCCTGAGCCCAGGCGGTCGATCCTGCTTGCAGGTTGGTTTTGCTGAGAATGGCGACGCGGCGGTGGGATGCCAGTTGCAGGGCCAGGGTCATGCCCGCCGCACCACTGCCAATGACCAGGACGTCGTGCTGATAGGAAACTTTCACGTTAGATTGCTGCTCGGGCTTAGCCTTGTCTTGCGGGGCCGGGTGGCGTGCTAGTATAGGCCACCGAAGCGGCAGTGAACCATAGGCCGGCGCCACATCCGGAAGCTTCCGTCCGCGAGGTCTCAAATGGGTCGGGTTTGCGAACCAGCGGTGGTATATGTTGTCAGTCACGGAGGCTCAAATTGAACGATGGCAAGGGGGGCGGGAGCCGGCAAATGTCCGCGGACCAAACACAGGACACGGACCAGCAACTGGTCACGCGGGTGCAGCGAGGGGACAAGGGCGCATTTGATGTGCTGGTGCTTAAATATCAGTACAAGGTCCACGCCATAGTGTCCCGCTTTATCAGTGACAGGGACGAGGTCAATGACGTGGTTCAGGAGGCCTTTATCAAGGCCTATCGCGCCTTGGGGAATTTTCGTGGCGATAGCCAGTTCTACACCTGGTTGTACCGAATTGCCGTCAACAGCGCCAAGAACTATTTGATGTCTAGAAGCCGGCGACCTCCGGGCAGTGATATTGATGTCGACGAAGCCGAGTTGTACGGCGCTACGGACAAGCTCAGTGACGTCGATACTCCGGAGAACCTGATTTACCGCGACGAGCTCGAGCGGGCGGTCAACGAGGCCATCAAAAACTTGCCCGAAGACTTGCGCACCGCGGTCACGCTGCGTGAATTCGAGGGGCTGAGTTACGAGGAGATCGCGACCATCATGGAATGCCCGGTGGGGACGGTCCGGTCGCGGATTTTCCGTGCGCGCGAGGCGATTGATCAGGGGATTCAGGCTTTGGAGAACAGCTTGCGCTGAGGCCGGTATGTCGATTGGTGTTCGTCAACCACGCCTCGAACAACGCCTCGGAACCTTTTCGGAACCCACCGGTCTGACTTGCTGTATTCCGAGGTCGGCTGGAGCGATAAGGCGCTCCGATGACTTTCGAGCTGGGTCCTGGGCGCGGGGCCGGTGTGATTAACGTGATTGAGGCGCGGCAGTGAGCTTGTTAGCCGCTGTGTTTGACTGCTGTGAATGAATATGGCTGTGGATATGGCTTATGACTGATCGGAACTCAGGTGAATTGAACTCAGGTGAATTGAACTCAGACGGGTTGAACTCAGGCGGGTTGAAGGAAACGCTTTCGGCGATGATGGACGATGAAGCGACGGATCTGGAATTCCTTCGGGCCAGCAGGGCCTTGTCGCAAAACCCCGAACTCCGGGAGACCTGGCGCCGCTATCAAATGGCCAGATCGGCCATACGCCGGGAAGCATCCGCTAACCTCATCGACCTTTCAGAGCGCATCCGTGAAGCGATCGCGGTAGAACAGCTCCATGAGCACCCGGAAGTACCGGTCGACCGGAACAGGGGTTCGGCGGGGGCGATTTTTGCCAAACCGGGTGGGCCACTGCGTAAATTCGCTGTCGCGGCTTCGGTGGCGGCCGTGACGGTGCTCGGGGCAATACAGTTCAAGTCCGGGATATTGGGTACTGCTGGCGATCAACTCCCGACCGCGCCTTCGCTCGCGGGTGGCGTCGGTGATGAGGCCATCGCAGGTCCCGCCATGCTGCAACGACCTGCGGTGTTTGCAGCGCCTCAGGTCCACCTTCGCGCGGTCAGCACTACGCCCCTGCAGCGCTATGGCCAATCTAGTAGAGCCGCTTTTGTCGGTTATGATGCCAGTGATTTGGAAACTGATCGTCAGATCGGTAATTATTTGCAACGGCTGTTGCGCGAACATGCCGAGCGAGAGACCCTCCGAGCGATGCAGGTCGAAGGTGGGCAGCGCTGACGCGCGCGAGCAATCACGCGAGCAATCAACAGTTGTTATTGCAACCCTCTGTCCAGTCCTAGCAGTACCTACCTTGATCAAAGAAACCGCAAAAGTGCTGGCCGTTGATGCCCCTGGAGGTGAACTCCTTCTGGAAGGCATTCAGCGTTCGGCTTGCGGCACCTGTTCGGCCCGCATGGGCTGCGGTCATCGCCTGCTCGCACGCCTTAAAACACCGACCATCAGGGCCGTCATCGCTGCTGATGACGCGTTTGATTATGCGCCCGGACAGTATGTCGAGGTGGGTATTCAAGAGGACCTGATAGTAAGGGCTTCGCTAATGTTGTATCTGGTTCCGCTCGTCGGACTTTTGTTCGGTGCGGGCCTGGCTGATTACTGGCAGGGGTCCGAGTGGCTGACCATGGGTGCCGGTGTAATCGGTTTTTTCGCCGGGGCATGGCTGGTCGGACGTATCTCAGCGAGGGCATCCCGCCGTCATTCATCACAGGCTCAGGTCTTGCGATGGCTGGCGAACGACCCCGCCTGAAAGGCTGACTGGTTTCGGATGCCTGAATCCCCGCTGTTGAGTGCATGAGTAAAGGGAGACGATAAATGATGTTCGCACGTGGTATTTGTTTTTTGCTTGTGGCAGCACTGGCGGTTAGTTCCGCGTGGGCGGATCTGCCGGATTTTACCCGTCTGATCGAGGATAACTCGGCAGCAGTGGTCAAGATTAAAGCGACGGAAAAGGCCCCTGAACGACGCGGTCTGCGCCAGCGAATACCGGAAGGGCAGCTGCCCGACATTTTTCGGGATTTTTTTGGTGACAGATATGGTGATGGCGGTCGCCAGTATCAACAGCCCTCGGCCATGGGTTCCGGATTTTTTATCTCCAGTGACGGTTACGTGCTTACCAATAACCATGTCATCGGCGAAGCTGACGAAATTATGGTTCGCCTGATTGATCGTCGAGAGTACAGTGCCGAGGTGGTGGGTGTTGATCCCAGATCCGACCTGGCACTGCTGAAGATAGACGCAACCGGACTGCCGACCGTCAAGCTTGCCCCTCCGGGTGAAGTGAAAGTCGGAGAATGGGTGGTGGCCATCGGTTCGCCCTTTGGCCTCGATTATTCGGCCAGCGCCGGCATCGTCAGTGCCATTGGTCGCAGTATTCCCACCGCCCGGGGTGAGGATTACGTGCCGTTTATTCAGAGTGATGTCGCGATTAATCCGGGAAACTCGGGTGGCCCCCTGTTTAATCTCAAAGGTGAAGTGATAGGCGTGAACTCACAGATTTATACCCGCTCGGGTGGTTCCATCGGTTTATCCTTTGCGATACCCATGAGCGTGGTTGCCGACGTCGTGCAGCAGCTCAAGAGCAAGGGTCGCGTCGATCGCGGCTGGCTGGGTGTCTATATCCAGGATGTCGATAAAAACCTGGCCGAATCGCTGGGTCTGGAACGGCCCGTTGGTGCGCTGATTGCTCAGGTGGAGCCAGGCAGCCCCGCTGACAAGGCAGGCATGCAGGCCGGTG
This sequence comes from Porticoccaceae bacterium, assembly GCA_040235495.1. Lineage (GTDB taxonomy): Bacteria > Pseudomonadota > Gammaproteobacteria > Pseudomonadales > Porticoccaceae > HB2-32-21. Next base: position 18,759 of record JBECKV010000037.1, read on the forward strand.
ATGTGGTGGTGGAGTTTAACGATCGGGAAATCGTTGAGGCGAGCGACCTGCCGCACACCGTTGGCCTGATGGCTCCCGGCAAAAAGGCCCCCGTGGTTGTTATCCGCAAGAGTAAGAAGAAAAGCTTACAGGTTACGATTGGCGCTCGCCCCGATGAGGATGGCATGAGTGGTTCGCGACCTGACGGTGACTTGCTGGGCCTGACGGTAGAGGATGTCGATGACGAGCTGCGCGACAAATGGCGCTTATCGGGTGGCGTGGTGGTCGTGCAAGTGGCCGAGGATTCGCCCGCGACCGAGGCGGGCCTGAGAACTGGCGACGTGATAGTGCAATTGGGCTACCGCGGCATCGCCAACGTCGATGACTACCGGGAAGTGCTCGAAGAGATGCCTCGCGGCGCACCCGTGGCGCTGAGGTTTTTTCGTAACGGGCGGTCGGTTTTTCGCACCATAGAAATTGACTAGTCGCGCAAGCTCCTAAAAGTTAGCGCGCCGGGGCGGCGGGTGCCGTCCAGGGCGCCCGTCGTGGCGCGGTGGTGTCAAATAAGCTAGACTGCGCGCCGCAACGGCCCCCGCCAGCGCGGTCTCAATGCCCTTCCAGTCACCAACGGTCCAAGAGCGAAGTGCCCGAACTCAGCCACATTCGTAATTTCTCCATCATCGCCCATATCGATCATGGCAAATCCACGCTTTCGGACCGCTTTATTCAGGTCTGCGAAGGCTTGAGTGAACGGGAAATGGCGGAGCAGGTGCTCGATTCCATGGATATCGAGCGCGAACGCGGTATCACCATCAAAGCCCAGAGCGTCACCCTGAATTACACCGCCAGGAATGGGGAAACCTATCAGCTCAACTTTATCGATACCCCAGGGCACGTGGATTTTTCCTACGAGGTATCCCGATCGCTGGCGGCCTGCGAGGGCGCACTGCTTGTCGTTGATGCCGCTCAGGGAGTGGAAGCTCAGTCGGTGGCCAATTGCTACACTGCTATTGCTCAGGGGCTGGAGGTTATTCCGGTACTCAATAAAATCGACCTGCCGCAGGCCGAGCCGGAACGGGTAAAAAAAGAAATTGAAGAAATTATCGGCATCGAGGCCTCCGATGCCGTAGCCTGTAGCGCAAAAACAGGGGTCGGTGTCGAAGACATACTGGAACAGCTGGTAGAGCGGATTCCGCCGCCAGTGGGCGATGTCAACGCGCCGCTGCAGGCACTGATCATTGATTCCTGGTTTGACAACTACCTGGGCGTTGTGTCCCTGGTAAAAGTAAATCAGGGGCGGATCAAAATCAAAGACAAGATCATCAGCAAAACCATCGGCAAAAGTCATGTCGTGGATAGCGTTGGCGTGTTTACACCCAAACGCAAGGAATCCAATGTGCTTGGCGCCGGGGAAGTGGGATTTGTGGTGGCGGGTATCAAGGATATTCTCGGTGCCCCGGTGGGCGATACCTTTACCCATGCCGCGACACCCGATACGCCCGCGCTTCCGGGGTTCCAGAAAGTTACTCCACAGGTTTATGCCGGGTTATTTCCGGTTAATTCCGATGATTTCGAGGATTTCCGGGACGCGCTGGCGAAGTTAACGCTTAACGATGCGTCTCTGTTTTATGAGCCAGAGACCTCGGACGCCCTGGGGTTTGGCTTTCGCTGCGGTTTTCTCGGCCTGCTGCACATGGAGATCATTCAGGAGCGTCTGGAGCGTGAATATGACCTCGACCTGATTACCACGGCGCCGACAGTGGTGTATGAGGTACTTACCACGGGTGGCGATACGCTTTATATCTCCAACCCTTCGAACCTGCCGGAGACGGGAAATATTGCTGAAACGCGCGAGCCCATATGCGAGGCCAATATTCTGGTGCCCAAGGAATATGTCGGCAGCGTGATTTCGCTTTGTGTGGAGAAGCGGGGTGTGCAAAAAGACCTGCAATATGGCAGCAATCAGGTATCCCTGATTTATGATTTGCCCATGAGCGAAGTGATCATGGATTTTTTTGATCGCCTCAAATCCTGCAGTCGCGGCTTCGCGTCCCTGGAATACAATTTCCGCCGTTTCCAGGCCGCGCCGCTGGTGCGGTTGGATATTTTGATCAACGGCGACAAGGTCGACGCCCTGGCTCTGATCGTACATCGGGAAAATGCCCAGCAGAAGGGGCGTATGATCGCCGATAAAATGAAGGAGCTCATTCCTCGGCAAATGTTTGATGTGGTCATTCAGGCGGCGCTCGGGGGACACATCATCGCGCGTACCACGGTCAAGGCCTTGCGTAAAAATGTCACCGCGAAATGTTACGGCGGAGACGTAACGCGCAAGAAAAAGTTGTTGGAAAAACAAAAAGCAGGGAAAAAACGCATGAAACAGGTCGGTCGGGTGGAGATACCACAGGAAGCTTTCCTGGCAGTACTAAGGTCGGATAAGAGATGACTATGAATATCGATTTCCCTCTGATCCTCGTTGTCCTGACTGGTGTTAGTGGTTTGATGTGGCTCCTCGACCGCTTTTTTTTGGCCCCGCGCAGAGTCAAGGATGTCGACAAGCGGCCGTGGTATGTAGAGAGCACGGCGCCATTTTTCCCGGTACTGTTTATTGTGTTGGTGGTTCGCTCGTTTATCGTCGAGCCCTTTCAGATCCCTTCCGGCTCAATGATTCCGACTCTCGAGATCGGTGATTTTATTCTCGTCAATAAATATACCTACGGGCTGCGGCTGCCGGTGCTGGGGACCAAGGTTATGGAAGTGGGGGAGCCCGATTATGGTGACGTCATGGTATTTTTCCCGCCCGGGGATGACCGTTATTTCATCAAGCGCGTGGTCGGCCTGCCCGGCGATGAAATTCGCCTGGTCAACAACCTGCTGTATATCAATGGCGCGGCGATGCCTCAGACCGAGTTGGAGACCCATGACGGTCTAAGCAGCTATCGGGTGGTGACGGAAAATCTGAAGGGAGTCGATCATCTGGTGCGTCGTCGAAGGGACGCGGGGAAATATGGGGATAATTTCGTTGAGATCGTGCCGGCCGGTCATTATTTTCTCGTGGGCGATAACCGCGACAATAGTTGGGATAGCCGCGCCTGGGGATCGGTACCCGAAGAGAACATCGTTGGCCGGGCTTTCGTGATCTGGATGCACTGGGAGAAAATGCTCAGTGTGCCAAGTTTTGATAGAGTGGGCGCAATTAATTAGTCAGATGTGGTGATTGCGATAAGGTAATGCCACGAAGGTGGTCGCTATAAATAGGAGGGTTAATCATGCTGGCGCGTAAGCAAACTGGATTGTCTGCCCTGGGGTTTCTGGTGGTTCTCGTCATCGGGGCTTTTTTTCTCACCATACTGTTTAAAGTGGGCCCTCTCTATCTGGATAACTATTTTGTCCAGGGCGCGATGCAGACATTGGCCGATGAAAATGTCCACGAAATGACCGATGCCAACATTCGGAGAAAAATCAGTGACTCGTTCACCATTAACAATGTGCGCGACGTCGACGTAAAGAAAGTGCAAGTCGAGCGTGAAAAAACCCGCACACTGGTAAAGCTGAATTACGAAAAACGCGTCAATTTCTTCGGTAATCTGGATGTCGTGGCGGTATTTAACAACGTCTATGACAGCTCTGCTCCATGAAACCTTGTGGCCACTAAATTCCTGGAACTCGAAACCCGTATCGGTTACCGATTTGCCAACCCCGAATTGCGCGAGCGGGCGCTGACCCATCGCAGTTTTGGTGCCGATAATAATGAGAGGCTGGAGTTTCTCGGCGATGCCGTGTTGGACCTGATTATCAGTCAGATGTTGTACGAACGATTTGACGAGGCCAGCGAGGGCGAACTAAGCCTGTTGAGGGCCAGTCTCGTAAAGGGCCCAACCCTGGCTGCCGTAGCCCGGGAACTGGAACTGGGCGCGCATATCAGTCTCGGTAGCGGCGAACTCAAAAGTGGGGGTGCTGGTCGCGACTCCACGCTTGCCAATGTGCTGGAAGCGCTGGTCGGCGCGATTTACCTGGATGCCGGACTGGACGTCTGCCGAGCCCGTATCACAAGCTGGTTAGAATCGAAATTAAAAGATATGTCCCTGGATGCGATCGAAAAGGATCCCAAATCCCGATTGCAGGAATACCTGCAAAAAACCGGTCGCCCCCTGCCCCAATACAGCCTGGTTGAAAAACGTGGCGAAGCGCACGCGCGAGTATTTGCGGTCAGTTGCAGCTTGCCGGATACCGGTCAGGCCAGTACCGCCGAACATAGCAGTCGCAAGAAGGCGGAACGGGCGGCGGCGCGAGCCATGCTTGATCAACTGAAAGAGCTGGGCATATTGTCATGAGCGACACGAGTGAAGCGCGATGTGGCTATGTGGCCATCGTCGGTCAGCCCAACGTTGGCAAATCCACTTTGCTCAATCATTTGCTCGGTATGAAGCTCAGTATCACCTCGCGTAAACCCCAGACGACGCGCCACAACGTCCTGGGTATAAAAACCGAGCGGAACCTGCAACTGATCTTTGTCGACACCCCCGGTATTCAAAGCAAGCAAACCAAAGCGATCAACAGGCTCATGAATCGGGCCGCCGAGAGCGCCATCCGGGATGTCGACGTGGTGGTTTTTGTTATTGACCGGGCTCAATGGAATGATGCTGATCAGCGCGTGGCGCGGCGTTTGGTGAACCTCAATGTGCCGGTCATCGTCGCGATCAACAAGGTTGATCGGCTGGAGCATGCCGAGGCGCTGTTACCCTTGATGCAGATGGTCCACGAGTATTTGCCCGGTGTCGAGTTAATACCAGTTTCGGCCTTGCACAATACCAATCTCGGCATTCTGCACGAGGCCATAAGCAAACATATTCCCGCCGGTGATCACCTGTTTCCGGCCGACCAGATCACGGATCGCAGTGAACGCTTCCTGGCCGCGGAAATAATCCGGGAAAAAATCACCCGGCAGTTGGGTGCGGAGTTGCCCTACCAGGTGACTGTTGAAATCGAAAGTTTTTCCCGTCGTGGTCAAATTCTGCACATTGATGCCCTTGTCCTGGTGGAGCGCGAAGGGCAGAAAAAGATACTAATCGGCACGAGGGGTGAGCGCCTGAAACGCATCGGTCAGGCGGCCAGAGTGGACATGGAGCGATTATTCGAGGGCAAGGTTATGCTCAAGCTCTGGGTCAAGGTGCGCGGTGGCTGGTCGGATGATGAACGCGCCCTGCGCAGTCTGGGTTACAGCGAATAATCAGAGTGCGGTATCAATTCGCGGCAACTCCTGAACGACAACTCATGAACGATAACTCATGAACGATAAGCAGGCTCCCCTGGCCTACGTATTGCACACCCGGAATTTTCGCGAAACCAGCCAGTTAGTGGATTTTTTTTCTCGCGATGCAGGACGCTTCCGAGTGGTTGCGCGAGGAACACGCGGACCAAGGGCGACGAAAAAATCCGCTGTTCCAATACTTCCTTTTCAGGCTTATCAGCTTGTCTGGCGGGGCAGGAACGATCTAAAAGCCCTGATCAGTCACGAACCGTGTGCCGCGCCCATGCTCATTCAGGGCAGGGCGGTTTATATTGGCTTTTATGTCAACGAATTGCTGCTGCGTTTTCTGCCAGAATTCAGTGCTCACCAAAATCTCTTTGATAGCTATGCTGGCTTGCTCGACCTGCTCGTTTCGAAGCGCGACCCTGAACCGGCCCTGCGTCGATTTGAAATGACCGTGCTCGATGAAATGGGTTGTGGCATCGATTTGTACACCGATCTCAACGACGGCGCCGCAATCGAAGCGGGTGCCAAATACCGTTATCATCCCGGTGAGGGTTTCGTCCGGCTGGAACATAGCGCTGCCGATGGCGCGCCAGAAAATGTCTTCATCGGCGAGCACCTGCTGGCCATCGCTGGCGACCGGCTGGAAGAGCCAGCCGTTAAACACAGCGCCAAGCGCCTGTTGCGACAAGCTATTGCCCGCCAACTGGGAGGTAGACCCCTGCGCAGCCGCGAATTATTTCAACAGATGACTCAAGCGCCCGGAGCCGGACCGTGATTATTGGCATCGGCACAGACCTGGTTGAGATTGCAAGGATTAAATCCGCTCTCCAGCGCCATGGCGATAGGCTGGCGAGGCGCATTCTTACTCCCGGAGAACTCGAGCGTTATTTCGAGCAGGGTAAAAAGGCGCACTACCTGGCTACGCGTTTTGCCGCCAAGGAAGCCGCGAGCAAGGCTCTTCAGAGTGGAATTGGCGTAATCAGTTGGCAGGATATCAGCGTTTCCAACACCAGTGCTGGAGCGCCTCGGCTCCAGCTCTCCGGCAACGCTCGCGATCTTATGCTGGGGCTGGGCGCGCGCCAGACTTTTTTAAGCCTCAGTGACGAGCGAAACTACGCGCTGGCATTCGTTGTTTTGAGCGTCTGAATAGGCTGTCCGCCAAGCGATTTCATGTGCAAAATATTTGTCCATACATCATTGATTCCAGGCTGCCACAACCCGCCGGGACAGACGCTGGCTCAGGCGGTAAAATGGCTTATTTGAGGTTCTTTCATGCCGCCCGAATATCCCACCATTGAATCCTGCATTGGCAATACGCCGCTGGTGAGACTGCAGCGCTTGGGCGCTGGCACCAACAATACCGTGCTGGTAAAACTTGAGGGCAACAATCCGGCTGGTTCGGTCAAGGACCGGCCGGCCCTGAGTATGATCAAGCATGCCGAGGAGTGCGGGCTTATCAAGCCGGGCGATACCTTGATTGAGGCTACCAGTGGTAATACGGGTATTGCGCTGGCGATGGTCGCGGCTATTCGGGGTTACCGGATGATTCTGATCATGCCCGATCATATGACCGAGGAACGCAAAGCCGCGATGCAGGCCTATGGCGCTGAACTGGTGCTGGTGAGCCGGGAGGAAAGCATGGAAGGAGCGCGCGACCTGGCGCTGGAAATGCAGCGTGACGGCAAGGGGCTGGTGCTGGATCAATTTAACAACCCCGATAATCCGCTCAGCCACATAGAGGGCACGGGGCCGGAAATCTGGAGTCAGACGGCGGGCACGGTTACCCATTTTGTCGCCGCCATGGGCACCACTGGGACCATCATGGGGGTGGCGAAATTTCTGAAAAGCAAAAACCCGGCCATCCAGATTGTCGGGCTACAGCCAGCGGAGGGAGCGAGTATTCCGGGAATTCGCCGCTGGCCCAAGGCTTACCTGCCCGGCATTTTTGATCAGAAACTGGTCGACATCATCCTCGATATCGGTCAGCAGGAGGCGGAGGACACTATGAGGGCACTGGCTCGGCGCGAAGGTATATTTTGCGGAGTTTCCTCCGGTGGCGCGGTCGCCGGGGCCCTGCGTCTGGCTGAGGGTCTGAAGAACGCCGTGGTCGTCGTGTCCATATCCGATCGCGGCGACCGTTATCTCTCTTCCGGCTTGTATACCGCCTGATTTAAATTCGCGGCGCCCGCAGGCCATGGTAAATATCCGCCAGAGTCATGATTACCTTAACGCCGTACCCGAGGATCTGGGGCCATGGTTAAAGCGTATTCAGGACAATAATCCACGTCTGGACGAGCATAGCGATGAAGCCTTGTTCCAGGCTGTTGCCTGCGTACGCGAAGCCGAAGCGGTTTGCGCGCCGCGCTTTCAGGCAGACGCTTCGATGCAGGCACAAAGCTCCGCCCTGCATGTCGGACTGGAAATGGCTGAAATTTTATCGGAACTGGGTGTCGGCCTCGAAGGCCTGCAGGCGAGTATCCTGTATCGTGCGGCGCGGGAGCAAAAAGTCAGCGTCGCAGAAATACGGCGGCGGTTTGGTGCGGCGATTGCCGATCTGATTCAGAAAGTGCTGGATATGGCTGTCATCACGGCCTTGCGCGGTGAAGTGACTGCCCACGCCCTGGGGCATGACAGCGCCTACCACACCGCCAAAGTCAGGGAGATGCTGGTTTCAATCATCGATGATGTCAGGGTGGCGCTACTCAAACTGGCTGAGCGCACCTGTGCTATTCGTGCGGTCAAGGACGCGGCTCCGGAAAAACGCGAGGCGGTCGCCCGGGAGGTGTTCGATATATACGCGCCTCTGGCCCACAGGCTCGGCATCGGCCATATCAAGTGGGAGTTGGAGGATCTGGCCTTTCGTTACATAGAGCCGGACGAATATCGGCAGATTGCGCGCCTGCTGGCGGAAAAACGCAGCGAACGGCAAAAGTATATCGACGAGATGATCCGCACCATTGAAGTCGAGCTTGAGCGACTCGGTAAGCGCGGTGAAGTGACGGGGCGGGCAAAAAGCATCTACAGCATCTGGCGAAAGATGCATCGCAAGGATATCGGTTTCTCGCAGGTCTACGATATTCGCGCGGTGCGGGTGCTGGTGCCGACGGTGAACGACTGTTACGCCGTGCTTGGCATCGTCCACAGCAAGTGGCGCAACATTCCCAACGAATTTGATGACTATATCGCCACGCCCAAGGAAAACGGTTATCGATCCCTGCACACGGCGGTGATCGGCCCGGGGCGCAAAGTGATTGAGGTTCAGATCCGTACTTTTGATATGCACGAAGAGGCCGAGTTCGGTATCTGCGCTCATTGGAACTATAAGGACGGTGACGAGAAAAATTCCAGGACCTTCGACGAAAAATTGGCCTGGTTGCGCCAGGTGCTGGAATGGCACGATAGCATCGGTGATCGGGCCCTAGATAACTTTCTTCGGGAGGAGCGCGGCACTGAACGCGTTTATGTATTTACGCCCAAGGGACATGTGGTTGATCTGCCCAATGGTTCGACGCCCGTGGATTTCGCCTACTATATCCATAGCGAGGTCGGACACCATTGCAAAGGCGCTAAAATCAACGACCGGATCGTACCTTTGACCTACCGCCTGAAAACAGCGGACCAGGTGGACATTATCACTGGACGTCATGCGGAGCCGAACAGGGACTGGCTCAACAGTTCCCTGGGTTATGTCAAAACCACGCGGGCAAGGTCAAAAATACAACAATGGTTCAAGCTTCAGGATCGAGATCAGAATATCGAGGCGGGCAGGAGGGCGCTGTTCGGCGAATTCCACCGACTGGGCCTGAACACCGAGACACTTCCAGCCCTGATTGCGAGCTTCGCACGCGCCAGCGAAGAAGATTTTTACGAGGAGATTGGTTCCGGTCAGCTTGAACTGCAAACCGTAATCGGCATTGCTCGGCAGGCAAGGGGCATCGTCAGGGATACACTCAATCCGGCGATGCAGCAGGCCCAGCGCTTTGGTAGGAGCGAGGATTACCTTTATGGGGCGGGTGACATGACCATACATGTTGCCGCGTGTTGCAAGCCGGAACCTGGGCAGCCGGTTTGTGGTTACAAAACCCGCGGGCGGGGCCTTAGTCTTCATCGCAAGGATTGCGGTAACCTCCTGTCCCTACAGGTTGCCGACCCTCTCAAGGTCTTACAGCTGAGTTGGGGCGGTCCACCGCGGCAGGTGTTCCCGATCACGGTGGTCATAAAATCCTATGATCGAGGAGGCTTGCTGCGCGATGTCACCGGTTTGATCGATGAGTTGGATATTTTTATTGATGCCTTGCACACGGGTGCTGCCCAGGGCGGCGTCGTCCATGTCGAAATCACCGTGGCAATCGACCACATTGAACGGCTTAGCACGATGTTGGCGCGCCTGCGGCAAATTCCCAATGTTATTGATGTGTGGCGTAAAGCCGAGTAGGTTTTTAATAAGCGCCAGCCGCCGGGGCTGGTGGAGCTCAAGGGGCGCGTCACCAGGGTGAAAGAACAACGCTATCAAATCGCCGACCTGATCTATCTGATGCAGCGCCTGCGTGATCGCAAGGACGGCTGTCCCTGGGATATCGCTCAGGACTACGCCAGTATTGTCCCGCACACCCTCGAAGAGGCTTACGAAGTTGCAGCCGCTATCGAAAGGAGGGATTTCCATAATCTGCGGGAAGAGTTGGGCGACCTGCTGTTTCAGGTGATATTCCAGGCGCAACTAGCCGCGGAAGAAGAGCGCTTTGATTTTATCGACGTGCTCGATTCCCTGGTGAAAAAGCTTGTTATACGCCATCCCCATGTTTTTCCCGAGGGTGATCTACATGGCAAGCGGCGCAATCCTCAAGATCATCCTTCCGAACAGAAAATCAAGGCCCATTGGGAAGACCAGAAACAAAAAGATAGGCTGGCTAAGGGGCAAAAGAAACGCCTGGCGGACATCCCGCTTGCGTTGCCGGCGCTAAGTCGAGCGCAAAAACTCCAAAAACGCGCCGCCAACCATGGTTTTGACTGGGAAAATATCAACCAGGTTATCGGCAAAATAGACGAAGAGACCGACGAACTGAAAGAGGCTATTCGGTTGGGCGAAAGAAATGCGATCGAAGACGAGCTGGGCGACCTGATTTTTGTCTGTGTCAATCTCGCTCGTCATGCCGGGCTCGATGCGGAGGCCGCGTTGAGACGGGCGAATCAAAAGTTTGAATCGCGGTTCGAATCGATGGAAACACTTTGCCAGGCGCGGGATCAGGTCTTTGAGGCCTTGGACGCGGAACAAAAAAATGCCCTCTGGGAAGACGCCAAAGGCATCGAAAAACAATTCTGAGCCAATTGCGCTTGGCTAATCGTTATGACTTGCGGCGCGAGGCCAGCAATCGTGTGCGCTCTACTTGAGAATGGCCTGTGTAGAGTGTAAGGTTCCCCACCTTTTTGTGGTTGCTTGTTTGTGGTCGTTAGATTGTGCGTACGCGCTTTATGGACGCAAACTACGGAACCGCTGAGCCTAAATGCAATCCGGGTGGTTGCAAATGCTTTAAATCGGGGAGATCAACATATGCGTGCTATTTTGCTCGGACCGCCCGGCGCCGGGAAGGGAACCCAGGCCCAATTTATTACAGAAAAATATGGCATTCCCCAGATTTCAACGGGCGATATGCTGCGAGCCGCCGTGAAAGCAGGCACTGAACTCGGTCTGCAGGCAAAAAATGTCATGGCATCCGGCGGTCTGGTCTCGGATGATTTGATCATTGCCCTGGTCAAGGATCGCATCCAGCAACCGGATTGCGTCAACGGTTTCCTGTTTGATGGCTTTCCTCGCACCATTCCTCAAGCCCAGGCTCTGGTTGATGCGGGGGTGGCGATAGATTATGTCATCGAAGTCTATGTCGAGGACGAGGAGATCGTCTCGCGGCTCAGCGGACGACGGGTGCACGAGGCTTCGGGGCGTGTCTACCATATCGAGCATAACCCACCACGCCAGGACGGCGTTGACGACATCACGGGTGAGCCGCTGGTGCAGCGTGCCGATGACAGCGCCGAAACTGTGCGTAACCGCCTGGCGGTTTACCATGAACAAACAGAGCCCCTGGTCGCATTTTATGCTGACCTGAAAAAAACCAGGTCGGTGGCGCCCTGCTATGTCAGAGTGGATGGCGTAGGTGACTTGGAGGTTGTCCGTGACAGACTGGTCGCGGCGCTCGATCACGGCTGAGTGATTGCAATCCTCGCGTGACTTATAGAAGTCATTATGCGAGCCATGGTTAATCGGCGATAGCGCAAAGAGAAATCGGTACCGTGGGTGCCCCCCATAAAGCCATGAAGGATAAGTCCGCCGGCGTGATTCTGGTGAACCTCGGTACGCCTGCTGAACCAACCACAGCCAGCGTCCGGCAATTCCTGCGCGAGTTTTTATCCGATCCCAGGGTGGTGGATATTTCACCCTGGCTTTGGAAATTCCTGTTAAATGTTTTTATTTT
>JBECKV010000062.1:0-8219 GCA_040235495.1 Porticoccaceae bacterium
GGCATCGATGGACTTCGAATCCGGGGCAGCGCTACTCGCTGCCACGGGCACTGCCCACCACGGCCTGCGCCAACGCGGTCGCCTGCAAGCGGGTGAAACCCTGGTGGTACTGGGTGCGGCCGGCGGCACCGGTATCGCGGCGGTACAGATCGGCAAGGCGATCGGTGCCCGGGTAATCGCCGTTTGCTCTTCGGAGGAAAAGCTGGCCTTTGCCAAAAGCCAGGGCGCCGACGACGGCATCAATTACAGCGCGCAGGATCTAAACAAGGCCATCAAGGCGCTTACCGATGGCCGTGGCGCCGATGTCGTCTACGACGCCGTGGGCGGCGATGCCTTCGATGCCTGCTCCCGGGCCATGGCCTGGGACGGTCGTTTGCTGATCGTCGGCTTTGCTTCCGGTCGTATTCCGGAATTGCCGGTCAATCTGACCCTGGTCAAGGGCTATTCGGTGGTTGGCGTATTCTGGGGGCAATTCACCCTGAACGAGCCACAAGCCCATGCCGCCAATATGCGCGAGCTGTTCCAGTGGTGTGAAGCGGGCAAGGTCAGGCCAATCGTCGACCGCAGCTACAAGCTGGCCGACGGCATCGAGGCGATAAAATACGTTACCGGGCGCAATGTAATGGGCAAGGTGGTGATTACCCCCTAGACCCGAACGCGGCTGTCCAAAACTTTTTCAGAGCATTCTTTTTCAGAACATTGAGGTAGTACGTGACTGCAACGAAGCCAAACTTAAGCGGGTTCAATCTCGGCGGCAAAGTCGCCCTGGTGACCGGTGCCTCCAGCGGCTTTGGCGCCCACTTCGCCCGGGTGCTGGCGGGCGCTGGCGCCAGGGTGGTGGTGGGCGCCCGCCGCCTGGATCGCCTGGAGGCTCTGGTCAGCGAGATTGGCAACGCTGGCGGTGAAGCCCTGGCCGTGGCCCTGGACGTTACCGACGCCGCCAGTGTCGCCAAGGCCTTTGACGCTGCCGAGGCTCGGTTTGGCACCGTGACCGTGCTGGTCAACAACGCCGGGGTGGCGGCGCCGAAAAGCGTGCATAAAACCTCGGAAAGCGATTGGGACTTCGTCATCGACACCAATCTTCGCGGCGCCTGGCTGGTGGCCAGTGAAGCCGCCCGGCGTATGATTGCAGCCAACAGCGGTGGCGCCATCGTCAACATTGCATCAGTACTGGGTCTGGCGACCAGCACCGGGCATGGCGTCTATTCCGCCTCCAAGGCTGGTGTCATCCAATTGACGAAACATATGGCCCTGGAGCTATCGAGTAAAAATATCCGCGTCAACGCCATCTGTCCTGGCTACTTCAAGACCGAGATGAATGACGCCTATTTCGAAAGTGACGCCGGCAAGGCCTATATCAAAACCTTTCCCGCCCGGCGGCTGGGAGAGATGGAGGAAATGAACGGCCCGCTGTTACTCCTGGCCGGCGACGCCGGCTCATTTATCAACGGCGCCATACTGCCGGTCGACGGCGGCCATCTGGTAATGTCCATCTGAGATGGAGATTCCTATGACGCAGGCAGCGGTCAACCACCCATGACCATTGAGCATACTCGCCGGGAATACCGCTACGGCCGTTTAAGCCGCGAGTCTCTGGCCGAGTGCCCCTTTGAGCAGTTCCAGCTGTGGCTCGATCAGGCGTGCAGCTCGCCGATCAAGGATCCCACTGCCATGACAGTGGCAACGGTGGATACCCGCAACCGGCCGTGGCATCGGGCGGTGTTGCTCAAGGGTTTCGACAAGCGTGGTTTCGTTTTTTATACCAACCTCGGCAGCGACAAGGCCAGGCAGATCGCGGAAAACCCTTATGTCAGCCTGCATTTTCCCTGGTTTTTTCTCGATCGTCAGGTCAGCGTCGGCGGCAGGGCCGAGAAAGTCAGCCGCGCGGAAGTACTGAAATACTTTTTCAGCCGCCCCCGAGAGAGCCAGCTGGCTGCCTGGGCATCAAAGCAGAGCAGCCGCCTGAGTTCTCGCCAGGCCCTCGAGGCCCAGTTCATGGCCATGAAGGATAAATTCGCCCACGGCGAGGTGCCGACTCCCGATTTCTGGGGTGGCTTCAGGGTGGCGCCCGAGGAATTCCAATTCTGGCAGGGTGGGGACAGACGCCTACACGACCGCTTCCGCTACCGCCTCGACGAACAGGGAAAGAATTGGGAAATCACCCAACTGGCGCCCTAGGCGGACCGTAATTCATGCGCGCGTTTATGTTGCACTCCGGCAAGCCAGCACTAATGCCCCGAAAGCCCGATCGACCCAAAATAAATAGAGGCTCCCCATGACCACCCTGCACCTGATCCGCCACGGTGAAACCAACTGGAACGCGGAGGGACGTATTCAGGGACAGATGGAATCGGTGCTCACCGTGCTGGGCCGGCAACAGGCCTCTGAACTGCAGAAACGTCTGCTCGACTATAGCTTTGACCGGGTTTATTGCAGTTCCTCCGTTCGGGCACGCCAGACCACGGCCATCGCCCTGGGCCATCACCCGCACCCGGTTACTTACCGCGATGATTTAAGGGAAATCTTTCTGGCCCGCTGGGAGGGCTTTTTGTATGCCGAAATCGAAGCCAGCGACCCCGAGGCCATTCACGCCTTTCGTAATGAACCGCATAAATTTGATGTCGAAGGAGCCGAGACTTTCCATGCCCTACAGCAGCGGGCACTGGCAGCCGTAGATGCCATCATCAGGGAATGCCGCGGCCAGGAAGTGGCCATTATCAGCCACGGAGCCTGGATAAAATCCGTTCTGAGCCACTACGAAGGCCGCCCACTGAGTCGCTTCTGGGAGCCACCGCGGATGCACAACTGCTGCCACAGCATCGTGCACATTCCCGTTGACGGCGATAAACCACGGATTATTCGCTATGCTGACAACAATCTGAACCACCACGCGCGGGACGGCGAAACTGCGGCGCCAAAACCGGTACTCTAGGCCCTGGCACCCCTTCCCCAACCCACGCGGCCGCGCCCATCCACAGGCGCCGGAAGCAGCAAAATAACCAAACAAGGAGAAGCCATGAAATCAGAGAAGCCAAAACTGCCAGAGCGCACCCGGGTGTATCAGAACCACCACCTGGACAGCACCCGCTGGGATAATTTTAAGGTGCGCGATGACGACATTCTGGTGTGCACCTCCATGAAAAGCGGCACCACCTGGATGCAACGGATCGTCGCCCTGCTGATTTTCCAGGACCACCAACCCGAACAGTCATTTCACGATATTTCCGTGTGGCTGGATATGCGCATCGCTCCGCTGGCTGAAACCATGGCTGCCATCGAGGCCCAGACTCACCGGCGTTTTCTGAAAACCCACTCGGCACTGGACGGCCTGCCCTACTACCCGGAAATGAAATACATCGTCATCGGTCGGGACGTTCGCGACGTCTTTATGTCGCTCTGGAACCACGCTTCCAATTACACCGACGATTTCATCAAGCTGCTCAACAACACGCCCGGCCGGGTCGGCGAGCCCTTTCCGCCGCTCTACCAGGATATTCACGATCTCTGGCATGTGTGGATCAACCAGGGCAATTTCGCCTGGGAAACCGACGGCTACCCCTTCTGGTCCCATCTGCATTTTGTCCAGTCCTGGTGGGAATACCGGCACCTGCCCAATATCTACATGGTGCACTTCAGCGATCTGCTCAAGGACCTGGAAGGGGAAATGCGCAAGGTCGCCGATTTTCTTGATATCGAGGTCAGCGAGGCGCTGTGGCCCAGCCTGGTGGAACAAGCGACCTTTGACAGCATGAAAAATAACGCCGAAGCGCTTCTGCCCATGATCAACGGGATTTTCGCCGGTGGCGCCAAATCCTTTATCAACAAAGGCACCAATGGCCGCTGGAAAGATGTGTTGACCCGGGAGGAATTAAAGGAATGTGATGCCGCGATTGCTCGGGCCCTGAGCCCGGACTGCGCCTACTGGCTGGAACACGGCGGCGCGGAAAACCTGTAACAGCAACCATCGACGACTGATACTCGCGGAGAGGGGCCCGGTATGGCCACTGAACTTGAGATCAACCTGATCCGTCGCATCGCCATGGGCGACATCCTGCGACGCCGCGCCACCGACTGCGGCAACAGCGAAGCGCTGGTTGAATATATCGAAGGCAGGCGCCAGGGCACCACTTACCAAAGGCTGAATGGGCGAGTCAACCAGCTCACCCGCGCCCTGCGCGCCCGTGGATTGAACCAGGGCGACCGCATTGCCATTCTGGGCACCAATACCAGTGCATTCGTCACCGCCCTGATGGCTTGTTTCAAAGGCGGTTTCGTGGCCGTGCCGGTGAATTTCGTACAAAACCCACACGACGTGGAGTACAACATCGAGCATTCCGGCGCGCGGGCGATTTTTGCCGATACCCAACTGCAGGAGATGGCGGGCGAAATTGCCGCCCAGCTGGACCGGGACTTTGTCCTGGTGAGCCTTGCCGGCGCCACTCGTGAGGGCTTCGCCGATTTCGAAGCCTTTCTGGCGGACCAGGCGAACGAGGAAGTCGAGGACCTCATCATTCACGACGATGACCTCGCCCAGATCATGTACACCAGTGGCACCACGGCCAAACCCAAGGGCGTGATGTTGTCCCACAAAAACCTCTACATCGCCACCCTGAACACCATCATCAGTATCGGTATCAACAAGGATCAGCTCACCACGGCCGCCGTGTTACCTGCGTTTCATATCACCGCGGAACTGTTTATTCTGGTGACCCTCCACTTCGGCGCCAAAGTGGTGCTGGCCAAGGGCTTTGACCCCGCGGCCATGCTGGAGCTGATCGAGGCCGAGGAGCTGAAATTTCTTATCCTCCTACCCCTGATGTGGAAAGCCCTGCTGGGACACCCGCAACTGGGCCAGCACGATTACAGCAGCATGCGGATGGGTATGTACGGCATGGCGCCGATGGACGCACCGACCCTGGAGAAACTCAAGGAAGTGTTCGGCTGTCCCTTTATCACCGGTTCGGGACAGACGGAAATCAATGGCGTCGCCACCATCATGGACGCCCGCTGGGCGGCGGTGAAGGCAGGCAATATCTGGGGTGACGGCTCCGTCACCACCGATCAGGCAGTCATGGACGACCAGGGCCATCTGCTACCGGCCGGCGAGATTGGCGAAGTGGTGTGGCGCAGCCCCCAGACCATGCTCGGCTACTACCGCAACGAGGAGGCCACCAGTGAGGCCCAGGCCCACGGCTGGCACCATTCCGGTGACATCGGTTTTCTCGACGAGGACCGGCAGTTTCACTTCGTCGACCGGAAAAAGGACATCGTCAAATCCGGCGGCGAAAACGTCTCCTCGGTGAAAGTGGAGCGTGCCATCCTCGCCTATCCCGGCGTCGCCAATGTCGGCGTCATTGGCCTTCCCCATGGTCACTGGGGCGAGGCGGTCACCGCCGTGGTCGCTCGCCAGGCTGATACCGAGCTGGATGAGCAGGCCATTATCGAGCACTGCAAGCAGGAACTGGGAAGCTTCGAGGTGCCGAAAAAAGTCATCATTCTCGAGCAGCTGCCCATGACCGCCACCGGCAAGGTGAAAAAGCATTTACTGCGGCGGGAGTACGCCGATTCCTTTATCAAGAGCTGATGCCTATCGAGGCCTGAAACTGCCCCCCTGGCCAATACCCTAACGTCGCCAGAACATCGGCGTAAACAGGACCAACAGAGTAAAAATCTCCAGCCGGCCCAGTAACATGCCGCCCGCCAGGACCCATTTTGCGATATCGTTGATACCGGCATAATTGGCGGCGACGTCGCCCAGACCCGGCCCCAGGTTATTCACCGAGGCGACCGTCGCCGACCAGGCGGTGACGTAGTCCAGGCCGAGGGCCAGCAAAACCAGCACGATGCCATAGAAGACCGCCATATAGACACCAAAAAAGGCCCAGATGGCATCGGTCACGCGGCTGTCGACAATACGGTTACCCACCTTCAGGGGGATGACCGCATTGGGATGAATCAGCTTCTGGATAGCGCGCAGGGATTGCTTACCCAGAATCATCATCCGGCCAATTTTGATACCGCCGCAGGTGGACCCCGAACAGCCACTGAAAAACGACAGAAACAGCATGGCATAGGGGAGGACACTCGGCCACTGAGAGAAATCCGTGGTAGCGAAACCCGCGGTGGTCATGATCGAAACCACCTGGAATACGCCGTGGTAAAGACTGTCGGACATATCGTAAATCCTGGTCAGATACAGATAGGCGCAGATCAAGGCGATCCCGGAAAGCAATAACACCAGGTACAGGACGGTCTCCGCATCCTTCAGGTAGGCCAGTGGATTCATTCGGCTCCAGGCGGTGAAATGCAGGCCGAAATTCATACCGGCAAGAATCATAAAAAAAATACAGATCACGCCGATCAGGGGATTTTCGAAATAGCCCATGCTGGCATCGTGGGTTGAATAGCCGCCGGTCGCCACTGTGGCGAAACTGTGGCCGATGGCGTCGAAGGCGCTCATACCCGCCAGCCAGAAACTCAGCGCGCAGGCAACGGTCAGCACCAGATAGATAAAAAACAGCGCCTTGGCGGTTTCGGCAATGCGCGGCGTCAATTTATTATCCTTGACGTGTCCGGGAGCTTCCGTGCGGTAGAGCTGCATGCCGCCAAGGCCGAGCATGGGCATGATCGCCACCGCGATGACGACGATGCCGATGCCCCCCAACCACTGCAATTGCTGACGATAATAAAGGATGGAATGGGGCAGATCATCCAAGCCGGTAATCACCGTGGCCCCGGTAGTGGTCAGGCCACTGATGGACTCGAACACCGCATCGGTCAGGGACAGCCCCAGCGGATCGACCAGCATGAACGGCAGGGCGCCGCCAACTCCCAGCAGAAACCAGAACAGCACCGTCACCAGAAATCCGTCCCGGGTGCGCAACTCCGCTTCACTGCGGCTGTTGGGCAGCCACACCACCATACCGATGGAAAAGGTGATTGCAAAGGCCAGAAAAAACGCCTGCTGGGTGCTTTCCTCGTAAATCATAGCCACGGCAATGGGCGGCAGCAGCGTGACGCTGAACAGCATCAGCAGCAAGCCGAGAATACGGGCAATAACCGAAAAGTGCATTAGAAAAAGGTAAAACCGACCTGAAACAGCTTTTCCACCTCGCGGGTGCGCTGCTTGTCGATCAGGAATACGATGGCGTGGTCGTCCTGCTCGATGACAGTATCGTTATGGGTGATGATCACCTTGCCGCGGCGCACCAGGGCATCGATGGTCGCCCCCGGCGGCAAGTGAATATCCCCGATCGCCCGGCCCACCACTTTCGAATTCTTGGCATCGCCATGGGCGACAATTTCCATCGCCTCGGCCACGCCCCGGCGCAGAGAGTGCACTTTCAGTGTGTCGCCTCGGCGAACATGGGACAGCAAGCTACTGGTAGTGGCCTGTTGCGGGGAAATGGCAATATCGATTCCGGAACCCTGCATCAGGTCTGCGTACACCGGGTTGGTGATCAGGGTCATCACCTTGCGGGCGCCCAGGCGTTTTGCCAGCAACGAGGCCATGATATTGACTTCATCGTCGTTGGTGACCGCGAGAAAGACATCGGTTTTGTCGATGTTTTCTTCCAGCAGCAGTTCGCGGTTGGCCGCCTGCCCCTGTAAGACCACGGCTTTCTTCAGGTTTTCAGCGAGGTATTCACTCCGTTCCGCCGAGAATTCGATGACCTTGACGTTGTAATCATGTTCCAGGGCGCTGGCCAGGCGCAGGCCGATGTTGCCACCGCCGGCAATAATAATACGCCGGTAGGGCTTTTCGTTGCGTTGCAGGAGTTTCATGACCTTGCGGGTATCCGCTTCGGAGGCCACGAAAAATACTTCATCGCCTTCGTGAATGACGGTCTCCGCAACCGGAACCAGCGGCCTGCCCCGCCGCCAGATGGCCGCCGCGCGGGCATCCACTTCAGGCATCTGGTCACGGATTTCGACCAGACTTCTACCGGCGAGAGGTCCATTCTCCAGCGCGCGTACGGCGACCAGCTTTACCGCCCCGTCCGCGAAGTTGAGCACTTGCAGGGTGCCCGGGTGATCAATCAACCGGCAGATGTATTCAGTGACCACCTGCTCCGGGGTAATCAATACGTCGACCGGCACATTGGTGTCGTTGAAGAGCTTGTCCCGGTAGGCATTGTCGGTGTAGTTCCCGGCCCGCACCCGCGCTATCTTGGTCGGGGTGCGAAACAGGGAGTGCGCCACCTGGCAGGCCATCATGT
>JBECKV010000069.1:0-4676 GCA_040235495.1 Porticoccaceae bacterium
GGCCTGAGCTGGGCCAGGCCGAAAATATAGGTGCAATAGAGCGCCACCAGAATCAGCCCGGGAACCAGGGCGCCGACGAAGAGGTCGCCGACGGAAACGGTTTTCGGCGTGAAAATACCCATATTTAATTGTGCCTGGGCGTAGGCGCTGGACAGGATATCCCCCAGCAAAACAAGCGCAATGGAGGGTGGAATAATCTGGCCGAGTGTGCCCGTAGCGCAGATAGCGCCGGTGGCCAGGCGCGGGCTATAACCTCGCTTGAGCATGGTGGGCAGGGACATCAATCCCATGGTGACTACGGTTGCCCCGACAATGCCGGTACTGGCGGCCAGTAGCATGCCCACCACGACCACGGAAATACACAGACCACCCCGCAGTTTGCCGAAGGCCTGGGCCATGCTATCGAGCAGATCCTCGGCGAGTTTTGATTTTTCCAGCATCACGCCCATAAAAATAAACAGCGGTACGGCCACCAGGGTCTGGTTGGTCATAGTGCCGTACAGGCGGTTGGGCAGGGCTTCGAGGAAGGCGAAATCAAAGATACCCAGGGCGCCGCCAATGGCAGCGAAGATCAAAGCAGTGCCAGCCAGGGAAAAAGCCACCGGATAGCCCAGCATAATCACCAGGCAAACGGCCAGAAACATCCACAGGGGCATTAGTTCGAGCATGGTTTACCGCTTCCTAGATCGCGTTGGCGGAGGCCCTGGGGTCATCGCTACCGGCGGGTGGTTGTTTCCGCCCCAGCAAAAAGAGTAGAGCTTTGCTGACCTCGGCGATGCCCTGCAATAAAAGAAGCGCGGGCATAACAAGAAGCAGAGTCTTGAGCAGATAAACCCAGGGCAGGCCGGAGTTTTCACTGGATTGTTCACGAATCGCCCAGCTGCTGCCCACGTAATCCAGGCTTAAACAGAAAATCACCACACAAACCGGGAGCAGAAACAACAGACTGCCCAGAAGATTGACCCAGGCCCGACTTCGGGGGGAAAAGTTGCGGTAAAAAATATCCACTCGTACATGACCGTCTCGGCTAAGGGTAAAGCCGATACCCAGCATAAAGACCATGGCGTGCAGGTAGGATAACGATTCCTGCAAGGCAATCGAACCGGTGGCCAGCACGTAGCGCAGCACAACGATCACGCAGGTGATAAGCACCATGGCGGCGGTGAGCCAGGCAACGGCCTTGCCCAGACCATCGCTGCACGAATTAAGTGTCCGGATCAGTGCGGGAACAGTTTGCCTGTCTGTGGAAGTCGTCAAAGCCTCAAATCCCTGTGGGTTCTTGCAGGTTAGCGTCCCGGATTATAAACCAGGGGCCTTGCCATGGAGTCTGTCATAAATTTGTCATATTTCAGACATATTATTGTCACCGGCTGTTTTTACGATGCCCGCTCGAACCCTAAATCAGGAGAACAGCGTGAAATTCAAGTCCAAATTAACCACTACAAGCCTCGCGTTGAGTCTCGCGCTGGCCGCCAGCCAAAGCATGGCAGCGGGTCGCGACTATATCAGCATCGTCGGCTCTTCCACCGTTTACCCCTTCGCCACCGTTGTCGCCGAGCGGTTTGGCAGAAGCACCGGCAAACCCACGCCGAAAGTCGAATCGACGGGATCGGGTGGAGGTATGAAACTGTTTTGCTCTGGTACGGGGACCAGCCATCCGGACATTACGAATGCCTCGCGGCGAATGAAAAAATCCGAGTTCGAGCTGTGCCAGTCGAATGGTGTCAATGACATCATCGAAGTGTTGATCGGCTTTGACGGCATAGTCCTGGCCAACTCCAACAAGGCCGACCTATTGGAGTTGACCCGCAAGGACATATTCTTGGCGCTGGCCAAGCAGGTACCGGCCAAGGACGGCGACAAGCTGGTCCCCAACCCCTACAAAACCTGGAAAGATGTCAACCCGGCCCTGCCCGATACCAAAATCGAGGTGCTTGGCCCGCCACCGACCTCGGGAACCCGAGACGCTTTCGCCGAGCTTGCGCTGGAAAGTGGTTGCAAGACGTTTGACTGGATTGCGGCCATGAAAGAGAAAGACAAAAACGCTTACAAGGCCGTGTGCCACACCATCCGTGAAGATGGCGCCTATATCGAGGCTGGCGAAAACGATAATCTTATCGTGCAAAAACTCAATGCCAATCCCGAAGCCCTGGGTGTATTCGGATTCAGCTTCCTCGATCAAAACAGCGACAAAGTGCAGGGTTCAACAATCGAGGGAGTGAAACCCACGTTTGACAGCATTGCCGATAAAACCTATCCGGTGTCGCGGCCGCTTTACTTCTATGTCAAAAAAGCCCACATTGGCGTGGTTCCCGGGATTGAAGGCTATCTCGCCGAGTTTACCAGCGAAAAAGCCTGGGGCAGTGACGGCTACCTGGCGGAAAAAGGGATGATTCCACTTCCCGATAGCACACGCGCCGAATTCGGTGCCAACGTCGCTAGCCTGAAGGCCATGACGGGTGAGGAAAAGCTTTAAGTCAGTGTTACCGACTCGCGGTCGATGTCTGATTGGTATCGGCATCAGCGGTTCGGAAAAAATTTGATCGACAAAAGGCCTGACGAAAGTCAGGCCTTTTTTAACGTAATACCCAGATCCTGGATATTCATTCGCCTGTATCGCCACTTGCTCACTGGGGTTGAGCGAGACTAACCCGAGGCAAAGCGTCCCCCATGAAAACGCCAAGTTTGCTGATTTTTCTGGCGATAGCGGCACCCGTGTTTTATTTCCTCGGCCGACAACGGTCCGTGGTCTTGGCCCGGCAAGTGGGTGGTATCCGCTATCTTCACTCCCTGCCTTTTTATTACGGTGTGCAGTCAGCCCTGTGGTGTGCTCTGCCCACGGTCGTTTTGATGGCCCTGTGGCTGGCCTTTGATGAACCGATCATCTCGGCCCTGGTGGCTGCGGATTTGCCGGAGCACCTGCGCGCTGCCACCAGCGCCGAGCATAACCTGCTGATGAGCCAGATAGAAAATATCGCGGTTGGCGCCCTGTCCCCCGAGCACTATGATCCGGCCCTGATGGTTGCCGCTGAACACATGAATCGCCTGCGCGGTATAACGCAGATGGTCTTGACCGCGGTGACGTTAATTCTGTCAATCGCCGGTGGTGCCTGGGCATGGTGGTCCATGACCCCACAACTGCGCGCGCGTCACCAGGTGGAAGGCGTGTTCAAGGCCGGCCTGTTGCTCTGCGCTTCGCTGGCCATTTTCACCACCTTGGGCATAGCCCTGTCGGTGATTTTCGAGTCGCTGCGTTTTTTTCAGGCCGTGCCGATCACCGAATTTCTTTT
Organism: Porticoccaceae bacterium; assembly: GCA_040235495.1. Taxonomy (GTDB): domain Bacteria; phylum Pseudomonadota; class Gammaproteobacteria; order Pseudomonadales; family Porticoccaceae; genus HB2-32-21. The sequence goes on from JBECKV010000069.1 coordinate 3,291, forward strand.
TGGGCTTGACTGGAGCCCCCAAACCGCGATTCGGGAGGGCCAGGTCGGGGGCTCCGGAGCTTTTGGCATGGTGCCGCTGTTTACCGGCACCCTGCTTATTTCCCTGATCGCCATGGTGGTAGCGGTGCCCACCGGGCTCATGTCGGCAATTTATCTGGCCGAATATGCCGGACCGCGTCTGCGCGGCTACGCCAAACCCGCGCTGGAGATACTGGCGGGCATACCCACGGTCGTATACGGCTTTTTTGCCGCGCTTACCGTTGCTCCCCTGGTCCGCGAAGCCGGCTCCGGCATGGGCCTGACGGTCAGTTCCGAAAGCGCCCTGGCCGCGGGCCTGGTGATGGGTGTGATGATCATTCCCTTTATCTCATCCCTCGCCGACGACGTGATTAACGCGGTGCCACAAACGCTGCGAGACGGTTCCCTGGCCCTGGGTGCCACCCACTCGGAAACCGTAAAGAAGGTAATTTTTCCCGCCGCCCTGCCGGGTATTGTTGGCGGTGTTCTGCTTGCGGTATCCCGCGCCATTGGTGAAACCATGATCGTGGTGATGGCCGCGGGCATGGCTGCCCGACTGACGGCTAACCCGCTCGACGCGGTCACCACCGTGACGGTGCAAATTGCCACACTCCTGGTAGGCGATCAGGAGTTTGACAGCCCTAAAACCCTATCCGCCTTTGCGCTCGGGCTGATGCTGTTTTTAGTCACCCTGCTGCTTAATGTCGTGGCGTTGAACGTGGTCAAAAAATACCGGGAACAATATGACTGAGCCCAATAGCAACACGACGCTAATCCAGCGCAGCCTGGCCCGACGCTACCGTGCTGAAAAACGTTTCCGGAGCTACGGCCTGTTGGCAATAGCCTTTGGTTTGTTTTGTGTAGCGATGTTGTTTTTCGACATCATCAGCAAGGGGCACGGCGCGTTTCGTCAGACCTATGTCAACCTCGACGTGAATTACGACGCGGAGCTGCTGGGCATCCGGAACATCAATGACGCCCGGCAGGTGGCTTCGGCCGATTACCAGGCACTGGTCAGCGAGGCGTTGACTCAACGTCTGGGCGAGGTGTCCGGGCGGCAGGCGCGACGCGAGCTCAAACAACTGATGAGTAACGGCGCCGCTTATGAATTGCAGGACCGCCTGACGGCGAACCCCGAGTTGCTTGGGGCCAGCGAAAACCTCTGGTTGCCAGCGGACGATGACCTTGACACCTATTATAAAAGTCTCGATGACGATGGTCAGGGTTTTACCGGTCGGGTCAGCGAACGACAGCAGGCCTGGGTCAGGGAGCTGATCGATGCCGGTGCGATCAGGCTGCAGTTTAACTGGGTGTTTTTCCGCGCCGGTGACTCCCGCGAGCCGGAGCAGGCCGGTATCGGCGGCGCCG
>JBECKV010000076.1:0-3442 GCA_040235495.1 Porticoccaceae bacterium
CAAGAGCATCTGGACGAGGTCCGGGAAATGACCTGGGCCTGGATGCTGGAATACAACGAGGAGCGAGATCACGACAGTCTCGGTGGGATGCCGCCCATCGAGGCACTTGAGAACGCCAGGTCCTCTACTTTTGAACTGTCCACTTGACGGGGAAGCTTACGATTCCGTCGGAGATCCTGTCGTCGGCCCAGCCGCTGTCCTTTGCGGAAACAATGCCCGTTTCCGGGTAGTACCCCTTGCCGCTAGGGTTGGAGCAAGAGGCACTGTCAGCCGCATGCGTGGGCAAGCTGACCAAGGCTAGGAATAGAGTTGCCACAGCCTTCATGGCTGTGTCCCTCCAACGGCTAAGGTCTATGCTAAGCGGCGCGCGCACTGAATCACCCCGGTTTTATCGGAGGCCGTTTAATTTGAGTCATGCAGCCTCCTCGCCACCTCGCGGCCTGGGCCTATAATGGCCCGTTAGCCTGCAAGCCGGTTGCATCCGGTGTCAGGCCAACCGCTATTGATGCTTCGGACCCAGGATTTTTAACCTCAACCCGTTCTTAGATTTCAAAACCAGGAGAACCCCACCATGTCTGCATCTGTTAGAGGAAAAGTCGCGATTGTCACCGGCGCGGCTTCGGGAATCGGCGCCGCCACCGCTGAAATATTTGCCGAACGCGGCGCCCGGGTTGTCTGTTCCGACATCGATGAAAATGGCGGTGCCGCGACCGTTGAGCGTATTCGTAGCGCCGGTGGCGAAGCGATCTTCCACCGCTGTGATGTCGCCGATCCCGAGCAGGTTCAACGCCTGATTAACGCGGCTGTGGGCACCTACGGTCATATCGACGCAGCCTTTAATAACGCCGGTATCGAAGGTGAAGCGGCCACTACGCCCAACTGTTCCATCGAAAACTTTGACCTCAATATCGACGTCAATCTAAAGGGCGTGTTTTTGTGCATGAAGTACCAGATCAATCAGTTTCTGAAGCAGGGCACGTCCGGGGCCATCGTCAACACCGCTTCGGTCGCTGGCCTGGTCGCCGCCAAGGGCGTGCCCGCCTATGTGGCGGCCAAGCACGGTGTCGTCGGGCTGACCAAGACCGCTGCGGTTGAATTTGCCAAAAAGAATATCCGCGTCAATGCGGTTTGTCCGGGCGGCATACGTACGCAGATGCTGCAGCGGGCCATCGACGAGAAACCCTGGGTAGAGAAGCAGATGTTGAAGCTCCAGCCCATCGGCCGCCTGGGTGATCCCAGGGAGGTGGGCCGTGTGGTGGTCTTCCTCTGCTCCGACGATGCGTCTTTTGTCACCGGCCATGCCATGCCGGTTGATGGCGGTTGCGTAGCGATATGAGCGGACGCGGGCGCGGCCGATGAATTCGGGGATGTTCTTGTCTATAGTGAGCGCCACTCTATAGTGAGCGGCATTGGGGCTAATCGCTTGCGCTACACTGGCAACCCTGGTAATCAGTCATTGTGAAAACCACAAGGAAAACGCATGAAAATCACTACTTTTATATTTGCTGTTCTGACCCTGGCCTGTTTTTCCCTACCCATGGCACAGGCGGGTTCATCAGCGGCGGATGGCGCGGAGCTGTAGTTTATCTCACCAGCCAACGGCGCCCTGCTGCAAAATCCGGTGACCATACGATTCGGTATCAAGGGCATGGGTGTAGCGCCGGCCGGTGTCGACAAGGCCAACACCGGCCGTCATCATCTGCTGATCGACGTGGCGGAGTTGCCCGCGCTGGGCGCGCCGGTGCTGAGAGATGACCACCACCGCCATTTTGGCGCGGGGCAAACGGAAATCACCCTCGAGCTCAACCCCGACAAACACACCCTGCAGCTGTTACTGGGGGACCATTTTCACATTCCCCATAAGCCGCCGGTGGTCTCCGACAAAATCACCATTCACGTCAACGGCGACTGACGGCGGCGGCAAACCCGCCATAGCCCGGGCCGGGGACAAAACATAGCCAATAAAAACCAGGGGAGTCATTATGAACACTGATATTGAAATCCAGGGCGTCTGCGCACCGGAATTCGCGGCGGTACGCGATGCCTTCGCAGCGAACTTCAGGGACGGAAAGGAAGTAGGTGCTTCATTTGCCCTGGCCCAGGAAGGTGAAATAGTCGTCGACCTGTGGGCCGGACATGCCGATGCAGCACGTACTCGGCCCTGGGCGTCGGACACATTGATCAACACTTACTCGACGACAAAGGGCATGGCAGCCACGGTCGTGGGCGTTCTGGCCGACGAGGGCCTGATCGACTACAGCGCCCGAGTCGCCGATTACTGGCCGGAATTCGCCGCCGCCGGCAAACAGGATGTCACGGTCGCCCAATTACTCTCCCATCAGGCCGGTATTTGCGGCCCCCGGGAGCGCGTGGAGATGGATGAGCTTTACGATTGGGACGGCCTGTGCGCGGTACTGGCCGCCCAGTGGCCCTTCTGGGAGCCAGGCACCGCCAACGGGTACCACGCGGTGGTGTTTGGTCATATCGCTGGTGAAGTAGCGCGCCGGGTGACCGCTTGCAAGAAAAGTCTGGGCCAGTTGTTTGCCGAAAAAGTTGCTGGCCCTATCGGCGCGGGCAAGGATTACTACATCGGTCTGCCCGAAGCCGAAGATGGACGGGTCGCGGAAATGCTTCCGGTACCGGGCTCCGAGCAATTGGGTAGCGGCATGGGTGGCAGTAGCAAGCGCATGAGCGACGCCTTGTACTGCGCCATGGCGCACCCGCCGCTGACCGCTCACATCGCTAATGACCGCGCCTGGCGCGCGGCGGAAGTGCCCGGCGCCAATGGCCAGGGAAATGGTCGGGGCATCGCCCGGGTTTACGGCGCGCTGGCCAATGGCGGCGAGCTGGAAGGCGCACGGATCATCAGCCCGGAAGGCATCACCGAAATGACACGGGAAGAGTGTTTTCGCAAGGACATGGTCATCGGCGTGCGCATGCGCTGGAGTCGAGGCTTCATTCTTAACAAGGCCGAGTTGTACGGCCCCAACCCCGACGCCTTTGGGCATAGCGGCTGGGGTGGCTCCTTTGGTTTCGCCGACACCAGCGCCAGGTTGGGTGTCGGCTACGCCATGAATCAGATGGACACAAATATTTTCGGTGATCCAAGAGGTGTGCGGTTAATCGACGCAGTCTACGCCAGCCTCTAAATCAGAGCTCTTGCTCGAGCGGAATTGGCGTGACGAAGATTGCCGGCGACCCCTCAAGACAACACTGCCTTGAAGGCGCTCGGAACGCCCGCCCGGCGGCGGGCGCGGTTTATTCGCCCCCGGTTTTATGATAGTTTGATGGCCTAACTATTTGTCTTAATGATTAGTGAAATGACGGAGTAAGAAATGTCTAAAATCCGCAAACTGCTACCGGTTGCCGGTCTGAGTGCTGTCCTGGTGGCATCCGCGCCAGTTTTTGGCGCGGACTACAAGGTCCCCCGTAATTCCATCGG
>JBECKV010000112.1:0-24777 GCA_040235495.1 Porticoccaceae bacterium
CGAACCACCGCATGAATGGGGATATAGCTTCGCTTGATCGCGGAGAACTCGTTTTTCAATTTTTCCTCGGCCGGATCGACGATGACCTGGGTCCGCTCGCCAAACAGGAACTCTTCCACTTCGAGAAAACCGAGCAGGTCGCTCTGATAAACGCTACGTGCATAAAGCTCGTAGACCTGGCCCTGATTAAAAAAGATGACCTTGTAAATTGGATCTCTTGCCATTGCTGAACGCCAATTTCCGACACTGAAACCGCCGCGATTTTACCACAAGATATTTGCGCCGATGAAAACGGGGAACGAAGCCTGGCGGAACACCGGCTAGGTCTCGAAATTATAAAGGTTTATAATCGCGCCCCTGCCCAAACCTCGCACCATCCTCGAGACCAGTCGTCCATGCGCCCTAAACCGGTCAAAAAAGTCCACATTGTCACTCATGGCTGCCAGATGAATGAATATGACTCGGCGCGCATCAAAGACTTGCTGGGCACCACCCACCAGGTGGTCAGCACGGAGGACCCCGCCGAGGCCGACCTTCTGCTGCTCAATACCTGCTCGATCAGGGAAAAGGCTCAGGAGAAGGTCTTCCATCAGCTGGGCCGGTGGAAGCGTTTCAAGCAGGAGCGTCCTGACCTGATCATCGGCGTCGGCGGCTGTGTCGCCAGTCAGGAGGGTGAAGCCATCGCCAAACGGGCCCCCTATGTGGACCTGATATTTGGTCCCCAGACCCTGCACCGTCTGCCGGACATGATCAATGAGAAACGGCGAAACGGCGCTGTGGTGGTCGATGTCAGCTTTCCCGAAATCGAGAAATTCGACCGCCTGCCCATGCCCGAGGCCGACGGCGCCACGGCCTTTGTTTCCATCATGGAAGGCTGTTCCAAGTACTGCAGTTTTTGTGTCGTCCCCTACACCCGGGGCGAAGAGGTCAGCCGGCCGGTCACCGATGTCCTGACCGAGGTGGCTTACCTGGCCGGGCAGGGCGTCCGCGAAGTGAACCTGCTGGGACAGAATGTCAATGCCTATCGGGGCGCCATGCCCGACGGTGGCGATACCAGCGCCAACCTGGCGGAACTGATTCGCTACGTGGCACGGATCGAGGGCATCGACCGCATCCGCTTCACTACCTCGCACCCCATCGAATTCAATGACGCGCTGGTCGAGGTCTACGGCGAAGTGCCCGAGTTGGTCAATCACCTGCATTTGCCGGTACAGAGCGGCTCCGATCGAATTCTCGCGGCCATGAAAAGAGGTCACACGGTACTGGAATACAAGTCCATCATCCGCAAGCTGCGCCGGGTCCGCCCCGACATCAGCCTGTCCTCGGACTTCATCGTTGGCTTTCCCGGCGAAACCGATACCGACTTCGCGGCCACCATGAAATTGATTGAAGACATCGGTTTTGATCAGTCCTTCAGCTTTATTTACAGCGCCCGACCCGGCACCCCTGCCGCCGACCTCAGGGACAACACGCCGGCGGAGGTACATCGCCAGCGCCTGCGGATATTGCAGGCACGCATCGCCCGTCAGGCCATGCTTATCAGTGAGCGCATGGTGGGCGGCAGCGAGCGTATTCTGGTGACCGGTATCGCCAAAAAAGATCCGGGGCAACTCCAGGGTCGGACCGAAAACAACCGGGTGGTCAACTTCAGTTGCTCGAATCACAGCCTGATCGGCGACTTTGTCGACGTCGTCATCCACCAGGCCCTGCCCAACTCCCTGCGCGGACAACTCGTGGCTTCGAACACCCGTGCCAGCAATGCCTGAGCAAGCTCAGGGATGGCGGGCACTCAGGGTATCCGCAACCCGGAAACACCGCTAACTCACGATTTCGAAACGGGTTTCATTACGGATTTAAAGCGGCTATGCTAGGCGCGTCCCGATTGCTTAATAGGTTTCAATAAGCCATTTGAACATCAGCTCCGCGGCCCATACGGTCGTCCTCGAACCGAACGATACCCAACGTCTGGCAAAACTCTGCGGCCAGTTCGACGAACACCTCCATCAGATAGAAAAACGGCTCAATATCCAGATCCGAAACCGGGGCAATGTGTTCGCCCTGTACGGCGACCCGGACTGCACTCGAGCGTCCGCGAACCTGCTGCGTTATCTCTATGAAGAGACTCGCGCCAGCCAGGATATCAACCCCGACACCATCCACCTCTGCCTGCAACAAGCCAACATGGAAAGTCACATGGAATTCAGTCTTGCCGAAGCCACTGCCGACGCCAGCAACGAATTTACCCGCGGTTTCTCGGTTATTCGCACCAAAAAGGGCAATGTCAGCCCCCGGGGGAGCAACCAGCTGAAGTACGTTCAGGCCATCCAGACTCACGATATCAACTTCGGTATCGGCCCGGCCGGCACTGGTAAAACCTACCTCGCTGTGGCCTGTGCGGTCGAATCCTTCCTGCGCCATGAAATAGACCGGATTCTGCTGGTGCGTCCAGCTGTCGAAGCCGGTGAAAAACTCGGCTTTCTGCCGGGCGATCTGTCACAGAAGGTCGACCCCTACCTGCGTCCCCTGTACGACGCCCTCTATGAAATGATGGGCGTCGAGACGGTCGGCAAGTTGATCGAGCGCGGTGTTATTGAAGTTGCGCCACTTGCTTATATGCGCGGACGGACGCTGAACAATGCCTACATTATTCTCGATGAAAGTCAGAACACGACCCGGGAACAGATGAAGATGTTTCTGACGCGAATCGGGTTTGGTTCAACGGCGGTCATTACCGGCGATGTTACGCAGATCGATCTGCCTCGCGGGGAGCGTTCGGGCCTGATTCATTGCAGTGAAGTTTTGGATGGGGTGGAAGGCATATCGTTTACATATTTCCAGTCCAAGGATGTGGTGCGACACCCCCTGGTGCAGAAGATCGTCGATGCCTACGATGCCTTCGAAGCCAGAAACAATGCCGATAATTGATCCACCGCCATGAGCACCACCGTGTCCGTCGAGAATCTCAGCGGCGACGAAGCCCCCGACCCTGACTCGATACGCACCTGGGTGGCGGCGGCCGTGGGCAATCAACCTGGGTGCGCCGAAGTCGAGATCTGCATTGTCGGCACGACCCAGAGCGCTGAGTTGAACCGGCACTATCGGCACAAAACCGGGCCGACCAACGTCCTCTCCTTTAGCGCCGACCTGCCGCGCGGAGTGCCTCTGCCGCTCCTGGGCGAGCTCATTATCTGCGCCCCCGTGATCGCTCGCGAAGCCGCTGAGCAAAACAAGCCAGTCAGCGCGCACTGGGCCCACATGGTGGTACACGGCACATTGCATCTGCTGGGTTACGATCACATCGAAGAAGGGGATGCGATCATCATGGCAGCCAGGGAAACCGAGATTTTGACAGCCCTGGGTTTTGCCGCACCTTATCCCGAACTTGCGCCCGGCTGAACCTTGTCGCGCCATCACAATCCCGGAACCAGGACACAAGCCGCGTGAATACCGAAAACCGCCCGTCGAGCAAATCGAGTTTGTTCGCTCGACTGTTCAAATCCTTTACCCGCAAACCGGCTAGCCGAGCGGAAATCGCGGAGCTGTTGCAGGACGCCCACAGCAACGCCATCCTCGATGACGAAGCTCTGGAAATCATGGAGGGCGCGCTGGCGGTATCCGATCAACAGGTTCGTGAAATCATGGTGCCACGGTCAAAAATGACCGTGATCCCCGAAAACGCCGACATTCGGGAAATCCTGAAACTGGTGATCCAGTCCGGCCACTCCCGCTTCCCGGTAGTCGGGGAGTCCCCCGACGACATCAAGGGTATCCTGCTGGCGAAGGAACTACTGCCGTTGGCTCTGGAGGCGGAGACGGATATCGACCTGGCCCGCTTGATACGCCCGGCCACGATTGTCCCCGAGAGCAAACGACTGAATGTATTGCTCAAGGAATTTCGCCAGCAACGCTACCACATGGCCGTGGTCCTGGATGAGTACGCCTCGGTGGCGGGGCTGGTCACGATTGAGGATGTCCTTGAACAAATCGTCGGGGAAATAACCGATGAAACCGACCCCCATAATCTGATCGCGATCCAGCGTGTCGAAGACGACTGTTACCATGTCGCCGCGCTGACCCCCATCGAAGACTTCAATGAATACTTTGGCTCCGGCCTCAACGAAGACGAATTCGATACCCTCGGCGGCCTGGTAGCGCGCGCCTTCGGGCATCTGCCCGGGACAGGGGAATCAACCACCCTGGGGCACTATCTAATCACGGTGTTGGAGGCGGACGAGCGTCAGATCCACATGCTCGAGGTACGTCCCCGCCCCCACCGAAGCTGACCCCGAGCGTTATGTCCGAATTCCGGGGATCCGCGGGGCTACGCTACATCGCTGTCGCCCTTGCCGGCGCCGTGCTACCCCTGTCCATGGCGCCCATGTCGTGGTGGCCGGTGGCTATTTTTTCCTGCGCCGCCCTGTTCAGGCTGACGCGCGGACAGCGTGGCAGGCAACTGTTTCTGACCAATCTCGTATTCGGGATTAGCCTCTATGCCACCGGAGCGTCCTGGATTTATGTCAGTATCCACCACTACGGGCAGGCGTCGGTCCCGCTGGCGGGCCTGATGACCGCGGCTTTCGCCGTCGGCCTCGGGCTGGTATTCGCCCTGCCCATGCAGTTGCTGGGCCTGACCCCGCCGAAAACCGGTTTAGCAAACGCCGGCTATTTTGCCGCTATTTGGGTATTGGGCGAGTGGTTTCGGGGCTGGTTCCTGACCGGCTTCCCCTGGCTTTATCTGGGCTACGGTCAGATCGATACCTGGCTGGCGGGCTGGCTGCCGATCCTCGGCGTGCTGGGGGTGAGTTTCGCGATCGCCCTGAGTGGCGCCCTGTGCAGCCAGATTCTTGCCGGGGCTTTGGGGACAAAAGTCGCCGCCGCCACCGACAGCGCTATAACATTGACGCTCATCGCCCTGCTCTGGTTAAGCGGTTATGTTCTCAAGCCGCTGACCTGGACCACCCCCACCTCTACCCAGGCCCTCAGGGTCAGTCTGGTGCAGCCCGACAATCCGGTGCTCGGGAAATGGCAGGCCGAAGTACGACAGCGCATCCTCGCTGACTTTCATGGGCTTTTGGCAAAGAAGCCGGACCAGGACCTCATTGTCTGGCCGGAATCCGCCATCCCCGCGCTGCAGCATGAAGTAGGGGACTTTCTGGATCAAATGGCCAGGCTGGCGGAACAACACAACACCGGCCTGATCGCCGGCATCCCGGAATATCGCCTTGCCGATCAACGCTATTTCAACAGTGTTATCGCCCTGGGTACGGCTACGGGTCATTATCAGAAACGCAGGCTGGTGCCCTTTGGCGAATACGTACCGCTGGAGCGCTGGCTGCGCGGCCTGATCAGCTTTTTTGATCTACCCATGTCGGCCTTTAGCAGCGGCGCGGACCAGCAGGCCCTGATTGCGGTCGGACCGCACAGGATCGCCACCGCCATCTGTTACGAGATCGCCTATGCTCGGCCTCTCGCCCGGGACGCTCGTGCCGCGGATATCCTCCTGACCGTCAGTAACGACACCTGGTTTGGCAGCAGTTTCGGCCCCCATCAGCATCTGCAAATCGCCCGTGTCCGAGCCCTGGAAAATCAGAAGCCTCTGCTACGGTCCACCAATGACGGCATTACCGCATTTATCAACGCCCGGGGCGAAATTGAAACGCAGCTCTCGCGTTTTATTCCTGGTGTACTGGATGGCGTGGTAGTGCCCCGACACGGCCTTACCCCCTTTGCACGCTGGCAAGACACCCCGATACTGGCCTTGTGTATGGTGATCGCGGTCTCGGCGGGCCTTCGCGCCCGACGCCCGCGCAAACAGCCAGGTCTCCCAAAATAGGTCCGGAATCAAGTGCGTAAATAACAGCCCAAGACGCCATCGCAGCCTAGGTCTGTACCCGCCTTTCCCCTATAATTTCGCCTTTCAAATTCCCTGGTGTCCCGGGGCTGGGCGCTGCCCGCCGGACCACGGACCACGAATACCGATGCAGGACATGCAGCACATGCGGGAACAGTACCACCCGAAAGCCGTCGAGCAGGAAGCCGGAAATTATTGGCGGCGGAACAAGTCCTTTAAAGTCAGTGAGGATCCAGGCCGGGAAAAATATTACTGCCTGGCCATGTTTCCCTACCCCAGCGGCCAGCTGCACATGGGTCATGTGCGCAATTACACCATTGCCGATGTGATCAGCCGCTACCAACGCATGCTGGGCAAGAACGTCCTGCAACCCATGGGCTGGGACGCGTTTGGCCTGCCCGCGGAAAACGCCGCCATTAAAAACAATACCGTGCCGGCGGCGTGGACCTACAGCAACATCAGCTACATGAAGCAGCAGCTCGATACCCTGGGCTTCGCCTATGACTGGGATCGCGAACTGGCCACCTGCAAGCCAGACTACTACCGGTGGGAACAGTGGTTCTTTACCCGCCTGTATGAGAAAAAACTGGTCTACAAAAAGACCAGCGCCGTCAACTGGTGTCCCAATGACCAGACCGTGCTCGCCAATGAACAGGTCATCGACGGCTGTTGCTGGCGTTGCGACACCCCGGTGGAGCGCAAGGAAATCCCCCAGTGGTTTATCCGCATCACCGATTACGCCGAGGAACTGCTGGCGGACCTGGACAAGCTGGACGGCTGGCCCGAACAAGTTCGCACCATGCAGCGCAACTGGATCGGCAAAAGCCGGGGCGTGACCATGAGCTTTGCTTTGCACGAGGCGGTCGCCGGCTACCAGGCGTTCGAGGTCTACACTACCCGGCCAGATACGCTCATGGGCGTCACCTACCTGAGCCTGGCCGCCGAACACCCGATCAGCATGGCGCTCGCCGAAAGCAACCCCGAACTGGCGGCGTTCATTGCCGAGTGCAAACGCCGGTCAGTGGCTGAAGCCGACATGGCGACCATGGAGAAGACGGGGATTGATACCGGCCTCACCGCCCGCCACCCCCTTACCGATGAGGAAATTCCGGTGTGGATCGGCAACTATGTGCTGATGGATTACGGCTCCGGCGCGGTGATGGCGGTGCCCGCCCACGACCAGCGCGACTGGGAATTCGCCAGCAAATACCGGCTGCCGGTCAAGCAGGTGATCGCACCCCTGGATGGCTCTCCCTGTCAGCTTGACCAGCAGGCCTTTATCGACAAAGGCAGGTTAGTCAATTCCGGCGGTTTCGACGGGCTGGATTTCGACCAGGCCTTTGATGCCATCGCCCGGGCGCTTGGCGAGCGCGGCCGGGGCCGAATCGAAACCAATTATCGCCTGCGCGACTGGGGCGTATCGCGCCAGCGTTATTGGGGGGCACCCATTCCCATGCTCTACGACAAGGGAGGCATGGAAATACCCGTCCCCGCCGACAGGCTCCCGGTATTACTGCCCGAAGATGTCGCCATGGACGGCGTGCATTCACCCATCAAGGCTGACCTCGAATGGAGAAAGGCCGCGTTGAATGGCCGGGTGCTGGAACGCGAAACCGATACTTTCGATACGTTTATGGAGTCCTCCTGGTATTACGCACGCTTTACCTGCCCGGACTACGCCGAGGGCATGCTTGATTCGGCCCGAGCCAACTACTGGCTACCCGTGGACCAGTACGTCGGCGGCATCGAACACGCGATCCTGCACCTGCTTTACGCACGCTTTTTCCACAAACTCATGCGCGACGAAGGCCTGGTGAGTTCCGACGAACCCTTCACCAGGCTGCTATGCCAGGGCATGGTACTCAAGGACGGTGGCAAAATGTCCAAATCCAAGGGCAACACTGTCGACCCCCAGGACCTGGTGGATGAGTACGGCGCCGACACCGTGCGACTGTTCACCATGTTTGCCGCGCCGCCCGAGCAATCCCTGGAATGGTCCGACGAAGGCGTCGCAGGCGCCTCCCGCTTTCTGCGTCGGCTGTGGAAGACCCTGCACGGCCACGTAAGCAGTACCGGGGATGAAACCACCACCCTCGACACCGACGGTCTCACCACCGAGGAACGGGATCTGCGTTACAAAACCCATACCACCATCGCCAAGGTCAGCGACGATTATGGTCGCCGCCAGACCTTTAATACCGCTATCGCGGCGGTGATGGAACTGCTCAATGAACTCAATAAACTCGACGATAACAGCCCCCAGGCTCACGCGGTTCGCCATGAAGCGCTGGAAGCCGCGGTTTTATTGCTGGCGCCCATCACTCCCCACCTGTGCCACTGCGCCTGGGCGGCACTGGGCCACAGCGATGCGGTAATCGACGCTGCCTGGCCCCGCGTGGACGAAGCGGCGCTGGCGCGCAGTAACATGACCATGGCTGTCCAGGTGAACGGCAAGGTCAGGGCGCAGATCGAAGTGGCCATCGATGCCAGCCGTGCAGCCATAGAATCGGCAGCTCTGACCAACCTCAACGTCGGTCGCTTTACGGAAGGCAAGGACATCCGTAAAGTGATCGTGGTGCCCAACAAACTGGTAAATATCGTCGTTGGCTAGACCTCCCCGAGCCTCGGCGGCCCAACCGCATTCGACCACAGGAACCCACAATGCCTCATCGCCTGACCAAGCTCTTTCTTGTCGCCGCTATCTGTCTGGCGATGACTGCCTGTGGCTGGCGCCTGCGCGGCACCGAGGGCAACATTGTTGCTTTTGAACGTCTTCATATCAGCTCGGCCGATCCTTACGGCGACCTGGTACAACAACTGAAAAGGCAGCTCGAGGCCAGCGATGTCAGTGTGGTCGCCAACGCCACCGAAGCCCAGTACAGCCTGGTCATCGTTAAAGAAGACAGCCGGCGACGAACCGCCACGGTCAGCGCGAGAGCTCGAGTCTCGGAACGCTCACTCACCGAATGGGTGGAATATCTGGTCCTTGATGGCAAGGGCCGCCCCGTCGTGCCGAAAACAAAAATCAATGTCGAGCGGGTCTTTGAATACAATGAAGACAATGTCCTCGCCACCAACGACGAAGCACAGATGCTGCAACGGGAAATGCGCGCCGATCTGGCGCGCCAGATAGTAAACCGACTGCGACACCTGAAACGCCCCGGCACCGGTGACAATGCGGCTGAGAGCTGAACAACTCGGCGAGCACCTGAAAGCCACACTGGCGCCCATTTATCTGGTTTTCGGCGACGAACCCTTATTGCTACAGGAGGCTTGCGATAACATTCGCGCCAGCGCGCGCGCCAAGGGCTTCGATGACCGGGAAGTATTTGAAGCCACCCAGCACTTCGATTGGCGACAGGTCCTGAACGAAGCCAACAGCCTGTCCCTGTTTGCGAACAGAAAAATCCTCGAGATTCGGCTGCCTTCGGGCAGGCCAGGCAAGGAATTCGGGGGGTTTTTACAGGACTACTGTGAAAATATCAGCGCCGACAACCTGCTTTTGTTGATCTTACCCAAGCTTGATCGCGGCGCCACCAATAGCGCCTGGTTTAAAACCCTCGCTAAACACGGCGTGGTGATACAGATCTGGCCTGTGGACGCCCGGCAGATGCCACAGTGGATCAGCCAGCGCCTGGGCGCCGCCGGTATTGACGCCAATGCCCTGGCGATCGAGGTGCTGGCGGAGCGGGTGGAGGGCAATCTGCTCGCGGCCAGCCAGGAAATCGAAAAGCTCAAACTGCTTATCGGCGAGCACAAAACCATCGATGTCGAAACCATGTCCAGCGTCGTCGCCGACAGCGCCCGCTACAGCATTTTCACCCTCGTCGATCGCGCACTGGCCGGAGAAAGCGAGGCTGCCGCGCGCACGCTTTACGGCCTGCGCAACGAGGGCACGGAAGCGATCGCGGTGCTTTGGGCGCTGACCCGCGAACTCCGCACCCTGATCAAAGCGAGCGAGCAATTGGCTGGTGGAGCACACGGGCCCGCGGTGCTGCAGCGCCTGGGCGTGTGGCAACAGCGCCAGGGTCTGGTACGCAATGCGCTGAAGCGCCTGAAACCGACGCAGTTGAACCTGCTGTTACGCCAGGCGGCGGGCATTGATCGCGCCATCAAGGGCATGCGCGATGCTTGTCCCTGGCAAGAGCTGACCACGGTCGTTCTTGGCTTGAGTGGCAAAAACCCGATTCACCCTGATACTCTGCGACTGGACCTGCGAGAGCCAGGCAGCCCATAAAAAGCCATGTGGCTTTCCACAACCTGTGACCCAATTTTGAGTGTCACGCAGTACAGGATCCTCGAGCATGCCCAAACGCACCGATCGTTTTAGAACCGGCAGCCTGGGATTGTACGCACCCCGTTACTGGCTATCCTGGCTAGCCGTCGGCTGCACCTGGATTTTGGCCCAGCTCCCTTTCAGCGTCCAAAGCGCGCTGGCCAGGGGATTCGCATCGTTGGCCATTAAAACCCGCAGCCCGCGCATAAAAACCATTTACCGCAATCTCGAGCTATGTTTTCCGGAACTGGATGCCGGGGCTCGGCATGCCCTGGCGAAGTCAAATATGTACTCGACCCTGCTAACCCTGTTCGAACTGGTGGATCTGGTATGGAAACGCCCGGAACACCAGATTGAACGTTACCAGATCATCGGCGAACAACATTTCCGGGCCGCCCTTGCCGCCAAACGGCCGTTAATTATCGTGTCCGGCCATAGCAACGGTTTTATTTCAGGGCTGGCAAAACTGTCCACCATCAAGCCGTTCTCCGCCCTGTACCGGGCGATGGACAACCCGGTGCTACAGGCGCAGCTTTACGAGCGGGCCATGGCGAATTACCCCATCAGGGCGTTACACCGCAAGGAAGTGACGCGCATGTTGACCGAGCTTAAGGAAGACGGCGTGACAGCGATATTCCCCGATCAGGACTTCGGTCCCAAGCGCAGCATCTTTATACCTTTTTTTGGCATCGACACCGCTACCATTACCGCCATTCCCCAGTACGCCAAAGCCACCAATGCCCAGGTCCTGTTTGCCTATGCCTATCGACAGCCGACCGGACGCACAGTGTTGGAAATTGAACCGGTGCTGGAGCACTATCCGTCGGGGGACGATGTTGCTGACACGCTGCTATGGAGTGACTGGCTGGAACGGAAAATCCGCGCTCATCCTGAAGATTATTTCTGGATCCACAAGCGCTTCAAGACCCGCCCGGAAGGCCAGCCCAGGCGCTATTGATTCGCTATTCCGGATACTGAATCCGGATACTGAATCCGGAATTGCCGGGCGGTACGCCCGCTTCTCGAGGCCCGCGCAATGGCGAACTGTTTTGCCGCCCGGTGCAATTGTTCCTTATCGACGCTGCCACCAGCCACTTCGGCGCTGAACAGACTGTCGATAATTGCCAGATACTGATCCTGCGTATTGGGGTAAAAGGACAGCCATAGACCAAAGCGGTCGGACAATGACAGTTTTTCCTCTATCCGATCGCCGTAGTGCAGCTCGCCGTCAATAAACTCGACATCCCGGTTATCCGTTTTTTGTTCGCTGATGAGGTGCCGTCTGTTGGACGTGGCGCAAACAAGAATATTGTCCGGCGGCACTTCGATCGAACCTTCCAGCACACTTTTCAGATGTTTGTATTCGGTTTCTCCCTCGTCGAAGGACAGGTCATCACAGAACACCAGAAAGCGCTGCGGCAGGTCACGCAGGTCATCGACAATATCGGGGAGATCGGACAGATCATCCTTGTCTATCTCCACCACTCGCAGGCCCCGGCATCGATATTCGTTCAAAGCCGCTTTCACCAGGGAGGACTTACCGGTGCCGCGGCTGCCCCAGAGAAGAATATTGTTGGCGCGCCCACCACCGAGAAACCGCTCGAGATTGACGCGAAACTCCGCCTGCTGACGGTCGATGCCCAGCAAGTCCTCGAAGCGAATCGAATCAATGCGCTTGACGCCCCGCAGGCTGCCCTGGCGCGGGCGCCAGATGGCCGCGGCCGTAATATTCCAGTCCAGGCTCATGCCTCCTCCTCGTGTTCACCCGTGACGGTCGTAGTCTTTCTCGCCGCTGACGCGAGCACCAGATTGGCCAGAACCGCGCCCGTGACATTAGCCAGCAGATCCGCCACCTCCATCATACGGTAACCGGTGCGCGCCTGGAGGATTTCGATCAGTGCGCCGAAAGCCAGCAAACCCAGATGTATCGACCATCGTAGTACCGGCCCAGGAAATGCCAGCCAGGCCAGCCAGTAAAGCACCGCATAGGTAACCGCGTGCGCCAGTTTATCCACTCCCGCAACAAGACCAGAACCACCGGTCGGCGCCAGGGAAGCAAGCAGTACGCTGGTCAGGGCCAGTCCAAACAGCACGCGCCAAGATGTGACCGGCAAAGACTTCAATGATGCTCCGACATAACTATGGTTTGACCCAGCATTATAGGGAAATACAGCAAGGCCCCACTGGCCGGAAACGCCAACGTCAGCCCACGTCAAGGGGCTCTTGGCGCTTGTCAGGGGAAAAAGAACTTGATAGCGTTGTTGGTCCTTTATACACTCGCCCCTCGAAAAACCGTCGACACATCAACAGTCTTGCCGACCATCGGCGGCGGCTTCGAAAGGCCGGGGTTTCGCCTCTACATATTGCCATAAGCATAAACGGGCGGGCTGGGCCAAATAAACTAGAACGAATTGCACCAAGAGAGGTAGTTATGGATCAGGGTCTCGGATACTGGTTAACCAAACGCGAGCTTATTTCCGGCAACCGCCTGGCGGTGGTCAACCGCCACAAGCGCTTTACCTACAAGGAAATGAACCGGCGCTGTAATCGCCTGGCCAATGCCCTCCGCGACCACGGTGTGCGTCCCGGCGACCGTGTCGCATCACTACTGATGAATGGTAATGAACAACTGGAACTGATTTTCGCCGTGGCCAAGCTCGGAGCCATCTTCCTGCCGATCAACTATCGCCTGACCGTGCCCGAGATTGAGTATATCGTCGAAGACTCCGGCGCCCGCTCCCTGTTTTTTCATGACGAATTCCGCCACCTGGCCGAAGGCGTCAACGCGCTCAAGAAATTTGACACCCTCATTTATTGCGGCAACGCTCGGGCCTGTGACGACGACGCCGACTACGAAGCCTTTATCGCCAGCGGCGATGACAGCGAAATCAACGCCAACGTGGGCGCCGACGACGTCGCCCTGCTGATGTACACCTCCGGCACCACCGGGCGACCCAAGGGCGCCATGCTCACTCACGCGGCGCATGCCGCCAACGTTTATCACACCACCCAGCGCCTGCCCATCCACGCCGGCACCGTGTCCCTGGGCGTGGCGCCGATGTTCCACATCGGTGGCACCAGCGTTATTGTCCTGCCTACCCTGTTTCAGGGCGGCACCGTGGTAACCCTGCCGGAATTTGATCCCGTCAAGGTGCTTGAAGCCACCGAACGGGAAGGCATCACCGGCCTGTTTTGCGTACCCTCCATGTGGCAGATGATTGTCGAGGAACTGGGCAAAAAGGATTTCGACCTGAGTTCGATCGAATTCCTGATGACCGGTGCCGCGCCGACGCCCTTGAAAATTCTCGCCTACTTCAAGGAGCGAGGCCTGGACATTTACGAAGGTTTCGGCATGACCGAGATGGCGCCCCTGGTAACCATCCTCGACAAATGGGATTGCGAGCGCAAAAACGGCTCGGTAGGGTATCCGGCGTTTTTTGTCGACGTCCGCACCGTCGACGATGAAGGCAACGACGTCGGGCCCAATAATGTCGGCGAGGTAATCTGCCGGGGCCCGAATATGCTCAAGGGTTATTGGAATAAACCCGAAGCCACGGCCGAGGCCCTGCGCGGCGGCTGGTATCGCTCAGGCGATCTGGGCTATCTCGATGACGAGGGCTTCCTGTACATCGTCGACCGCAAGAAGGACATGATTATTTCCGGGGGCGAAAACGTCTACCCGGCGGAGCTGGAACAAACCATGTACCAGAACGACGCCATCGCCGAGGTGGCAGTGATCGGCATACCCCATGAAAAATGGCAGGAAGTTCCCGCCGCCTGCGTGGTGCTGAAACCTGGCGCGACGCTAAGCGAAAACGAGCTGATCGAGTTCTGTAATGCGCGTCTGGCCCGCTTCAAGGTACCCAAGGCGGTTTACTTCCTGGATGAGCTGCCCAAGTCAGGCGCCGGCAAAATTCTCAAGACCGAGCTGCGCAAGTCGCATGGTGGTATCACGGTTGCCGCTAAATAAGCTTGACTCGAGTGAAAGCCGCCGGGTGGCTGCAAAAACGCATTAACCAGGAATTAACCAAAAAGGGGCCTCATGGCCCCTTTTTGGTGGTTAACGGTAATTAGCCCTGTTAAATCGCTGGGTGAACCAGGCGGTTTTGGCGACGCCGGGCTCTCCATACTCCAGTATCCCTCAAGACCGCAATACCGCTGCCACCGCACTGCTGACATAGTCAACGTTATCGTGCCGCACCCCCGCGATATTTATGCGGCTGGAATCCACCATATATATACCGTATTGCTCGCGAAGCCGCCCAACCTGATCGGGGGACAGGCCCAGAAAGGAAAACATGCCATATTGCCTGGCGATAAAGTCGAAATCCCTGCCACTGGCGGCGCTGAGCTTGTCCGCCAGCAACCGGCGCAGGCCGTTGAGCCGATCGCGCATGGTGTCGAGCTCGGCAATCCAGCTTTTTTTAAGCTCGGGGTCGCCCAGAATGGCCGCGACAATGGCGCCGCCATGGGAGGGCGGCATGGAGTAGATACCGCGCACGATGCTGTTGATATGCGTCAACGCGGCATCCCCGATGCGGGTCTCCGTGCCCATGACAGACAAGCTGCCGACGCGTTCGCGGTACAGACCAAAATTCTTGGAGCAAGAACTGGCTACCATCAATTCCGGCAATCGCGTCGCCATTACACGCACGCCGTAGGCATCCTCCTCCAGACCGCGCCCAAAACCCTGGTAGGCCAGGTCAATAAAGGGCAGAAAGCCGTTTTTCTCGGCCAAATCAGTGAGTGCTTGCCACTGTTGTTCACTGAGATCGGCGCCACAGGGGTTGTGACAGCATCCGTGCAGCAGGACCACGTCGCCGACGCCGGCTTTTTCCAGGCTCGCCATCATCTCTTCGAACCGTACTCGGGTATTTTCACGATCGTAATACGGGTACTGCACCAGCTTGAGGCCGGCACTACCCAACAACGGGATGTGATTTGCCCACGTTGGGTCACTCACCCACACTGTCGCCTCCGGTGCGCAATGGCGCAGAAATTCAGCCCCCACCCGTAGCGCGCCGCAACCTCCGGGTGTCAACACAGTGCTTACCCGGTTGCTCAGCAAAGCCGAATGCCGGGCGCCGAAAATCAGCGCTCGTATGTGCTGGTTGAACTCGGGCACCCCGGCAGGGCCGATGTAGGCCTTGGTTTGTTCCGCTTGATAGCAGATAGCCTCGGCTCTTTTGACCGCGGCCATGATCGGCGTCTGACCATGCTCGTCCTTGTAAACACCAACCCCCAGATCAACCTTGCTGGGGTTTTCATCCCTGAGAAAGCTCGCGATCAATCCCAGAATCGGATCGGCAGGCATCGCCTGTATGGACTCAAACATACTCACCCTTAAAGAAAGAAAGCGGAATATAAAACCCCTGAAGACCAAGTCTGGTCGGGGAACTGGACAGCGCTAAAGCACGTCTATTGTACCGAAAAAAAACAGTATCCCAGGTTTTTACCCGATACCCTGATTAGCTGGACGCATACCGTTCACGGTTAAGCGCCTGCAATCGCTCCACGGTTCCGACATCGGACCAGAGGCCCCGGTAAAGTTCGCCAGTCACACGACCGGCCGCAATGGCCGGACGCAGAACTTCGCGCAAGGGAAAAATTTCGCCACCACAATCACGATCGTCAAAAAGGCCTTTAGCCATCAACGCCAGGCCCGTATAAGTGAGGCAAGATCCGGGGTCGCCACCCTTCAGGCCCAGCTGGCCATGAGCATCAAGCTGGAAATCACCCTCGGGATTGTGTATCGGGTTCGGCACCATCACCAGATGGGCCAGTGCATCCTTCAAATCATGCGCACACAGGCGGGCGAGAGGATAGTCCGTCCAGGTATCACCACTGATGACCAGGAACGAACGCCCTTCTTCAGTGGCATTGCTTTCGGAGTGTCTGTCAGGGCCGGGGATTAGCAGCGGCAATGCCCGTTGAATACCGCCGCCCGTTTCCAGGGGCACCTGCTCGCGGGACCAGGTAATGCGCACGCCGAAGCGGCTGCCATCGCCAAGCGCGGCTTCCAGTTTCTCCGCCTGCCAGGAACAGTTGATGACAAGTTCCCTGATGCCGGCGGCATACAGGTGTTCGATATGGTACTGGATCAAGGACTTGCCTCTTACCGATAGCAGGGGCTTGGGCGTGTGGTCGGTCAGCGGTCGCAGGCGCCGCCCGCGACCCGCCGCGAGAATCATTGCCTTCATGCCTCACCCGCCGTGCGCCAGTCCCGATACCAAGCCTGTTCCGGCAATAGCGGTTCCAGTACCGCCGCGAACCAATCATAAAACCTGGCGGTCTCGTCATGGCGTCGGGCCACTTCCAGGGCATAGCGCAGCACCAGGGGCAAATCATTCAGATAGCCGGATTTACCGTCGCGCAGGTAAAGGCGCGCAAATATGCCGAGCACCTTGATGTGCCGTTGCAGCCCCATCAGATCAAACCAGCGCTGGAAGCGCTGCTCGTCGATATCGGCATTCAGCACGCCGACCGTACGAGCCTGGTGGTAATAATTGCTGACTCTTTCACGCACCAGCGACTCCGGCCAGCGCACATAACAATCGCGCAGGAGTGACACCAGATCATAGGTACAAGGCCCGATCACCGCATCCTGAAAGTCGATCACGCCGACATCATCACCCGGCAAATCGAACAGGTTGCGACTGTGAAAATCCCGGTGTACTACCACCCGGGGCTGCTCGAGCGCCAGTGTAATCAGAAATGTGAACAGCTCATCGAGCATTGCCGTTTCGCTATCCGCCAACCGGCGGCCGAGCAGCTGCTCGACAAACCACCGTGGGAACAGCAACATCTCCGCGCGCAGACGCGACGCATCGTAGGCGGGATAAATGGCTTGGTCGGGCCGTGCCATCTGCATTCTTAGCAGCACGTTTTCAGCTTTTGCATAGAGTCGGCTGACGGTTTGGCCATTGAGTTGTCGCTGATAAAGCCGATCGCCCAGATCTTCCTGCAGAATATATCCGGCTTGATAGTCCACCGCGTAAATACGGGGGGTATGCACCCCTGCCGCAGCCAGATTCAGGCTTATGGCAACAAAACCCTCGTTATTCTCATGGGCTGGAGGCGCATGAGCCACCACCAGGGGCGGGATACTGTTAATCCTGAAGTACTCGCGAAATCCCGCGTCTCCCGAAACAGGATTCAAGTTAAGCTCGGCGCCGCTGATGGCAGCGGGCATGTAACGCTTTACCCAGGCCTTTAAATCGTCACTAACCAATCCTGACACACCAGCCGCTATGATTGGCTCATTTTATCCGAATAAGTGCGCCAACTCTCCTTAGCCGGACAAGTTCAGGTAGAATGCGGAGCAATTATTTTGCACTGCCATTCAACTTCCTTGAAAACCTGGAAACGGGAAAGTCATGCCTCTGAGCGAATACACGAGAATGCCCTGCCGCTACTTATTTCAACGCATCCAACGCGGCTTGGTAGTTTTGTTATTCGCGACACACTGGGGTGCCAGCGCTCAAGCGGAGGCCGACAAGGACGCAGACGCGGCCACTACAGCCGCCGAGGCGAATTCCCACCAGGAATGGACGTGCAAGGCCGGAGCTGATGGCGAGTGGCAGTGTTCGGCCATTACCTTGCCGGGACCAGGCTACCAGCATCCACCCCGGCGCGTCTCGGCCCGCAGCGCAAAACCACCCCCTGCTGATGAACCCCGCATAAAGGTCGCTCGCAATCTCGACTGGGTCCCGCAAGAGGCCCTCACCGAGGCACAGCGCGCCGACCAGGCAACCGGTTGCTGCGGCAGCTACATAGAACCACCTCGGGATTACCCGGACGCGGCGTCGCAGCCAAAGGCCTCGTCTCTCCGGGTCAGCGCTGACACCACCGAAGCACAGGGCGACGTGGCGACCATGCGCGGCGATGTGCAGATCTCACAGGGCTATCGGCAGGTTCACAGTGACCTGGCGATCGTCGATCAGGCCGAACGCACCGTGGAATTGAAGGGCGGCCTGCAGTTTCGGGAGCCGGGCCTGTTGCTGCTGGGCGAGCGCGCCAAAGTCAACCTCGATACCCAGGCCCTGGAGGTGGACAATGCTGTCTTCGTCATGCATGAAGCCGGGGTGCGCGGCTCCGCCAAGCACCTGACCCGAGATGAAGATGAACGCATCTACATCGACAACGCCACCTACACCACCTGCGAACCGGGCAACAACACCTGGCAGCTGGTGGCGCCCCGTATCGATATCAACCCGGACGATGGCATGGCCACGGTGCGACACGCGCGCATCGAGGTCAAGGACGTCCCGGTTTTCTATGTGCCGTGGCTGCGTTACCCGGTGGATGGGCGTCGTGCCACTGGACTGCTCTTCCCCACTTTCAACGTCAGCGATGAAAACGGCCTCGACTACGGCCAGCCCATCTACTTCAACCTGGCGCCCAATTACGATGCCACGCTGACGCCCCGCTATATTCAGGAGCGGGGCGAAATGCTGGAACTTGAACTTCGCCACCTCTCCGCGCTGACCGACTTCGTCATTGGCGGCGCCTATCTGCCAGATGATGACGGTGGCGATGACAGCGATGAAGACCACTCGTTGACGGAAAGTTTTGCCGGACAGGACCGTTGGCTGGTGAATGTCGAGCACCTCGGCGGCTTTGGCAGACCCTGGCAAACCGGTATCGACTACACCAAGGTCAGCGATGAGGATTATTTCCGTGATCTGGGCAATGTCAGCCTGGAAGCCAGTAGCGAAACCCACTTGAGACAACAGGGCAGTGCCGGCTATCACCTGGGTCATTGGTGGTTTGGATTGCGGGCGGTCGAATATCAGACCCTGATTAACAATACTCAACGTCAATATCAACAATTGCCGCGCGCGGACGTCAATGGCAACTATCGCTTTTCGCCCTGGAATCTTGATCTGGAACTGGATCTGAAGCATCAGTACACCGAATTTGACCACCAGGACGAAATCGACCTGGCTGGTAATCCCCTGGTCACTGGCAGCCGCGCGCGTCTTGATTACGCACTTACTCTCGACCAGCAATGGGTTTGGGGCTATGTGCGTCCCACGGTCAAGATCAAACATCTGACCTACGACCTGGATGATCCGATCATTGCCAACGGTGACGATAGCCCCACGGCGACCGTTCCGGTCGCCATTATCGATGCCGGTCTTTTTTTTGAACGCGAGGCCAGTTGGTTTAAGAACAGCCTGCAAACTTTTGAACCGAGACTTTATTACCTCAACTCGGATTTCGAGGAGCAGAGCGCTCAGCCCGATTTCGACACCTCCGAATTAACCTTCAGTTACCAGCAGCTATTCCGTGACGACCGATTTTCCGGAAGTGACCGCATCGGCGACGCCGACCAGCTGACCCTGGGTCTGACCAGCCGGCTGATCGATAATGACACCGGCGTGGAACGGCTGCGTGGCAGTATTGGCCAGATCTTCTACTTCCAGGATCGCTATGTGTCCCTCGATCCCGCGTTGAGCCAGGCCGTGCTGAAAAGTCTCGACAATCCGGCCGATCTGACCAATCCTGCGCAACGGGATTTGGCCACGGACCTACTGAGTGATGACTCCGCGCTGGCCGCGGAATTCGCGGCGCAAATGAGCCAATTCCTGCGTTTTCAATCCGATATCCTGTTCGATGAAAATAGCGACAAGGTCGACAAAGGCAGCCTTAGTCTGCGCTATAACAACGACAACAACGCGATCTTCAACACCTCCTACCGCTACACCCGCAGGAGCCCTCGCGCTGTCGACGGCCAGTTGTTTGACGCCGACATCGAGCAAACGGACCTCTCGGCTCTCTTACCCGTGGGAGAAAACTGGAGCCTGGTCGGACGCTGGAACCATGACCTGACCAATAGCCGCGAACTCGAGGTCTTTGCCGGTGTTGAATACCAAAGCTGCTGCTGGCGGGCCAGCGTCATCCTCCGCCACTGGCTGGATCGCGATGATGACCTGATCATTCCCGAGGAGGAACTCGAATACGACAATGGCGTCTTTTTCCAGGTACAGCTAAAAGGTCTGGCCGGCACTGGCGCCAGTGTCGAGAACATTCTCAAGGATGGGATTTACGGTTACGAACCCCGGGAGCGCTGACGTGAAGCAAGCAAATCCGCCCATCGGACCCGTGGCTGCCGGTATCGCGGCTCTGTTTATCATACTGTCGACATTTTACGCCGCCCCTCCCAGAGCTGAACTGGAGGCGCTGGATCGCATCGTCGCCATTGTCAATGAAGACGTGGTCATGGCCAGCGAGTTAAACGAGCAGGTTGAGATGATGATCAGACAGATGCAGCGCTCCGAACAACCACCGCCACCGCGAAACGCCATCGAGTCGCAGGTGCTGGAGAAACTCATTCATGATCGCTTGCAACTTGAAATCGGTAAGCGCGCCGGCGTTAAGATCAGCGATGACGAGATCAACGCGGCCCTGGCAGATACCGCCCGCAATCAGGGTCTGACGCTCGAACAGTTCGTCAATTATGCCCACCAGGATGGACTGACCCTGAGCAAGCTTAGGGACAATTTCAAAAACGATATGATGGTAGCTCGCGTCCAGCAAGCCATGGTCAACCGTCGCATCGAGATCACCGACCAGGAAATCAACAACTTTCTTAATTCGGAGCAAGGTAAATTTCTCGCCTCCCCCGAAGTCAACGTCGGTCATATCCTGATTCGCGTACCCGACAACACGCCGGATAGCCTCGCGCAGGCACAGGCCAGGGCCGAGGCCCTGTACACGAAGCTAGCCGCTGGCGAGGACTTTCGTCAGCTGGCGCTGGTAAATTCGGCGGGACCCAATGCGCTGAAGGGGGGAGATCTCGGCTGGCGCAAGGCCGCGCAACTACCGGGCTTGTTCATCCAGACACTCGAGACGCTTGAGCCCGGTCAGACGAGTCAGCCATTTCATAGCGACGCGGGTATCCACCTACTCAAACTTTACGACCGGCGCGGCGGCGGCGAAACGCTGATTGAGCAAAAAAAAATTCGCCACATACTGCTAATACCCAACGAAATTCGCGATAGTGAAGCCACTCGGCAGCAGATCGCCGACCTGCGCGCGCAAATATTGGAAAACAACAATTTCAGCGAGCTTGCGCGTCAGTATTCAGAGGATACCGGGTCCGCGCTTAAGGGCGGCGATCTGGGTTGGGCGACCAAGGGCCAATTCGTGCCCGAGTTCGAAAAAGCCATCGAAGAGCTGGACATAGACATTCTCAGCGAGCCGGTACTGACCCAGTACGGCTGGCACCTGATAGAAATCGTCGGCCAACGGAAGCAGGATTTGAGCGCCGAGATATTGCGTAACCAGGCAGCCAACCAACTGCGCCAGCGCAAGTACGCCGAAGAATTACAGGTCTGGCTCGAAGAAATACGAAACGAAGCATTTGTTGACATCAAACTATGACTCTGCGTCTGGCCCTCACTCCGGGTGAACCGGCCGGCATCGGACCCGATCTGCTGATCACGCTGATACAGGCCGGCAGTCCCCACGAATTGATCGCCATCTCCGACCCTGAGTTACTGGAAAACCGCGCGCGGCTGCTCAATTTGCCCCTGAAACTACGCCCGCCGAATGGACGGCCGCTGCGAGCCGGTGAATTGGCCATCGCGCCCATCCGCTTACCGGCACCCTGCCGGCCCGGCAAGCCCGACAAGCACAACGCCGGCTTCGTATTGGAAGCACTCGAAACCGCCGTTAACGGTTGCCGTACCGGCGCCTTTCAGGCCCTGGTCACTGGCCCGGTAAACAAGGCCATTATTAATGACGCTGGCATCCCCTTCAGTGGCCACACCGAATACCTGGCTGACCTGAGCAATACCCCTCGCGTGGTGATGATGCTCGTGACCCCCGGGTTGCGGGTCGCGCTGGTCACCACTCACCTGCCTTTATCCGAAGTAAGCGCAAGCCTGAATCAACCCTTGCTCCGGGAGACACTGGTTATCATTGATAGGGAGTTAAAGTGCAAATTCGCCATCAGATCGCCGAGCATGCTCGTCTGTGGGCTCAACCCCCATGCCGGAGAAGGCGGCCACCTCGGCCATGAAGAAATTGATATTATCGCTCCGGTTATCAGGGAGCTGTGCGAGCAGGGCCTCAATGTCCGTGGCCCGCTCCCCGCGGATACCGCATTTACACCCAGATATCTGGACCATACGGATGTCGTGGTGACCATGTACCATGATCAGGGCTTACCGGTGCTCAAACACCGTGGCTTTGGCGCAGCGGTCAATATCACCCTCGGTCTGCCCTTTATCCGCACTTCGGTGGACCATGGCACGGCCCTGGAACTGGCCGGCACGGGCAACATTGACATGGGTAGCCTGGCGGCGGCTATCTCGGCGGCGGCGGCAATGGCGCGCGTCGCCACCACTTAAGCCGGCGGAAAAGCCACCACGATGTCGGGTTCTTCTGGCCAGGTCCGCGCCCGCAAACGTTTTGGCCAGAATTTTCTGGTCGACAGACAAGTCATTGGTCAAATCCTTGACGCTATTGACAGCCAACCCGGGGATCATATTGTCGAAATCGGTCCCGGCCTCGGCGCCCTTACCGAAGGTCTGCTACGAAATCCGGGTCGGTTGACAGTCGTGGAGATCGACCGGGATCTAGCGGCGCACCTGACTCAGCGATATGGCGAGCGACCCAATTTTCAACTGCACCAGGCGGACGCGCTGACACTGGACTTCGGTACCCTCGGTCAGGGAGAATCCCTGCGCATTGTCGGCAACCTGCCCTATAACATCTCCACACCACTGTTATTTCATTTGCTTGCTTATCGCCATGCCATCTCCGACATGTGTTTCATGCTGCAACAGGAGGTCGTTGAGCGCCTTGCCGCTGCTCCTGGCGGTAAAAATTACGGGCGCCTAAGTATCATGGTGCAATACCATTGCCAGGTGCATACCCTGCTCACCGTGCCGCCAACGGCATTCCGGCCCGCGCCCAAGGTTACTTCGGCCGTGGTACGGCTCCTACCCCATCCAAGCCCGCCATGGGAAGCCATCGACATGGGGCTGTTTAGCCACCTGGTCAAGACCTGCTTTCAGCAGCGGCGTAAAACCCTGCGCAACAGTTTAAAGTTAGTGCCTGGCGGCAGTGAGATAGACGGGAGCATGGTTGATCTTTCGGCGCGACCGGAATCCCTTGCCGTCGAGGATTTTGTTACGCTTGCCAACCTGCTTGCGCAGACAGATTGAGGCCGCCATGAACCAGAAATGCCCCATCGAGGTAACCGTCGTCACCGAATACCTGCCGCGCCAGTCCGACCCCTTCAAACAACAATTCGCCTTCGCCTACCACATCACCATAAGTAACCGCGGTGACAAAGCCGCCCAGTTAATCAGTCGCCACTGGATCATTACCGACGGCAACGACACCACTCGGGAGGTCCAGGGTCTAGGCGTGATCGGCGAACAACCCTTGATCATCCCCGGCGAGAGCTACAGTTACACCAGTGGCGTGGTTCTGGAAACGGAAATTGGCACGATGCACGGCACTTATCACATGCTCAACGAAACCGGTACGGCCTTCGACGCGCCTATACCGACTTTCCTGCTGGCCGTACCCAACGCCATCAACTGACCAGTCAGGCAGCATCGCGATGACAACTTATGCGGTCGGCGATATTCAGGGTTGCCTGGAACCACTACGACGACTGTTGGATAAACTGACATTTTCCCCGGACCGGGACCAACTGTGGTCCGTGGGTGATGTTGTCAATCGCGGCCCCCAGTCGCTGGCAACCATGCGCTTCCTCAAATCCCTCGGCTCGAGCTTTCGCATGGTACTGGGCAATCACGACCTGCATTTGCTGGCAACGGCTCGAGGCCACCGAAATCCGAGCCCAAAAGATACATTGGACGATATTATTTCGGCCGCCGACGCGGAGGACTTACTGAACTGGTTACAGGCTCAACCACTCCTGGTCCAGGATCAGGGCTACGTGATGACACACGCCGGGATTCCACCGCAGTGGTCCCTGGCTACGGCCAGAGCGCGAGCGGAAGAAGTCGAGAATGTGCTCAGGAGCCCCCAGGCTTCCCTATTTTTCGAAAACATGTACGGCAACGCGCCAACCGCATGGCAAAACGAGTTACCAAGCCCCCAACGCTGGCGGATGATTACCAATTATTTCACGAGAATGCGTTTTTGCACCGCCGCTGGCGAATTGGAACTGACCTGCAAGCTGGGACCGGAACAGGGACCCGAGGGGTATGCCCCATGGTATTCCCACCCCAACCGCAAGACCGCCCAGGAAAAGTTGATTTTTGGTCACTGGGCGGCGCTCGACGGGCGGGAATGTGGCGGCGGGTTGTATCCGCTCGACACCGGCTGCGTCTGGGGCAGACGGTTGCGGATACTCGATCTCGAAACCGGCGCCTACCACCATTGCGACTGCGCGCCCTCGCCTAGATAAGTAATCAGGGCAGTCTCGGGACCAGGGCGTGTTTACCCAACCATGGTTGGGTAAGCGCCGGGAACAGGTAAGTGCAGGTAGGAATAGGGAAGAAACCGGCAATAAAAAAACCGGGCATTAGCCCGGCCAGACTGCTGACAAAGCCCCTAGCCTAAAGGCGGGGGCTTTTGTTTAATAGGGTGTCGCTTTCAACAGGCAACCCTGATGCTCCGAGCCCCTTCACCCAAGCAGCACGCGCTGGAAATGGTCACA
>JBECKV010000158.1:0-21341 GCA_040235495.1 Porticoccaceae bacterium
GAACAGACTGCACTGATCGACGCCGGGAGTGACAAGTTCCGATTTATTTAGATCATTTATATCTATTTATTATATTAAATTAAAATTAATTATAATTTATTCTAATCGATATATTCGCGCTAACCCGTTCAGGTACTTCGGCCGCCCATCCGTGCCTGCCACTGAAACCTGGTAAAACTTTAACTTCTCGCGGCGAATGTGATGCCACCTGGGCTGTTAACTGCCAATTATCCCGGGCGGATACTTTCCGCGTACACCACTAGCTGGCAGAATGGCCGCCATCGCAATGCTGTTAAAAATCAACATGACCTATTCAATCCCAGGCATCTCCGGGGCGATGGGGCCCGTTCCAGAGGAAAATTTGCACTATGGCGCGGCGATTGAAAATAGTACTCCTATGCCTTTTAAATGGCCTCATTGGCCTGGCGATTTTCCTCTCCCCCGCGGGCCCGGTATTTGAGCGATCCACCGGACTGACGGCCCTCTTCAAAATCCGTGGCGAACGGGAGACACCGGCGGATGTCGCGGTTATCGCCATTAATGGGCAAACCGGCGAAGACCTTGGGCTTGCTCCGCTGCCTCGCGACTGGCCGAGAAGCATTCATGGCGATTTGATCGACAAGCTTACGCAGGCAGGCGCCGCGGCCATCGTTTTCGATATCCACTTCGGCACGGATAAAATCAAGGCGCATGACGAGGCGCTGGCTAAAGCGGCGGCCAATTCCCAGCGGGTGGTGGTGGTGGAGCGCCTTACCGGCAAAATGCAGCCGATACGCTCGAATAACGGCGAGACTACCGGCGCTGTCTGGGTCGAAAACGTACTACCGCCTTTCCCCGCCCTGGCCGATGCGGCCAAGGGCATCGGGACTTTCACCTTGCCCAAGATCGATTCCTCGGTTTATGACTTTATTACCTTTAAACAAAGCGCGGACAGCAAACCCACGCTGCCGGCGCTGGGCTTGCAGCTTTTGGCCGAGCCCGTGCGCGAGGCATGGAACGAACAGCTGCGAGCTCTCAATGTCCCCGAGGACTTACTCCTGCCCTCTCCCTCGGCCCTGAGCGCAGGCCGGGAACTCGGCGAGCGCATGGCCCGACTGAAACGATTCCTCGAAACTTCACCTGGGATTGTGGAGGCGGTTCCTGACCCGCAAGAGCGGGCGGAGTCTGAAAACACCCGCCTGCTGGCCGCGCTTTGGGGCTTGTACCTGGGTCCGAGCGAACGATATCTGAACTTTTACGGCTCACCGGGCACCATTCGCAATATCCCTTATCAGGACGTTCTGGGCGCGCCGGACAGGTTAGATGCGGTGTCTGGGGCCATCCGCGACAGCGTTGTTTTTGTCGGCTATTCCGACCTCTTCGATCCGGGGCAACCCGACCGTTTCCATACCATCTACACCAATAAATACGGCGTCGATCTGGCCGGGGTGGAAATCGCGGCAACTTCGTTTGCGAATCTGTTGAATAGTGAAGCCATTCAGCCCCTGAACACGGGCTACAGCGCCCTGTTTATTTTCCTCTGGGGCATTGCTCTTACCGCTCTGCTTTCATTGGCAGCGGCGACTCGATCCGTACCCCTTGCCATTCTGGTACTGCTAGGCTACGGCGCGTTGTGCCAGCATCTTTTCAGCTCTCAACAGCTGTGGTTGCCCCTGGCAACGCCGATACTGATCCAGGCGCCGCTGGCTTTCGCCGTTGGCATCATGGGCCAATACCTTTTCGAGCGACGGCGCGGCGCGCAGTTTTCGGAAGCCATACGGCAGTACGTACCCGACAGCGTCGTCAACGATCTGGTCAGCGGTGACTTCAACCCATCCGATGCCAACAAGGTTATATACAGTGTCTGTCTCGCCACCGATATGGCCGGTTTTTCGACCATCGCCGAAGGCATGGCTCCGGGCGAACTGGCAAGATTTCTGAACAATTATTTCGACGCCATGGCCGCGCCTCTGCACGACAATGGCGTTGATGTCACCGAGTTTCGCGCCGACGCCATTATGTGCGCCTGGACCGGCGCCGAGCAGGACCCGAATGTTCGACTCAATGCCTTACGGGCGGCCCTGGATTCCCGCAAGGCCATTGAACTATTCAAGGCGAAAAATCCCCAGTTACAATCCGGTGGCCTCAGGATCGGCCTGGAAGCCGGCAATGTCTATGTCGGCCATGCCGGTGGCGGCGGCCACTTTGCCTACAGTATCGTCGGCGATGCCGCCAACACCGCTTCCCGCCTGGAAAGCCTTAACAAGCACCTGGGCACGACGATCATCGCCTCCGGCAGTGTGGTGACGGGTTTTGAGAGCCAATTGGCTATCCGTCACCTGGGAGACTTCCAGCTCAAGGGCAAAAACGAGCCGCTCCCGGTGGTTGAAATCATTGCTGACCAGAACTCCGCGAGCAGCAATGATTGGCGATTGATCGAGCTTTTCAGTACGGCACTGGAAGACTTTCGTCGCGGCGATTGGAACGCGGCTAAAAACAAGTTCCAGGCGGTTCTGGACATCTTCGCCAACGACCAGGCCTCCCGACTTTACAGTAGAATGTGTGACGATTATCTAAAAGCGACATCCCTGCCCGAGCGCCCCCACGTCGTCGTTATGGATGCCAAATAGTGAGCGAATATCAACACCAGGAGGACTCGGTTCCCGTCACCGGAAACCAATGGCTCGACTATTTATCCGCCACCATTATTGGCTTCATCATCGGTCTGGTGATTTTAATAACGGCCATCTCCTACGGTGCGCTTATTTTTTCCGGCCCGCTCGGTGATTTCCGCGCCCAGGGCATATCCCTGGCCATCATCTCGACCATTATCAGTGGTGTTATTTTCACGATTTACAGCGGCGCCCGGCGTGTTTTACCGGTACCGGACGATGACACGCTGCCGATACTGGCTCTAGCGCTTTCAATCATCGCCACTTCCGTCTCCGCCAATACCCTGGACCCGGAAAATATTTTTTTCACGGCGGTAGCGGCGATCATTGTCACGACCGTCAGCTGCGGTACTTTCTTCCTGCTCATCGGCGGATTAAAACTCGGTGGTGTCGTCCAATATCTACCCTATTCCGTAATCGGTGGATACTTCGCGGGCGCTGGCTGGCTTTTGTTACTCGGCGCCATCAAAGTCCTGTTTAACATAGAACTGGAATCCCTCATGGATATCGGGGCGGTGTACACCCCGGATGATTTGCGCAAATTCGGCTATTGCGTGGCTGTTGCCCTCAGCATTTATGCTTTGGGCTTCCGTTTCCCAAAGGGCGTGGCCATTCCCCTGGGCATGCTAGTGACAACGATCATTTTTTTCGCACTCGCCTTCCTCGCCGGTTTCGGGCCCAGGGAGCTGCTCGCGCAGAACTGGCTGATCGGTCCATTCGAGACAGCAAAAGGCGGCTTTTCCCTGCACCTGGCGATTGATGCCCTGTCGGGCGCAAGCTGGCAATCGGTGTTTTCAAACTCCGGCAGTCTGTTGACCATCGTCGTGCTCAGCGCCATCTCGGTCCTGTTAACGGTAAACGGTATTGATCTGCTGGAAGAAAAGGAGCTCGACATCAATCAGGAACTCAAGGTCGCCGGCAGTTCCAATATTTTGAATAGCCTTTTCGGCGGCCTGATCTCCTTTCACTCCTTCAGTATCGCCACACTTTTTAACCAGTTGAACGCGCCCGCCAGCAAGATTGTCAATTTGAGCGCTATCCTCCTGTGTATTGTCGGCATGCTTTATGGCTTGTCCACGATTCAGTATTTCCCCAGGCCGGTGATCGCCGGTCTGCTGTTTTACATGGGCTTTGCCTTTATCAAGGAGTGGTTGTATGAAGCGCGAAATAAATTTCCTCGCTATGAATACCTGGTCATTCCTTTAATCTTCGTGTCGATCATTTCCTTCGGCCTGATCGAGGGAGTAGCGGTGGGCCTGATCGCGTCGGTGATTATTTTTGTTTTCAAGTACAGCACTGTGGATGTAAGCCGTTACAGTTGCTCCGGCAAGGAACTCTCCAGCAATGTCGAAAGGGGACCCGAGGAGGAAAAAACCCTGCAGCAGCATGGCGGCAGTATCTATATCTCCCGTTTGCAGGGCTATCTGTTTTTTGGCACCGCCAGCCGCCTGTATTCGAAGCTGGTGCAACGATCGGACGATTCAGCCAACGCGACGCCCATCCAGTACGCGGTATACGATTATTCCCAGGTGACCGGAGTGGACTCCTCCGCCGCGCTCAGCTTCATAAAAATGGCCAAACTGGCCTCGACACGCTCCTTCTACTTCATTCTTGCCGGCTTACAGCCCGAGCACAAACAAAGGTTAAGCCAGGCGGGGTTTACCCAGGATATCAGCATCAATGTGAAGTTTTTTGACAGCGTTGACCACGCCGTCGAGTGGTGCGAAAACCGGCTTCTCTCCACCTACCACATCGATGGAGATAGCGATACTCCCGAGCATCGAGAGACGATTCTGGCGCAACTATCCGCCATATTTCCGCATGAAAATTTGACTGATTTTCTATCCTATTTCAGCAGCAGGGAAGTCAACGCCGGCCACGTGTTATGCAAACAGGGCGGCATGTCCAACGAAATTTACTTTATAGACGCCGGCGAGTGCTCGGTGTTTATCGAAACCGAATCCGGAGAGCGGCACCGGATTCGGCGAACCACCGTGGGGTCCGTGTTTGGCGAGCTGGGGTTTTACCTGGGTACGCCACGGACCGCTACCGTGATCGCTGATACCAACAGTAAGATTCTCACCATGGACGCGCAGTCGCTCAAGCGCATGGAACAGGACAGACCCGATCTCGCCAGTATATTCCACCAGTGGATGGTGCGTGTGGTGACTCGCCGCCTGCTCAATACCACCAGAACCCTGCGGGCGGTTATTCAGTAGGGTTATTGAAAATTCAGCACCTCTAATCCGACGCTGTCATCCCCGGTCTCTTGCTGGAGCTTCCAGCTTCTACTGCTTTATCCGGCACCGGTGTTTATTTTTATCAAGCCCGCTTGCCTTTTCGCCAGCTGCGAAATTTATCCAGAATGGTGTGGTGTTTAAGATCGGTGTATTCCCCGGCATCAAGAAACATTTTATTGCATTGGGGACAGACTTCCATCCAGATATGGGTCTGTACGGGATCGGAGATTTTATCCATTCGCACATGACATGACGGGCAGTCGATGTCATCGACTTTATCGTATCGCGCCCCGGTAGTTTCATAGCCCACATCGAGAACCGCTTCGGCGAGCCACACTTCCCTACCATCCTGAATGGCGTCGGGACTGCAAAAAATACCATAGCAGCCGGTGCAACGATCCAGCTCGATGCTCTTGAAGGTTTGGGTTTCCATGGGTCTACTGCACTTGGGGCATTCCACGTTAATGATCCTCTTGCTGGTGTTTTATAATGACCTGGCGCGCGCAAATTTAGACACGCTTGTTCGCCGGTGTCAATGCAGGCGGTCTTCCGCGCCCATAATTTATGTTGCCCCGATGGATAAAACCCGATGGTCCGTCCAAATCCACACTCAGATCAGCTCGACGTCGTCCCCGACGTTTACCATTCCCTCGACCAGCACGGCGGCATAGACGCCGGCTCGCCGTTGATGTCGAGCGCTCAAACACTGAAGCAGCGCGGGATCGGCTTCCCCGGTGTCCGGGTCAAAAGTAATCATTGCGCAGCGCGGATCGCGCGCCACGAGCGCGACGATGACTCGATCGCCCAGTTTCAGTTGACGCCCGATCAGTTCGTCCTCGTAAAACCCCGCTGCCTGGGACCATTCAACCTGAAGATTGGCCCGAAAGCGCCGTGGGTCGACCGGCTTTTGAGTTTCCTCCGACAACTGTTGCACGGTTTGGCTGGAAATCAACGATAGTGGCCGACCGTCGGTCAACGCTCTATCCGACCGGCACAGACTCAACGCCGGACCATCACCGGCCAACTGGGCCGCAAGCGCCGGGTCATCGATGGCGAACACCTGAGCGGTCGGTGTTTCCACATCGACAACCAATTGGTTTTCGTCCCCGTATACAGGCGTTACACCAATACTGTAGGCCTCGGCCTCGGGCCAGCTACAGGGTTGATAAGCCTGTTCGGGAAAGCGAAAGCGCGGCGTGTAAAGCAGCATCTGACGCTTGTTACGGCCGGTAAAATACGGGAAAAACGTCGGCGCTTGCGGAGTTTTAAACGCATATATTCGGTCCCCGTACATACCGGAATAACCGACAAAAGCGCTATCCACCACCTGGCCGCGCATGCTCTTGACCGGGTAGCGGGATATCACCCGCAGGGTACCAATGACACTCATAGCAAAGACGATAAAAATAACCGGCATGTATTTTGACAACTTAGCGTGGCAGCGGCAAACAGTAATACAATGACGGCAGGCGGTGCCCGGACGCTCGGCGCGGCCCCTGCGAGCGGAGTCAAACAGCAGTTGAAACTCAAAGTTCTCACCTACAACATTCACCGGGCCATCGGCCTCGACCGCCGTTTCGCGCCATCGCGTATCGCCGATATACTGCGCCACCACGACGCCGATATCGTCCTGCTACAGGAAGTTGACGACGGCGTGCCGCGATCCCTCGAACAGGATATGGCGAAGGAACTGGCCGAGGCCCTGGACTACCCTCATTACGCGGCCGGCCATAACGTCAGTCTGCGCAAGGGACGCTACGGCAACGCCACCCTGAGCCGTTTTCCGATAGTGCGCGAGCGCAATATCGACCTGACCATCGGCGACCTGAAACGGCGCGGCTGCCAGCACACAGGAATAGAGATCAGTAGTGGCAGCCATGCTAGCCACAGGCTGGAGGTGTTCAATCTTCATCTGGGACTCTCGCCGCTGGAGCGACAGCGCCAGTCCGGGCTGCTCCTGCGGTCAAGGGAATTTACCGATGTCGATGCCCACACTGCCTGCATCGTCGGCGGAGATTTCAATGACTGGCTCTCGCGCCTGCGGGCGCTGTATGTCGAAGGCATGGGTTTGCGTTGCGCCAGCGACCGCGAAACGCGGTTTCGAACCCGTCCGATCAAGACCTACCCGTCCCTGGCGCCGCGCGGTGGCCTCGACCGGATTTATTATCGGGGCCGCTTACGGCTGATTTCCGCCCAGGTTTCCCGCCTGCAACTGACACGAGTGGCCAGTGACCACCTGCCGGTAGTGGCCGAGTTTGAGATTCTGAGTGGTTAGGGAAACCAGTTCGCCCCCGGCGATTAGCCCGTCAACCGCTCGCTGTCAGGGAACCGCGGCCAATAATCGTGCGCAGCAGACCCCGAAAGTCTTCGCTCACCAGAATCAAGGCCGGCACCAGGAAAATAATCACCAGGCTTGCGTACAGCACGCCAAAGGCGATACTGACTGCCATGGGTATCAGAAATTTCGCCTGCAAGCTGGTTTCCGTGAGCATGGGTAGCAGGCCCAGGCTGGTTGTGATCGTCGTCAATAGGATGGGTCGAAAACGCCTTTCCACCGCCATGACCAGCGCGTCGCGAATTGATAGACCGGCTTGATCCCGGACCTTGTTGAAGTAGTCCACCAACACCACGGAGTCGTTAATCACCACGCCGGACAACGCGATCATGCCGAAGATCGAGATAAAGGAAATATCAAACCCCATCAGCAGGTGGCCCCAGACCGAGCCGACGAAACCGAAGGGAATCGCGGTGAGAATTATCAGCGGCTGCACATAACTGCGCAGTTGGGAGGCCAGCATCACAAACATCACCATCACCGCGATTTGCAGATTGCGAGTCAGGCTGCGCGTGTCGTCACGTTGATCCCGATTAGCTCCTTCGAAGGAATAACTCAGCCCCGGATAGCGGGCGCTCAGCTCTGGCAGGCTCCGCTCGCGCATGGCGGCGATGACATCATCCGGTGTCGTGACCGCCTCCTCGACATCGGCACTGACACTGACAATGCGTCGGCCATCGACCCGTTCGATGCGGGAGTAGCCCCGTTGTTCACGAATCACCGCCGCGGTGCGCAAATCCATTTCCGCGCCATCTTTCAGGCGAATTCGAGTGTTATACAAATCGCTCAGCGAGCGGCGGCGGGACTCAGGGTAGCGAACCATCACCTTGAGTTCACTGCGACCACGCTGCACCCGGTGTACTTCCGCGCCATGGTAGGCAAAGCGTAACTGCCGACCAATATCCATCGGCGTCAGGCCCGCCGCCAGACCCGCCGGCGTCAATTCAAAGACGTATTCGCGCTTGCCCGGTTCAAAACTATCCTGCACGTCACTGACGCCAGCGATACTGGCAAGGCTTAATTTAAAGGCATTTGCCGCCGCACCCAGGGTGGCTTCATCGCGGTGGGACAGTTCGATATTGATGTCCTCACCAGCGTTTACGAGGCTGCTCTGAAAGGTAAGGCTTTCGACGCCGGGCACCAGGGGAAGGTGTTGTCGCCACCGGCGCGCCAGCTCGCTGGATGAAAATGAACGCCGGTCGCCCGGTACCAGTTCCATGCGGATCTGCGCCAGATTACTGGCATTGCTGCTGGCATTGCTGGCGCGCGGTCCGGTGGTATCGGCACCCTGGCTGCCCACCGTAAAGGAAATCGCTTCAATCAATGAGTTGCCATCCCCTGCCGCGGCCTCCGCCTCCCTGGCCATGCGCTCGCCAGCTTCGAGAATCTGAGCGGCGTAGTGGTAGGTGGTTTCAAAGGCGGTGCCGGTGGGCATCTTCATTTTCACGGTGATCTGGTCACTGTCAATCTGAGGAAAGAACACGAAGCGGACGATGCCGCCCTGGAAAATGCCGATCGTGACAATAATGGTACTCAGCGCCAGCGCCACGATCACATAGCGATAACGCAAGCCCAACCCCAACAGCGGCAGGACACACGCACTGACAAAGCGCTCCAGCGCGGTCTGGGTGCGATCCCTCAATGCCGCCAGCAAGCCGGCCGACCAGCGGGTTTTCGATTCAAGGTGAGCAGGCAGGATGTAAAAGGCCTCAATCAGCGATATCGCGAGAATGCCGATAACGATGATCGGCACCGGCGCCATAATCTGGGCCATGGTTCCGGTTGAAAACAGCAGTGGCGCAAAGGCGGCGATGGAGGTCAACACACCAACGGTGACCGGCGCCCGTACTCGAAAGACGCCATCGAGCACGGCGTAGCGGTTGCCCGGATTGCTCTCCTGCTCGTGATAGATGCTTTCACCGACGACAATGGCATCGTCCACGACGATACCAATCACGATAATGAGTGCAAACAGGCTGATCATATTGATGGTGATGCCGGTAAAGGACACCAGCAACAGGCCACCCAGAAAGGAAATCGGAATACCGAGACTGGTCCAGAAGGCCAGTTTTAGATCCAGAAACAGCAGCAGACTCAGAAATACCAGCACGTAACCCAGAATACCGTTGCGCACCATCAGGCTGATGCGCGAACGCAATACGTCTGATGTATTGCGCCAGATTTGCACATCCAGTTCTGCCGGCAATTCCAGATCCCGCAGATAAGTCTTGATCGCCTGTTCCAGCGTCAGCGTATCCTGGGCATCGCTGCGCTGAATCTCGACAAACAGCGCGGGCTTGCCATTGAAATGATTGATGACCTCGATGTCCTCAAAATCATCGCGAATGGTCGCGATATCGCCGAGCCGCAACTGGGCGCCATCCCTGGCGCTACGAATAGTGACATTGGCAAATTCCTCACCGGTGTAGCGCTTGTCCTGAACCCGAATCAGGATCTCCCCGGATGCCGTGCGCAGGGTACCGCCCGGCACGTCGACCGAGAATTCACCCACGCGCCGAGCAATGTCATCGAGTGTCAGGCCGTAGTGGCGCAGGGTCTCCTCGCTGACCTCGATGGAAATTTCCAGATCGCGGCCGCCGTTAATGTTGACCAGTGTCACTTCAGGCAATTGCAGCAGGTCGTTTTCGATGGTTTCCGCCCAGTACCGCAGGCTGGCTTCATCAAGGTCGCCGAATACCGCCAGGGACATCATGCTGGAGGTGCGTCGGGTTTTGACGATCGAAGGCTCTTCAGCTTCTTCCGGGGGGAAATCCACCAGGCCATCGACCGCGGTTTCAACATCGTCGAGCACCTGATCCTGATCGGCAAAATCCTCCATTTCGACCGTCACCATGCCGACGCCTTCGCTGGCACTCGAGGTCACGCGCTTGACGCCTTCAATGCCAATCATCGCCTCTTCCACGCGGCGGGTAATACTCTCCTCGACATCGTAGGGCGTCGCGCCCGGATAGGGCGTGGCGATGGTGATGGTGCGCGGATCGATGGAGGGAAAGGTTTCGGTAATCATGCCGCGCACGGCGACAAACCCACCGATCAGCAGGAACGCCATAATGATATTGGCGGCGACGGTATTGGTCGCAAACCAGCCGACCAGGGTATTCAACCCGTGGCGACGATCCTGCGCGCTGGGCTCGGCACGAGGACCACTGAGTTGGTCATCCGCCATGGGCAGGGCCTTCCGTATCGCTCAGCACTCGGACTTTCAAACCATCCACCCCACCATTCAGCACACTACTGACAAAGGTCGCCTCATCGAGATCAAGGGGTAATTTAACGATGACCCCGTCGCTCAGGGTTTTCAGGATTTGTGGTTGCAGCCGCTGCAGTTTGTCGTCCTCATCCAGACGCCAGACATGTTGGCCCGGCTGAATCGCCGTAACCGGTAACCGCCAGGTGTCGGCAACGGGGGTTCCCCGCATTTCCACCTCAGTCAGCATGCCCGGTAGCAGGCTGCCGTCGCCGACCGGTTTGATCACCACGTCCTGGAACCGCGTATTTTCGTCGAGGATGGCGCCATAGCGCAGAACCCGGCCAGGTACCCGCGCCGAGGCTCCCGGCTCCCCGGCCAGAGCGAAATTGATCATCACGTCGATCTCGTCGGCTGTACCATGGCGCAGCCAGTGCAAATCGTTCTGAGGCAGCGACAGCACGATTTCCAGGGCATCCTGGTTGTAAATCTCGCCGTAATTAGTGCCCGCGACCACGAATTCGCCGATTTCCAGCGTGCTGGATATCACCCGACCGGAAAACGGCAGCCGATAAAGGGTACGGGAGAGATCGAGTTCGGCCTGGTCCAGGCGCGCGCGGGCCGCGGCCAGCTGCGCCTCGGCCTGGGCAATTTGCGGCGCCCGACTCACCAGGGTAGGCGCCTGTATCCCGGGATTGAGCGCCTGCCATTCGGCTAGCGCTGCTTCGGCTTCGGCTTGTTCCAGCGCCAGATCCGTCCGGGCCTGGGCCAGTTGCGCCCGTTCGCGGGCCACGGTGTTCTCATAATCAACCGCCTCGATGCGAAACAGGGCTTGCCCGGCTTCGAGAAAACCACCCCCGTAAAGGTTGTCACTGACCCACTCCACTCGCCCCGTCACCTGCGGCGTAATGCTCACGGTGCCGCGTGGCAAGACCCGGCCGGTACTGCGTACGGGAATGACATGTTCCCCCCGAGCCGCGGTCGCTACCGTCACCGCCAGCGGGGTCTCATCAACCCGCCGCTCGGGCAGGTCGCGGGCAGCGCTGAACAAACGGGATAGCGCCACCGCGGCAATGATGATGGCGATAACCAGCAACAGCTGAAGGTTATCTCGGGTAAGGATTTTGCCCATGCTTACTTTTCCGTTTCGGGACTTTCCAAGCCGGGCGCATACCCCTGGCCAAGCCGCCAGTCGCCACCGAGGGCCAAATGCAGATTGATGCGCGCATTCCAGCTGGCCTGCTGCGCGGCCAGCAGACTGCGCTCGGCATTTTGCCAGCGCCGCTGGGTATCGAGCAGTTCCAGGAGGGTAGTAATTCCCCGCTGATAACGCTCCCTGCTCAGCGCCTCGGCTCGACGTGCCGAGATCACGCTGGCGCGCAAGCTATCGACCTGGGTGTACAGGAATTGTTCCTGTACCAGCGCGGTCTCCACTTCAGTTATGGCAGTGACAACGGTATCGGCGTATTGCCAGCTCAACTCCCGGGCCTGAGCTTCGCGCAGTCGAACATTGGCTCTTAAGCGACCGCCTTCAAACAGGCGCGTGTTGATGCGCGCCGCGATATTACCCAGCGCCCGGTCGTTGCCGAGCAAACCACCCACTTGCGAGCCCGTAAACCCCCGGCTGGCGCTGAGCGTCAAATCCGGGAACAGATCAGCCACCGCCACCCCAATGCCGGCATTGGCCGCCATCAGTCTGAATTCACTGCCGCGAATATCCGGCCGCTGATCCAGCAATTGCGCTGGACTTACCAGGACCGGCGGGGACATCGGCGGCAGCAAGGGAAATCCGGTCCCATCCTGACTCGCCGCGCCGGGCGCCTGATTGAGCAAGCGATCAACCTGCAGATAGGTTTCCTCGCGCGCCAGGCCCAGCTCCGCCAGGGTCGCCTGCGCGGTGCTCAGATTTTCCCTGGCCGAGTGTACATCCACCGCTGAAGCATTCCTGACACCCAGCTGATAACGGCGGTTGACAGTATTCAAGGTCTGCTCGCGGCTGGCGACAATGCCGGTCTGTATCTCGATTTCCTTCTCCAGCAAAGCCAGACGCGCTCGCCGCGAAACCAGTTCCGCAACCAGCATATGGCGCAGGGCGAGATAGTCCTGCTCCCGCGCCAGCGCCTGGTATTCTGCCGCCTCCACCGCCCGCCGAATACGGCCAAACAGATCCACCTGCCAGGAAATGTTGGCGCCGAGGCTTATATCCGATCGCCAGGCGCGCTCGCTGTTATCAATCAGGTCCGGGGCAAAACTCCTGGCGCCATCGCCGCTGAGCCCGACGCTCGGCCAGCCGGCGCCGGCCTCGATCCGGACCTGCTCGCGGGTCTGAACGATGCGTTCCATCGCGGCTTTCAAATCGAGATTTTCGTTATTCAGACGATCGACCCAACGATTGAGCAGGGGATCTTCATAGTGCCGCCACCAGTCGGGTAAGGCTGCCTGCCCCGACGTCGCTTCGCCGGGTACCGCCGCGTGGTGCCAACTCTGGCTTGGACCCAGTGCTGCAGGCCGTTGATAGTCGGGGCCCAGTTGACAGGCTGATAGTAAAAGCAGCAGCCCGCAAAGCTTCATCACACCGGGATTGTGGTGACAAACCATTGAACACAGCCTGAACTTCAAAGCGGGGGAACACCTGTCAAATGAGCAAGTTCGCGAACATAGCGACTGGTCGGTGCCAATTCAAGCGCGTTCGAGTTCCGAGTGTGGACAGCCCGGGGGCATACTAGGGACGGACGAGGTAATTCCTTTCCATTCATCATTTGATCTGACGCAAGCAAGCAAGCCGATTATACTGTCACTGTTAAGCGTTGAATTACTACCCAGGAGCTCACTCATGAAACTCGGCATCTCGGCTGATTCCCATATCGTTGAACCACCCCACTGTTACGTGGATTTTATCGACCCCAAACTGCGCGATATCGCTCCGCGCATCGAAAAAAATGAACACGGGGTTGACGCCTTCTTCGTCCAGGGCATGAAAAACTCCCTGCCCCTGGGCCTGCTCGCCGGCGCCGGCATTCCCCCGGAAGGCTTGCGCAAGCAACGCAGCGCCAACTTTGACCAGATTGCCCCCGCTTCCTGGAACCCGAAGGATCGCCTGGCGATTCAGGATCAGGATGGACTATGCGCCGAAATCATTTATGCCTCGGTGGGCATGGTGCTGTGTGGCCACTCCGATTTCGCCTATAAATCGGCCTGTTTCAACGCCTACAACCGCTGGCTGCAAACCTTTTGCGGTGAAGCGCCGACCCGCCTGTTTGGCCTGGCTCAAACCGCGGTCGGCTCCGTCGATGAAGCCATAGAGGATTTCCGCCGCGCCAAGGAAATGGGCATGGTCGGCATGATGATGGCCGGCAATCCCCAGCACCAGGACTACGATCACCCCGACTACGACGCCCTGTGGGAGTGCGCGGTGGATCTGGACCTGCCTCTTTGCTTTCACATCCTGACGATGAAGGATCACGACGTCCGGTCCGCCTTCAAGCCCGAACGCGGACACGCGGCAAACGGCTTTATGAACATCATTCGCGGCGTGCAGAACATCATGGGACTGTTTGTTTTCGGCGGCGTTTTCGAGCGTTTTCCAAAATTAAAAATGGTGGTCGCCGAAGGTGACGCCGGTTGGGTACCCCACTACATGTACCGGGCCGATCATGCCGCCGAGCGCCTGGGCACCGGCCTGCACCGCACCATTTCGAAAAAACCCAGCGAGTACATTCGCAACAATATCTGGTTCACCTTTCAGGACGACGAGACCGCCTACGAATCCGAGAAGCTGATTAATAACGACAAGCTGGTCTGGGCCAGCGACTACCCGCACACCGATTCCACCTATCCACGGTCTCGTGAAATACTGGAAAGACAGATGGCCCATCTCACCGAGGCGCAGAAAAACGCCATCGTTCACGACAACGTCAAGAAAGCCTTTAATCTGAAAGGCGTGGACTGACCAATAGCGTTAATTTTGATGTCCCACCAGAACCCGGGGTCGTTATCCAACCCCTGGTTTTGATGGCCGCAATCGGTCTGGCATCGAAACCACCGGCAACCAGGCCTGGCAAACAGTCGCGGCGTCAGGGGCGCGGATGCCTCGACCCTTCCATGCATTGGGAACTTTGCTGAA
This sequence comes from Porticoccaceae bacterium, assembly GCA_040235495.1. Lineage (GTDB taxonomy): Bacteria > Pseudomonadota > Gammaproteobacteria > Pseudomonadales > Porticoccaceae > HB2-32-21. Next base: position 14,558 of record JBECKV010000158.1, read on the forward strand.
TCACAAATGAAAACGGCCACCGAAGTGGCCGTTTTCCCAAAGCCCTTGTCCCGAATCAGGCCTTGCGCGGTGCGGCCGGGTTTTTCAGGCCCTTGCCGAGGGTTTTCGGCAACAGCTTTTGCAGGTGCTCCTGCGTCCAGGGTTTGTCGCTGAAGACGCTGCGCTCCTTGGTCGGCAACGACACCAGGGTGATTTCACCACCGCCGACGATGAAGTCCCGGCCGTTGATATTAGCCGCCGCATCGGTACACAAAAAGACCACCAGTGGCGCTACCTGATCCGGGCTGAAGGTCTCCGAGCCCTCCATCATGTCCTCGATTTCAAACATGAACTCCGGCAGTGGCAGCTTGCCTTCCCGGGCCAGATCAAGGGCCTTTTTCATATCCACGGCACCGGCCATGCGGGTTCCCGCCCGCGGGCGAATGGCATTGGTAGTGACGCCATAAGGCCCCAGTTCCAGGGCCAGCGTACGCGTAAAGCCGACGATGCCTTCCTTCGCGGCCGCGTAATTGGACGCGGCATAGCCACCGAGGCCCGCTTCCGAAGCGGTGTTGACGATGCGGCCGCTACCCTGCTTGACGAATATCTGCGCTGCCTGGCGGGTCACCGCATAGAGCGCCTTGACGTGGACGGCGATAACGCTATCCCAGTCTTCCTCGGTCATTTTCACGAATAACTGATTGCGTATATTGCCGGCATTATTGACGACGATGTCCAACCGACCGAAGACGTCCATGGCCTGCTCGACCATGGCGGTTCCATCGGCGACGCTGGTGACATTGCCATAGTTGGCCACCGCGTCACCGCCCGCGGACTTGATTTCCGCAACCACCTGGTCGGCCGCGCTGGCGTCACCGCCTTCACCCGTAACCGAACCTCCCAGATCGTTCACTACCACTCGCGCGCCTTCCGCCGCCAGCGCCAGCGCATGGGCCCGACCCATACCGCGACCCGCACCGGTGACGATGGCAACCTGTCCGTTCAATAAATCTCCCATGACTTTTCCCCCTGATTGATGAGTTTAAGGTTTGCACTTGAATTCATTAAAGCTAGCCGCGAAGCTGGCCGCGCCATTTATTTATTAGGCTGCATTGTAGGGTGCATTTTGCCTTGATAACAGACTTGCACCGACAACCTATCGAGGCTGTGGAGGCAAGTCAGCGGTTATTGCCCTGGGTCAGGCGACGCGCTTGCGGCGATTGGCGACGAAGTCGTGCAGGATGTACTCACCCAGATTGTGGGGCGTGGTGTAGAACACCCGCCCGCCATTCATCTGGGCGACCTTGTCCATAAAGCTGCGCAAAAAGGGGCTGCGCTCCAGCATGAAGGTGTTGATGGTAATGTTTTTCTGGGTACAGCGTTTCACCGCCAACAGGGTTTTGGCAATGGTTCTGGGATTTGGCGGGTACTCGAAATAGGGATAACCGTCTTCCAGATGGGCCGTCGGCTCACCGTCGGAAATCATGATGATCTGCTTGGTGCCACCATGCTCCCTGGCGAGTTTTTTCTCCGCCAGAATCAGCGCATGCTGCATGTTGGTACCCATGCTGAACTGATCGACATCCACGGAAATCAGGTCCTGGGGCTTGATCTCATGGGCGTAGGCGGAAAAACCGATGATCGCCATCGAATCCCTGGGGTACCGACTGCTGATCAGGCTGTGCAGGGCCAGGGCGACTTTCTTGGCCGGCAAGAATGCATCGCGCAGGGCCATGGAAAGCGACAGGTCCAGCAAAAGCACCGTCGAGGTCTTGGTGTTGAGTTCGTGACGATGCACCTCGAAATCATCTTCCGCCAGCTTGATCCCGCGCCGTCCCCCGCCGCGCTTTGACAGGGGCGGCATTGCGCCGCTGGCGCTTTCCCTGCAAATGGCATTTTTCAGCGTGCGCGGTATATGCAGGTGCAGGGGGTCGCCGAACTCATAGGTCTTGCTGTCTTCCTGCTGGTCGCCAAACAGGCCCTCCTTGGTGCTGCGGTGATTGCCGAGTCTGGCGTGTTTGAGCTTGTTGTAGATTTCTTCCAGGGCTTTCTGACCGATCACGCGTGAACCTCTTGGCGTCATGGTCCATTTGTCGCCGTCCTTGCGGATATAGCCCGCCTTTTCGAGGGTTTCGGCCAGGTCCTTGAGCTCCTTGAAATCATCGAGACCTTCCTCGCCCAGCAACTCCTTGATCAGATCCTCGTCGATCGCACCCAGATCCTCCAGGTCGCGAACGCCCTGAAAATCCTTCTCCAGCCGCTCCAGCTGCTGCATCTCCTCCATCAATTGCATGGCTGACTGGAAATCGATGGCCTCCTCGCCGGAAAAATTGAACTGCCCGGACTGGGGATTGAGGAAGGAGAGTTCCTTGCTCAGCTTCATCAATTCCTGTTGTAACTCGGGGTCGCCGAATTTACCGTCCATCAGGGCCTGGAGTTGGCTGCGTTGATCGGCGGAGAGGGAATTCATCAGGGACTGGGCCGCCGCCATCTGGGCTTCCATTTGCGCCAGCAGTTGATCCAGTGACTCGGGGGGATTATCGCCGAACATATCGCCGAACTGGTCCATGAACTGCTCGAAGCCCGGATCCTCGCCGGCGATCTTTTTCACCAGCATATCGTTCAGCGCCTTGAGCATATCCTTCATGCGCTTCAGATCGCCCTCGGACATGGAATTCACCATGTCGCTGACGTCCTTGAAGAAGGTCTGGGTCATGGCGTCGCGCAACTGCTGCATCAGGTCATCAAATTCCTTTTGCGCCTCGGTATTGAGAAATTCGTAATCCTGCAAGGACTTGATCTGGCCGCTCATATCCTGGGGTAACTGATCGAGTTGGGACTGGTTTCTGGCGGCGATATTTTTCAGCACCTTGTCGGAAAAACTACCCTGGGGGCCCTGACCCGCGCTACCACGCTGGTTCGATCCGCCGGTCGGGCCTTCAGTTTGGTCGGACGCAGCGCCATCATTACTACCTTCACTACCTGCGCCACTATTATCACCACGATCATCATCGCCACGATCATCGCCACGATCCCCTCGGCGCTGATCCTTCGGCCCGCCGCGTTCTCCACCCTGCTCCTGACCGGAGCTCTGCTCACTGTCGTCCTGGTCGCCGCGCTGAGTGCGAGCGGAGTCCTGAAGCCAGTCCTGGACCGTTTTTCTTTCCTTGTCGAGAATCCGCTGCAATTGCTCCTTGAGGCCATCGAACAGGCTATCGAGGTTATACCGCTCCAGCTGTTGGCGGCGCTGCTGGCGCAGCTTGCGAATCATGTCGTGGATGCCCGAAAGCCTTTGCCCCCCGGGCATCATTCCACCCCGGCGCAACATCGATTTCAGCGCCTGCTGAATATTGCCGGAATACAGGAAGTCGTCGGACAAGGCGCTCATCAGATCGTCGGCGCCGAGGCGCTGGCGTTGTTTGCCGTCCCACTGAAAATAGCGGTAGAGCGCGGAGTTGGGCGTTGTCATCACTAATTCCAAATCAGGCGCGATACACGAACTGGCCCTGCATGGTGTCCTTGCTGAGCCGATTGTTGACATAGAGACCTTCGAGAATGAACTCGACGGCGGAGGCCCGCAGCGCCGGGTTACTCGAACTGGTCAGCCGCGACACCGCCTCGCCGAGGCCGGGAAGCTGGCTGATCACATCCTGATAAAAACCCGAATGCATGCCCTCGCCGACATCCACCGTGGTTTCGGCGCCAAAGGCGTCAACCAGGGGTTCCAGCTCCTCCAGGGAAAAACGTTTGTCAAAGATCTGCTTGACCGCTTCTTCAAAGAGGCGATGCAGGATTTCGTCTTCCTGGTCATCTTCCAGCACTTCGAACTCCACCTTGCCCGCCAGCGCGGGAATCAGGAATGGCAGGTCGGAGATGCGTGGCGCGACGGTGTTGTCCCGGAGGCGGATGGCACGGCGCAAGGCATTGGCGATCAGGGTTTCATAGTTGGCGATGGAAGCCCTGACCGACACCCCCGAACGCTGGTTGATATCGGGCGACTTGCGGGCCAGATGGCTGACTTCGACGATCACCTCTTTCATGTAGTCGGGAACTTCGAGGGTGTAACCTTCGAGCGCCGCGTAGTGGAACTCCTGCTCCATGATCCGGATTTCCTGCTCCCGCTCCTTGGGATAGTGGCTGCGTATCTGCGCACCGAAGCGGTCCTTCAGGGGCGTGATAATGCGCCCGCGGTTGGTGTAATCCTCGGGGTTGGCCGTGGCCAGCACGACGATATCCAGAGGCAGGCGTACCTTGTGGCCACGAATCTGGATGTCCTTTTCCTCCATGATATTGAGTAGACCCACCTGAATACGCTCAGCCAGATCCGGCAACTCGTTGATGGCGAAAATGCCACGATTGGTCTTCGGTATCAGGCCGTAGTGAATGGTCAACTCGTCCGACAGGTAGCGGCCCTCGGCTACTTTGATGGGGTCCACCTCGCCAATGAGATCGGCGACCGTGATGTCCGGGGTGGCCAGCTTTTCACCGTAGCGCTGGTCCCGGTGCAGCCAGGCAATCGGCGTTTGATCACCCTTTTCCGCCACCAGGGCGCGAGCCTGGGCGGAAATCGGTTCAAAGGGGTTTTCCGGCATCTCGACGCCGGCGATGATGGGAGTGTATTCATCGAGCAGACAGACCAGGGACCGCAGCAGACGGGTCTTGGCCTGACCCCGCTCCCCCAGCAGGACCACGTCCTGGCCCGCGAGAATGGCATTTTCCAGCTCTGGAATCACCGTATCCTGATAGCCGATAACACCGGGGAAGAGTTCCTCGCCCGCGCTCAGTTTGCGCACCAGGTTACGCTGCATCTCCTCACGAATAGGCAATACCTGATAGCCCGACTGCCTTAGCGCCGCAAGCGTGGCTGGTCGTTCACTGTTTCGCACTTCGAACCTCCTTTACTAACCGCTCGAGCCTCGCCAGCTCATTTATGGCAGGAGTGCTTGGTGTTATTACCGGGTTTACCCGCGGATCAATCACCGGGCCGGACTCAGAGCCTTGGTCACAGCTTACTTTGGCCATCCAACGATTCAAGCACCGCCTCAGCCAATTCTGCTATAAGAATTTTTTTTTTAAAACAGCAGTTGATTTTACCGGGAGCTTTGAAACACGCGGGGACCAGGAAACTTCAACCGCGTAACCGGCTGTGTGGGGTTCGATCGCCCGTCTTCGGTATAAAGCCTCTTATGGGCCCTGGACAGACCCTCACGAAACGCAAAAATACCCCGTCGAGGAATTAACCTGGTAGCCGTGAAAAAACTGATACCTGCTCTCCGCCTAGCGCAGCGACAGGTCGGACGGCCTTGCGTTGTCACGGCCGCGCGAAGATTCTATGATCCCATCATCACAACAGGCTACGTCCGGCGCCAAAGCCGGTCCACACAACGATAACAGGGCTGAAAATCATGACTAAAAGACACATTCTCGATGGCATTCGCGTGCTCGACTTTAGCCAACACGTGGCCGGACCCGGCTGCACCAAAATGATGGCCGAAATGGGTGCGGAAATTATCAAGCTGGAACTGGCGCCCAAGGGCGAGCAGATCCGCCAGGTCGGTTTGAAGATCAATGACCGCAGCGTCTACTTCATCCAGCAAAACCGCGGCAAAAAAAGTCTCTGTGTTGACATGCGCACCGATGAAGGCAAGCAAATCGTCTACGACCTGGTCAAGCAGGTGGACGTGGTCATGGAAAACTTCGCACCCGGCGCCATCGCCCGCCTCGGCCTGCCCTGGGAAAAAGTCCACGAACTCAACCCCGAATGCATCATGTGTTCGGTCTCCACCTTCGGCCAGGACGGACCGCTCGCCACCCTGCCGGGTTACGATTTTATCGGCCAGGCCTATGCCGGCATCACCAGCATGATCGGCGATCAGGAAGTCGGACCCTACATTCCCATCGCTGCCCTGGGCGACACCATGACCGCCTCCCACGCGCTCGCCGCGATCAACGCCGCGCTGTTTCATCGCGCCACCGGCGGTGGTGGCCAGCACGTGGATGTCTGCCTGCTGGACTGCTATTTCCACAGCCACGAAATGAATGTCGGCATGATCAGCGCCAGCAAGGGTGAATACAGCCCGGTATTGCCCGGTCGCCACCATGGCGCGGTGGGCCCGCTGGGCGTATTTCAGAGCAAGGATGGCTACATCATCCTCATCGCCATTCTCGGGCACTGGCCGAAACTGGTGGACGCAATGGGCATGCCGGAGCTGCTGCAAGACCCTCGCTTTAAGGACGATGCCACACGGGCCGCCAACCGCGACATCCTCCGGCCGATCATCGAGGCATGGCTGCAATCCCACGACAGCGACGATGAAATCATCCGCAAACTGGGTGAGAAGCACATCCCCGTGGCACCGATTCTCTCCATCGAACAGGCCATGAATCACCCGCATATGAAAGAACACGGCACCGTGCGCACCGTGACCGACCGGGGCGCCGGCACTTTCGATATGCCCGGCATGCCCCTGCGTTTTTCCGCCTACGCCAACGACCTCGACCTGCAAGCCCCCTACCTCGGCGAGCACACGCAGGAAATCCTCGGCGGCCTGCTCAACATGAGTGGCGCGGAAATCAGCAAACTGGTGGACAAAGGGATCCTTGTTCAGGAGGCTATTCCAGAAGCCGCGTTGAAAGCCGGCAGTCAATAACGACGGCCAACAGGAGCCAACAGGAGCCCACGGGAAGTCAATCATGTCAGGAACCGCATTGGTCACCGGCGCCAGCCGGGGCATCGGCCGGGCCATTGCCCAGGCACTCGCCGCGGAAGGATTCACCGTCGCCTGCTTCGCCCGGGATAACGCCA
>JBECKV010000207.1:0-5496 GCA_040235495.1 Porticoccaceae bacterium
TGGGTGATGAATAACGAGGCGGTAAACACGGTTGAAGACGTGGTGCAACATACCTACGCCTGGAACGAGCGCAAACGGCAGTTCACTCCTCGACAGATCGCGCTTGCCGTGGAGGTGTTGTCGAACAGGGGTTGGGTAGCCCGTAGCCAGGGGTGAGTTTCATCTGGGCGGGATAGTCTCTTTCAATTGGACGGGGTATAACCTTTCAATTGGTCGAAGATGGGTTTACACTTGGCCGTTATGACTGACACCCCCTTGCATGCCCGTTTTCTGCAGCCCCGCGTGATTGAGGCGCTGGCCGACACGCCGGTGGTGTTGATACACGGGCCGCGCCAGTGCGGCAAAACCACGCTGGCGCGGCAGGTCGGGGATGCGGCTGGTTTTACCTATCTCAGCTTTGACGATGATGTGCAGCGAGCCTCGGCCCAGGCTGATCCGATCGGGTATGTGGCCGATCTGCCCGATAAGGTGATTCTGGACGAGGTTCAGCGGGTGCCGGCGTTGTTTACCTCGCTGAAGGCGGCGGTGGATGCCAACCGCAAGCCGGGGCGCTTTGTCCTGACCGGCTCGGCCAATGTGCTATTGGTACCAAAGCTGGCGGATTCATTGGCGGGACGGATGGAGATTCTGCGCCTGCATCCCCTGGCCCAGGCCGAACTGGTCGGGGCCGAATCCGGCTTTCTGTCCGCGCTGTTCGGTCAAGGTTTCAAGGCGGGCGTTCATGGCCGGCGCTTGGGCAAGGCGCTGGCAGCGCACGTCACCGCTGGCGGTTATCCGGCGGCGTTGGCGCGCGGCACGGCCCGTCGCCGTGCCGCCTGGTATCGCGACTATACGGATACTCTGGTGCAGCGCGATGTGCGTGACCTTGCCCGCATCAGCGCCCTGGATGCTTTGCCGCGTTTGCTGGCGCTGGCAGCCGGGCAGACCGCTCGCCTATTGAATGTGGCCGACCTGGCCGCGCCGTTCCAGTTGAGCCGTCCCACGATTCGCGATTACATGACGCTACTGTCGCGGGTGTTTCTGCTGGAGGAGTTGCCGCCCTGGCACAGCAACCGCCTGAGTCGCCTGATCAAGACGCCCAAGCTGCACCTGGTCGATACCGGACTGGCCTGTGCCTTGCTGGGGGTGGATGCAACTCACTTGTGGGAGGATCGCGCCCTGTACGGACAACTGCTGGAGACCTTCATTTATCAGGAGCTGCGCCGACAGGCCAGTTGGCAGGAAGCGCCGCTGAGCTTCCACCACTTTCGGGACAAGGAAGGGATCGAGGTGGATGTGGTGCTGGAGTCCGGAGGAAAACTGGCCGGTGTCGAGGTCAAGGCCGCCGCGACGGTGACCGCCGCCGATTTCAGGGGGCTGCGCAAGCTGCAAGCCGCAACCGGTAAACGCTTCGTGGCGGGTGTGGTGCTTTACGATGGCGATGCCATCGCCGCGTTCGGCGAGAGACTGTACGCCGTGCCCATATCCTGCTTGTGGTGAGGACAGATGAATTGCGAAGCAAAAAAAGACATTATCAAGGCCTTAGGCAACCAATATGACGCCCGGCATATCCGTGAGCGGGTAATGCGGGAGACCGTGAAATCATGAGCAAACCAGGAACATGACTACACCAACCTGCTGGATCATTGCCGGACCGAACGGCGCGGGGAAAAGTACTTTCGCTTTGGAGTATCTACCTTTGCTCGGATGCCGAAATTTTGTCAATGCCGATCTTATCGCAGCCGGGCTTTCGCCACTGGCGCCGGAGCGGGAGTTGATCGCGGCGAGTCGTTTGTTTTTGAGCGAGATAGAAAATTATGTGGCTGCGAGGGAAGATTTCGCCTTTGAAACCACCTTGTCAGGTCGTACATACTTGCGCTTGATACAACGCCTTAAACGCGAGGGCTGGCAAATCGAGCTGATGTACCTTGCGCTGCCCGATGTCGCAATGTCCAGGCTGCGTGTTGCCGAACGTGTGACGCATGGCGGTCACAATATCCCGGTGGCGGATATCGAGCGGCACTTCCCACGCAGCCTGTATAATTTATTACATGTCTATGGGCGTGCCGTCAGTCGGGTGCGCTGTTTTTACAATGCGGGTCCCGCCCCCGACTTGATATTCGAGCAACAGGGGGATGAACGCCGAATAATGAACGATGCCCTTTTTGCAATGCTGCAACAGGAGTAAAGATGAATCACCAACCCTCACAAGATAGTTTGATGGCACTGGAATCGCTTCGCAAGGCGGTGTCCAAGGCGCTTGAACGCAAGCGGCTGCTTAATCAGTATGCGGTGATCTGGCAAGACGGCAAGCCGGTCATTATTGGCGAGTTGCCCAAACAAACCGCGCGAGTACAAGAAGACGCCGGTAAATACGGGAAGCTGGAAGATTAAATGCCTGCACTGCATCCTGGAGTGCGCTAACGCCCCGGTCGGGCTACAAATTAATAAAACAAAAAAGGGAAGTGGCGTGCACACAGAAAAAGATTTTGAAAACGACATCGAAGCGGCGTTGCTGAAAAGCGGTGGCTATCACGCGGTCGACCCGGCCGGCTATGACGCCGAGCGGGCGCTGTTCCCGGCGGAGATGCTTGGTTTTGTCCAGGTCACTCAGCCGAAGATATGGGACTACCTGCAAAGCCTGCACAAGGACAAGTCACCAACGGCGCTGATCGACAGCCTGACCAAGGAGCTGGACAGCAAGGGTATGCTGAACGTATTACGCGAGGGTTTCAAGTGCAGTGGCAGGACGGTGAAGGCGGCCTTCTTTGCACCCAACACTGGCATGGATCCGCAGGCGCAGGAGCGCTACGAAGCCAATCGCCTCAGCGTGATCCGGCAGGTGAAGACCAAAAGCGGCGCGATCCCTGACATAGTGCTGGCAGTGAACGGTCTGCCGGTGGCGACGCTGGAGCTGAAGAACGTGATGTCCGCTACCCGCTGGACGGTGGAGCACGCCAGGAATCAGTACAAATACGAGCGCGACCCGCGCGAGAAACTCTTCGCCTTCAAACAGCGTTGCCTGGTGCACTTTGCCGTGGATACCGAGCAGGTGTTCATGACCACCAGACTGGAAGGCAAGGCTACCCACTTTTTGCCTTTTAATCGCGGCTTTGAACACGGCGCGGGCAACCCTGCAGTGGCGGGTGATGTGCGCACCAGTTATTTATGGCATGAGGCGCTGACCCGGAACAGCCTGCTGGATATCCTCGCCCGTTTCATGCATTTGCAGGTGGAAGAAACCACGGTTGCCACCGGGAAGGGCCTGAAGCGCCATATCAAGGAGGCCATGATTTTCCCCCGTTATCATCAGCTCGACGCGGTGCGCAAACTGCTGAGTCATGCCCAGGAGCATGGCTCGGGCCACAACTATCTGGTGCAGCACTCGGCCGGTTCCGGCAAGTCCAACTCCATCGCATGGCTGGCGCACAGGCTTTCCAGCCTGCACGACGCCAATGACGAAAAGATCTTTCATTCGGTGGTGGTGATCACCGACCGTCGCGTGCTCGACAAACAACTGCAAGACACCATCTTCCAGTTCGAGCACAAACTGGGCGTGGTGCAGAAGATCGACGAGAACACCCAGCAACTGGCCAAGGCCCTGGCCGATGGCGTGCCGATCATCATCTCCACCATCCAGAAGTTTCCCTTTATCACCCGCGCCATCCAGACCCTGGAAAAGAAGGGCGAGACGGTGAACATCGCTACCGCCGGTAAACGCTTTGCGGTGATCGTGGACGAGGCCCACAGCTCGCAGAGCGGCGAGACCGCCATGGAACTGAAGAGCATCCTCAACAGGGACGGCATCGAATCGGCCATCGCTGCGCAACTGCTGGATGACGAAGACGACAATCTGACTACCGAGGCGCAGAAAGCCATGCTGCGCGAGCAACTCAAACGCACCTGCCAGCCAAATATCAGTTTTTTTGCGTTCACTGCGACACCCAAGTACAAGACCCTGGCGGTGTTCGACGAGCCGGGCGATAACGGCGAGGCGCCGTTTCATCTTTACAGCATGCGCCAGGCGATTGAGGAAGGATTCATCCTCGACGTGTTGCAGGGTTACACCTGCTACAAGCGCTATTACAAGCTTATTCAGGATGTGGAGGATGATCCTTCGGTGCCGCGCAAGAAGGCGGCGCGGGCGCTGGCGCGCTTTGTCGATTTGCACGACTACAACATCGGCCAGAAGGTGGAGATCATCATCGAGCATTTCATCACCCATACCCGCCACAAGATCGGCGGCCGCGCCAAGGCCATGGTAGTGACTGGCTCGCGGGAACACGCGGTGCGCTACAAGCTGGCGTTTGATCAGTACCTCAAGGACAATCGGATCACCGGCGTGCGTTCGCTGGTGGCTTTTTCCGGCGAGATTGCGTTGAAAGACCAGGCTGGCAAGACCTACACTGAAGTCGCCATGAACAACGGCATCAAGGAGAGCGAACTGCCGGAAAAATTCAACACCGAGGAATACCAGGTGTTGCTGGTGGCGGAGAAGTACCAGACCGGTTTCGACCAGCCCTTGCTGCACACCATGTACGTGGACAAACGTTTGTCCGGCATCCAGGCGGTGCAAACCCTGTCGCGTCTCAATCGTACTACACGTGGTAAGGAGAACACCTTCGTACTGGATTTCGTCAATGAGCCGGAAGAGATCTACAAAGCCTTCAAACCCTACTATGAAGTCACCCCCATGGGTGATCAGGTGGATCCGCAACACCTGAACGAACTGGCCCACATCCTGGCGGCCTGGCAGGTCTATACCCAGTACGAAGTCAACGGCTGGTGCGAGATTTGGTTCCGCAACCGCATGCAGCCCACCGGCGGCGAGCACAAGCAGCTCAATGCCATGATCGATATGGCGGTCGAGCGTTTTAAGCAACTGGTGGAAGAGCAGCAGGACGAATTCAAGAGCCAGCTGGTCAGCTTCCGCAGCCTGTATATGTTCCTGTCGCAGATCATCCCCTACCAGGATTCCGATCTGGAAAAGCTTTATACCTACAGCCGCTTTCTGCTCAATAAACTACCGCGCACCAGCCGGGAAACCAGAGTAACGGTGGATGACGATGTGGAGCTGAAATATTACCGGCTGGAGAAGATCAGCGAGGGCAGTATCAACCTGCGCGAGGGCGAGGTGGAGTATCTCAAAGGCCCCGGCGATGTCGGCACCGGCCAGCCGGATGAAGAGGTGCAATTGTCCACCCTGGTCGCGGCGCTGAATGAGCGCTTCGGCACTGAGTTCACCCCCGCTGATCAACTGTTCTTTGAACAGGTGCGCGAAACTGCCGTGGCCAACGAACAGCTGCGCCAGGCGGCAATAGTCAACTCCATGGAAAACTTCGCGCCCATCTTCAATAAAGAGTTGGAAAGCCTTCTGATCGAGCGCATGGAAGGCAACGAGGATATCTTCTCGCGGATGATGAATGACGACGCTTTCCGCAATGTCGCGGCGGGGTATCTGATGAAGGCGGTGTATCGGCATATCGCGGCTCACGGTTCTGGCGAGATAGATTGAGT
>JBECKV010000132.1:0-14690 GCA_040235495.1 Porticoccaceae bacterium
CCCTGAGGCCCAGGCCGCAGGCAGTTTGAATACTCAGCCCTGGCCGGGCGTTGATTTCCAGCAGCAGGGGCCCACGATCCCTATCGACGACGATGTCGGCGCCCAGGTAGCCCAGACCGGTCAGTTCGTAACAACTGGCGGCCAGTTTTAGCAGGATTGGCCAGTCGGGTATGGCCAGGTCGGAGAAATCAATACCGGTGTCCGGATGTTGATGAATAACCCGGTTGTTTTGCACCGCGTTGAGCGCTCCGCCACTCGTAATGTCAATGCCGACGCCAACGGCCCCCTGGTGCAGGTTGGCCTTGCCGTCTGAGGAGTGCGTGGGGCAGCGGAGCATGGCCATGATCGGAAAGCCCTGAAAAACGATCACGCGAATATCGGGAAGGCCCTCATAACTGTATTTTTCCAGCTGTGGCGTGCAGTGCACCAGGGTCTCGATAAAGGCGATATCCGGCTTGCCCCCGAGGCTGTAGAGGCCGCCCAGGATGTTGGATATGTCATGGCTAATATCGCCGAGGCTGAGCGTCTGGCCGCTGGGTTTACGAAACAGGTCCGCCTGGCGGCCATTGATCACGAGGATGCCTTTACCACCACTGCCTCGCGCGGGCTTAACGACAAATTCTTCAAGGGGGTCCAGTAAGTTACCCAGTTGTCGCAGCTGATAGTTGGATTCAACCACGCCAAGCAGGCCGGGCATGGCGATGCCGGCAGCCGCGGCGGCTCTTTTGGTCAGCAGCTTATTGTCAACCAGAGGGTAGCGCCAACGGTCGTTATAGCGGGATATCAGTGCGATATTTCGTTCATTGATGCCGACAATGCCCAGGGCCCGAAGGTGCTTGCGCCGCTTTAACCACAGCATGGCCGATCAACTCCGATCCAGGTGACGGAAGCGGCGAAACTCAAGCAGGCGAAATCCGGTGTATTGGCCCATCAGCATGATAATGCCGAGGACACCCAGGAGTAACTCGGGAAAATTAAAGGTCAGATGTTCCAGTAAATCGTTGGTCATGACCAGATAGGCGAATACCGCTACCAGCAGGCTGCCGCCACCCTGGACGAGTACTTCCCGGGGGCCCTCCTCTTCCCAGAGGATTGACATGCGTTCAATGGTCCAGGCGAGAATTACCATCGGGAAAAAGGTCACCGCCAGGGCCTTGTCCATTTCCAGCTTATGGCTGGCGACACTGAACCCCGCCATCAGCACGACCACGATGATCAGAACCGCCGCCAGGCGCGCCGCCATATGCAGATCCATGCGGCTCAGGTAAGAGCGCATCCACAGACCGGTAGCCACCAACAGCACCAGTATGCCAATGCCCATCAGCAGGGTGGTCTGAATGAAAGCGAGCGCGATGAGCACCGGCATGAATGTTCCGGAAGTGCGCAAGCCGATCATGATTTTAAAAAAAACCACCACCAGCGCGCCGAGCGGCACCATGAGCAGCATTTTGAAGGTGTTTTGTTTTTCCACGGGCAGGCTGTAAATGTTGAAGTCCACCAGGGCGACGGTACGTTCCTTGGCAAGCTTCAGGGCAATATTTTTCGCGGGGATGACGTTGGCCAGCACCGAGAAACGTATTTTTGAGTTTCTGCCGCCCAGTACATCCAGGAGCGAGGGGCCGCCCCTCTGCCAGACAAAAAAATCCTCCGGTAGGCCCGCTTCGGCGGTTTCCGGATGATAGACCGTCCAGACCCCGTTTTCATGGACCTCGAGCAATTCGACGGGCGGATCGTTATGGGTGCGTTTACGCAGATGCACGCCGCGCAGCAGATGCGAGGCGATACCCGCTTCGGCCAGGAGCTTGCTCGCGATTTGGGTGCTGGTGCCATTGCTGGTGCTGGTCAGGAGATAGACATCGTCGGCGCTTTGATCCTCGTTCAGCAGCCTCAGCAGTGCCGGAACGAAGGGCTCATTGCCGGCACGGAGCCGCTGGATCAACCCTTGCGCGGCCTCTCTCTGGGCCGGCGACCAGGTCGGTTTGGAAGGCTTCGCGACAGGGCTTTCGAGTGGCAGCAGTTTCCTCTCGTCTGTCAGTCGGGGCGTAACCTGGACACTGTAGTACAGTTCCTGTGGACCACTTGCCTTTTTATCTCGCCAGATCGCCCGGCGTTGTTGCCCACGGGTTTCCACCACGAAATCATAACCGGAAGAGGCGAAAGTCTCGTCCAGAATTTCAAAGTGATTCTGGTTGCCGGGCAGGGCCAGATCCGCCGTGATCTCATCCTTGTGTGCGTCAAATGACATTTTTGCCTCGATGGTCCAGACGGTGCGGACGCTGTCCGGGGTCAGCGGAAAATGCAGAAAAAAATACTTGTACAGGGTCAGTCCGAGTCCGACGCTGATCAACAGCGTTGAAATGAGGTAAATCTGCTGCCTTGAACTCATGGAACTCATAGCGGGAATCAAATTATCCTGTGGATGGGGCTTTAATTCGGCTTTTATTCCACCAGGCGTTTAAAGCTGACGTCGACCACGGCGCTGTCAAGCAGAAAATTGCGGCCTATCAGCACTGGAAACTCCATGTTGTCGCGATCGCTGAGCGTCACTTCAACCTGTTTGGCAAGGGTGCCGATTTTAAGGTTCATGACCACCGTCAAGCGTCGGTCATCCTCGCTTTCAGCCTGCTTGATGCGTACTCGGCGTTTGAGTTCCCTCTCCATGTCGACGGTTTTTCCGGTTTTTGGATCGTGCAGCTTGAAGCTTACCCAGTTCTCGCCGTCGCGTTCAAACCGGGTGACATCGGTGGCGTGGATGGAGGTGGTAGTGGCCCCGGTGTCAATTCGAGCGAGGTATTTGAAACCAGGGGGATTGATGGTGACGCGCTCGTATTCACCGAGGATGGCTTTTTTGTTGGCCACCGCGGCGGGGCATGCCGGACAGGGTTTGACTTCAGGGCATACCGGCGGGGGCAAGGGTTCCAGCGCTGGCTCGGCGTCGGGTTCCTCGATGCGCAACGCTTCCACGGCGGGCTGTTCAGGTGGCGCGCAGGCGTCGGTCGTGGCCGGTGAGTCGGAACTGGCAACCACACCCGTTGTTGGTTCGATAGCGACGAGGGGTTGCTGGGAGCTACAGCTCGACAAGGTCAGAAGCAGGCTGGCAATCAATGGCCAGGCCCTGCTCGATATTCTGGGAAGCGAATTTCTTATCAATGGTTTTCCTTGTAAACCCGAATTGGGCGAGCCGTTACCAGGCCACCACGGTTCGCGCATTCTAGCGGATTCCAGGGCGCCGGGTTATCCGAAACCCGAAAACGGCAACACTTTTTGTTTACGCCGAGGACGACTGCTGACACTCGCTGCCTGGCCTGATACCCTGAGGCGCGTTACCGCAATAGCGTCCGGTTCGCCGAGGGCGGGGCGAAAATCCATAACCAAACCAGAATCAATATCAAGTGGGGACAGTAAAATGAAATTTGGAATTTCCTTTGCAACGGCCGGTCCGTTCGCCAATCCTGAGCTGTTTGAAACCCTGGTACTGACCGCGGAGGAGGTCGGCATGGAATCCATCTGGGCCGTCGAGCACGTAGTACTGCCGGCGGGCTTTGCCTCCAAGTATCCCTACAACAAGGATGGCAAGTTTCCGGGCGGTGAAAAAGCGCCGATACCCGACCCCCTGGTCGCCCTGTCCTACGCGGCGGGCATGACCAGGAACCTGCGCCTGGCCACTGGCATTATGATTTTGCCTCAGCGTAATCCTCTGTACGTGGCCAAGGAATGGGCCTCTCTGGATAATCTGTCCCGGGGGCGGGCGATGATGGGTATTGGTATCGGCTGGTTAAGGGAAGAAATGGAAGTGGTGGGTGTGCCCTTCACCGAGCGGGCGGCGCGTACCGAAGAGTCGGTGCGGGCCATTCGCTCGCTGTGGAAGGAGCAGCCGGAGGCCTTTAACGGCCAGTACTATCAATGGGGGCCTCTGCATTCCAATCCCAAACCCGTGCAGAAGCCGGGTGTGCCGATCATCGTCGGTGGCAATGTGGAAGGCGCGGCAAGGCGCGCGGCGAGGGTGGGCGATGGTTTTTATCCCGCGTCGGGGAGCATGAAAACGCTGCCCGGTTTGCTGGATGCGATGCGCGATGAGTGCGCCAAGTTAGGTAGAAATCCAGATGAAATCGAATTGACCGTGGCCGCCGGCATGCCCGACCCGGGCAAGGTCGCCCGCTACCAGGAACTCGGTGTAAGCCGCATGATGATTACGCCGCCTGCCGCCGACGCCGAGGGGCTGCGGCGCGGTCTGCATGAATTTGCCGATGAGGTCCTGGCCAAAGTCTAGAGTCAGTCAGCCGGCAAACTCCTGATGAGGCTGGTTAGACATCCGTAAGGCCGTCCGCGCCATAGTGATTAGCCGGACCCTGCCCGTCTTCGCCCAAGCGACCACCCCGGCCAAAGTGGCCCTGGCCGGGCACGTGGTTGATTTCAACGCGGATGCCGTCCGGGTCTTCGAACAGAATCGAGTAATAACCGGGCGCAAAGCGTGAACCGTCCTCGGGGCCGTGAATGATCCGGGCCTTTAATTCCCTGTCGACGTACGCGAATATCCGGTCGACATCCTGCCGCTCACGCGCGCGCAAGCAGAAATGATGCAGACCGCTGGTGTCCTGGTCGAAGGTGCGCGGTTCCTTGCCGCGCGGCGCCGCGCGAACCAGAATACCGGTGCGACCGCCAATGCAATAAACCGTGTCGGCGTTACGAAGCAAAGTTTGCATACCCAGGAAGTGGCAGAGCTTTTCCCAGAATGGCAGGCCCAGCTCCGCATTGTTGATCGTGAGCTGGATGTGGGCGATGCCGTTAATGACCGTGGTCATGGGGATATCCTGGTTTTGGATGCCTGAGGATGTCAGCGAATGATTTTAATCCACTGCCCGGTGCCGGGTTCGCCGCTGGGGTAGTGGCCGTTGATCAGACGTAATTCATCGGCACCGTATTTGCCCAGGTTGAGTTGCCGGGCCAGCTTCGCGTAGGTGGCCTTGTCGGTCGCCTTGACGAAGCGGATTTCGGCGGTACGCGCCCGGGATTGGCGGGGCAGGGGTTTGAAGCTGTCGATAATACTTTTAAACACGCTGTCATAAGTCTGAGGGTTTTCTTCGGGTATTTGTTTCCCTGCCCTGGTTTCCGTTTTATTTTCCGCGGGTGTTTTTGTCGCTGGCTGTAGCAGGTCCGTCAGGTCACCCTGGTGCACCATGCCTTTGAATACATAGGCGCCACGACCGTAATAGATTACCGCGAGGCGGGTGTCCGAGGTCTTGCCACTACCCGGAATCACGCCGCTATGTCCTTTCAAGCCGGCCGCCAGGATGGCTTCGGATTTTTTGATGAAATCGATGCCCAATTGATTTTTTATAAAGGCATCCGGCGAATCCAGGGTGCGAGCTTTGATATCCAGGCTCAGGCTGGCTGACTGGTTTTCGGGCTGACCGACAATTTGGCCGCCCTGATTTTTGAAAGTCCAGCCGGCCGGATAATCGAAACTGAAGCCACGCTGACGGTCGACATACTGATTTTCTTCCATTCCAGGCCGACCGGCGGTGCGACCCCAGGCCAGGCCATCGGTGGCGATGCGGAAAGGCATGACACCGGGGTCGCCCTTGCCGTCAGCCTGTTTGACGATTTTCAAAAGCCGCTGATCATTGCGCGGGTGGGTGGAAAACAGGCCGTGGTAACTCTGGACTTTCTGTCCCGAGTCCCGGCTGCGCTGTTTCATGTAGCGCTCGTGATCCTTGAGTTGGGAAATGATGTTGATCATCGCGTCGGTGGGATAACCCGCGGCGGCCATAAAGCGAGCGCCAATGGCATCGGCCTCCAGCTCCATATCGCGGCCATAGCCACGCACCGTGGCCGCGCCCCACATGGCCGAGGCTTCACCGACATCCGCGCTGCCGGTAAGCACCGCCAGCAGGCCGGCGACAACGTTGGAACCGAGTTGGGCTCGTTGTTGGCGTGAGGCGTGATCGGCGGTGACATGGGCCACTTCATGGGCTAATACGGCGGCCAGCTCGGCCTCGGAATTCATGTAAGCCAGCAAACCTCTGTTGATGTAAATGTAGCCGCCCGGGGTGGCGAAGGCGTTGATCTCGGGACTATCGATAATGGTAAACGTAAAATTGCCGTCGGCCTGATCGGAGTGACGGACAATTTTTTCACCCACCGAGGAAACATATTGGTTCAGTTTGGGATCCGCTAGGACGGGCATTTTCCTGAGTATTTCGTCATACATTTCCCTGCCAATTTCCGCGGCTTTTTTTTCCGACAGGGCGGCGGCGTTACCAGCGCCAAGG
The DNA here is from genome assembly GCA_040235495.1 of Porticoccaceae bacterium. Taxonomy (GTDB): domain Bacteria; phylum Pseudomonadota; class Gammaproteobacteria; order Pseudomonadales; family Porticoccaceae; genus HB2-32-21. The sequence goes on from JBECKV010000132.1 coordinate 6,273, forward strand.
ATCAAGACCAGCACCAGTGTCCGTACCGGTAATAAAAGGGTCCGACCAGAGGCGAGTCCTGGAATTCCTGCTTTCATCATATTGAATCTTGGAGCGGTCTGGCTGGCGAGTTCGGACTCAACCGGCGAAAAAAGTTTTCAGTTGCTTACCGATGCCCTCACAGGCCTGATCCTGAACCTGGGCGACGATCGGGATGGGCAGACCCACCGCAACCATATAGGAGGAGCCCTTGGCTTCCACCTTGACTCGACCGTCCTCGGCGAGATCGGCAAGATCCCAGATCACCGCCTCATAGATGCCGGTTTTCTCCCAGGTCGCGAAACCGAAGCAGCCGCCACCGCCGGGGCCAATGGCGCAGCTGACCGAGCCCTCCCGGTCGGTGGTTTCGGTGTTGCCGTCGACCCAGATTATGTAGCGGATATTTTGTTGTCGGATACGCGCGCCGATCATCGGTTCGGCAAGCATTTTAGCCATTCGCTTTAGACCCAGTGGCGCCGTTCGGGGTTCAAACCAGGGGTAAACCAGATCCATGAATTCCGATTCGCCTATCACCTTGAGGGCGGCGCCCCGACCGAGTTTGTCGCCGATGCAGTCGATAAAGTCGGGCTCGGTTTCATAATTGGCGGCGTGGCGACGTCCGAGGACGACGACGGTTTCGTTGCCTTTCAGTTTCAGGCGCTCGCTACTCTCGCGGTATTCATCGACCGTGGTGCTGGTACAGGCGCCCAGAAGCAGGCAAGGGATAGCGAGGAGAAAGGGTAAGCGGCGCTTCACAAGCCGGCCTGCTTTTGTCGCGTAATTTCGGAATCCTGGTTTGCCCTGAGGTTTAACCATTCGCTGATCTCGGGCACCTGCGCGAAGCCAATAATGAAGTGGGCGCCGGCGTCCCTCAGGGCGACAATCGCGGCCTGATGCAGGGCGTCACCGGCGGTTTTCAGAAAACGGGTCGGGGTTTTACCGTAGGCTGACATAATCCAGTCGGCGATGGGCTGTCCCTGGCGGTCGAACACCTGCAGGTTGTACTTTATCCACACTTCATAGACGTTGAGCTTGGTCTGGAAGGGCATGGAAATCTGCACTTCCTCGATGCGCGGCACGAGAATGATATCGGTGTCGCTCTGTTCCGGCCTTGCGGTAGTGTAGGTGGTTTTTGCGAACAGACTTTTGGCTACCAGGGTAAACAGTTCCACCTGCGTTGCGCCAACGGCGATACTGACATCGCGGCCATCACTGCTCTGAAACACGTAATTGCCAAAGTCCGGGTCGAATACCACCAGCGAACTCAGGGGTATTTTTTTGCTGATGGGTTCGGGAAAAGCCCCGTTCACTTCCACATGGGTTGCACAGGCTGTGAGCATCAGCACCGGCAAGACGATCGACAGAAATCTTGTTGTTTTCATGATGCCGATTAATGCTCGGGATTGCGTTGGTCTGACGTAAAGATAGCCTAATTCAGACTGCTCAGCCCGATAAAGGTGCCGTCATTGCGAAAACTGAGTTCCCGCATCAGGGCGGCAAAGCGGGTGGCGGTCTCCCGGCGTCCACCCGGCGCCAGAAAGTGGACCGGAAAACCCACTGTGTGTATGCGCACCAGGCGATCCCCCCGGCCACGTCTGGCATTGATACGGTCCACGGTATCCAGCACCTGCCGGATCGAGCCCCCGGTAAAATCATCGCCGAATACATAGAGACTGATTTTTTTATCTGGTGCGTAAAATGCCTTGATAGCCCTTTGAATGCCCTCCACCGGGCTGGAGTTGCTGAACGGCGTCCAGGTGGCGAGGCGATTGATGATGGCCTTGCGCCGACCGGGGGTGTCGGGTATCCAGCGACCCCGGTAGCCGGAAAACATATGATCGCCCATGTCGTTCATGATTTGAATGCCTTTCACCTGGGGGTAGATGTCGAGAATATTGATCATTTCCCGGCGCACCTTCGGCCAGGCGAAGTCGAACATGCTGCCCGAGGTGTCGACGATAAAGACGATGTATTCACTATCGACGGGAATGCCACCGATGACCTGGTTCTCCCGGCGGGCTCTGTTTGCCAGCAGTCGCGCCATCTCTTCTTCGAGGATCTGCAACGCCAGCGCCAGGTCGTCGCGTTCACGATTGACCGACGGGGTCTGGGTTTGGGCCTTATCGACGGTTGCCAGTTCCTGTTTCAGTCTGGCGATGTTCTCCTCGATTCTTGAAAGCTGTTCCTGCCTGCCCAGGAGTTCCCGGTGCAGCTCCCGGTTATTGCCGCGCAGCTCAAACACCTGTTTTTGCAGAATGGCGAGGTTTGCCCGCGCGGGTTGTTCGGGCTGCGCGGGCGCCACGGCATTGAATTCAACGTTACGGGCAATCAATAGCAACAAGACGATGGCGCCAAAGCCGCAACTGATAACATCGAGAAACGAGATGCTGATCTCGGCAAAGGGGCGGCGTTTGACTCTCATGGCCAGCGTCCCATGGCGGAGTCAGGGCCAATCCCGGGACGGACTGAGAAAGGCGCCACCCGTGGCGATGCCCAGTTGCCAAAATGCCGCGGCGGCGGCCGGATCGCCTTCCATGGGCAGCAGAATCACATTTACCGGGATGCCGCGCGGCAGGGCGTCGACCGCCTGTTCAAAAAACTCCAGTCGCTGTTTGCCGGAAACGGTATTGTTGCGGGGTTGGCCCCTGCCCTGGGTCGGTAAACCATCGGTGATGAGAAAAATATTATCCGGTTTCAGCGAAAAGTCTCCGACCGCGTTGAAGGCCTTGAGCAGACTGGTGCCCCCGCTGGGGCTCAGGCTTTTCAGGGCGCGTACATTGTCATCCAGACCGCGGGCGTCCGCGGCGTTGAGCCAGCGGCCGTTCTGGGCTGCCGTCAGCGCGTTGGCCTCGGTGTTAAAGGCGTAAATCTGGTAGTCACTGTGGCGCGGCAGTTGTGCCACCAGCCATTCAACGGTGCGAATGGCGCGCCGCCATTTCGCCGAACCGCGTTTGGTCGATTCATCCATATTACGCCGCCGCACCACATTGACGATGGTTTCCGCCAGCATGCTGGCCGAGCGATCCACCAGAATCAGCACTCGCTGGCCCCCCAGTTTCAGACCGGTGAGATATTGCCGGTCGCCGGTGCCGAAAAACGCTCGGGTATTGGCGCCGCTGTCCTGCCGGCGCAGCTCCGCGGTTTCGGTGTCTAGTGCGGCAATCCGCTCCTTGAGCAGTGCGATTTCCTGCTCGGGGCTGGCCTCGATTCCGAGTTCGTCCCGGCGTTCCTTCAGTTCGTCCAGTACCCGTTGGGAACGACCGCGGGCCTCGATGATATCGTCCTGCAGGCGTTTCAGGCTGTTGCGCAGTTCGAGCTGATTGCGTTCGCCCTCGCGAAGGTCCTCGGTCAGCCTGAGGGACTCCGTGGCGGCGCCGGTGTCGCTGGCGCCGCGCACGGTGTCGGCATCATGTTTCAAAATCAGGAAGAGCAGGGTGACCGCACCGAAGCCGCAGGCCATGATGTCGAGAAAAGACAGGCTGAAGGTGCTGACGCGTCTTTTCTCGCGGGCCACCCTAGAGCACCTCGATCAGGCGTAGTATTTCCCGGTCTATGCTCAGTTCGTCGCCGCGGCGCAGGTCATCCAGATTTCCGGTGCATTGCATCGGCAGTCTGGCCTGATCAGTCTCTATCCGGATTCTGCCGCGATCGGAATGGATGGTGAGGCGGCCCCGGGTGTCGGGCGCCAGATTTACTCGGAGCATATCCGCTGGTATCAATTCAAGACCCTGATCGCTCCGTTGGATGCAAAGCCCCCGGGCAAGGGAGTGGGCCCGGTCGCGGTAAAGTAAGTGGGTCGGCCGCGCTGCCATGGAGGTGCTTTTTTCCATCCTGGCTTTTGGCGTTTTGCCTGACCATTCCCCCGCTTCCCCCTTTGCCTGGTGGGGATCCGGGTGCGTCGCTGAAATCAAGGGCAGTTGGGTGATAAACAGCAGCTTTTCGGTATCGCCGACAATGTACGGGGCGTGTCGCTGGCAGGTGCTGATCACCGCGTCGGACTCGCAATAGCCGGTGAAATCAAATTGATCCTCAATTCCCGGAAGCGTGGCGAAATGGTGGCTCAGCAGAATCGCGTCCGGTCGCCCAGTAGCCAGGACGGCGGCGAGGGCTTCGGTCAGCCGATGCCAGCGCTCGTTGTTCGCGGCAATAAAGTCGGCTCTCTGGATATTGAGGCGAAAATTGCCCGGATCCGCCATGATCTCTATTTCGACCTCATTGCTTTGACGCAGCTGTTCCAGCCAGCCTGGCAGCAGGTCCCGCAGTTGCTGCTCGCCGCCGGCGTTATGCATCGGATCGTAACGGTATTGGCGGATGAACTGATCGGCGATGTAATGGGCCCAGGTATCCTGAAAACCTTTCAGCGAGACTTCCGGATACTGCAGGACCTGCTGGCGTTGAATTTTTCCACCGCAGGCGATGCGGGTGATCACCGTTGCGTGGAGCTGAATGTCGAGATGCACCACATCACCGCTGATGTCGGCATGACAGGCCGCGGCTACCGCCGAATCCACCAATCCCACGGCGTTAAAGGGCGAGGCTTTCGCCAGACCCAGCAAAATGCTCAATTGCTTGTTGCTGAGGTTACCCGGCACCGCGAAGATAACCGATTGGGGTTGGCCAGCCTGGCGGTAGAGGTCCTGTAACTGGGCATAGGCCAGGTCAGCGTGGTGGCGGGCGTGGCGATTGGTGCGCTTCAAGGGTGACAGGCCGAGCTGGTGCCAGTACTGATTGTGGGATTGTTGGGGCAGTAACCAGGCACTGCGGCGGGCGTCGTCGCCGGTCACTACGCCCGCTTCGGTGAGCAGGGCGTAGCCGGGCGCCGACACTTGCCGACCTTCGTGGGCGCAGACAATGGCGCTGTCGTTGAGTGCGATGATGGCCGAGCTCATACAATACCCTCCGTTGAGCGGGTCGGACCTATGCGGTTTTCAGATGCCGGAGCAGGTTCTGGTCGCAGTACTGGTGGCTGTCCAGCACCAGGCGTTCCTGCAGAAGTTGTAACTGGTGCATAAAAAACATCACCACGATGCTCAGCACCAGAGCGATGAAGGTGGAATTGAAGGCGACGCCAAGGCTGGCCGTGACCCCGACGATATCGCCGCTGACCGCCCGATGCGCCTGCCCCAGGGCTTCACCGATACCTCTCACCGTGCCGATAAAACCGATGGAGGGAATCGCCCAGGCGATATAACGCACCATCGCCAGCTCGGAATCGAGTTTGTCCGATTCATTCTCGCAGACATCGCTGATGGCGCTGGAGACATCCTGGATATTCCTGGTGGAGCTGAAGCGTTGCAGGGCCGTCAGCAGTGCTCGCGGTAATAGATAAGTCTGCTGCTCGGGCGACAGGGCCTGCAGAGGGCGTGACAGATGCCGCGCATCATCCGGCAGAATGCGGCTACCCTCCTCCAGTTGCAGCAGGGGCTGGGCCAGTAAGCGGCGCTCGCGCAGACCGCGGCGCGCCTTGTAGGCCATGATGGCGCTGGCCCATAACATCAGGATGAAGCAGGCTTCCTGTTCGTAGTCCTTCACCACCACGGCGAAGGTTCGTTCCGCAACGATAGTCTCGCCAGCGGCCTGTCTGGCCAGTTGTGCTTCAAGGGTGGCGGCGGCGCTGGGGCGGATTAGCGCCACATAGAGGGTGTGCACCACCACCAGGGCGGCGAAAAGTGCGAACAGCTGGTAGATAAATTCCGAGGAAATGGTTTTATTCATGGTTACGGGATGGCGCGTCAGGCCGGGATGTGATTATGGGGTCCAAGTTTAGCGGGGCTAGATATCCACCGGAAAGGGAACGGAAAAATCTTCCGATATTTTTTCCGTGGGGTTGAATAATTTATCGCCAGTGCCTGGGGGCCGGGTATCGACCTGTTTTCCGGCGCCCTCGCCACCGGCGGATTTGGCGATTGGCTTTTCGTCGGTTTCAGTGTCGTCGGACGACGCGACCACCTCCCCGTGGCCGGATTGCCGGGTGTCGGCGGCGCCGGTTGGCTCGGCTCTGGCAATGGCTCCGTTCAGCAAAACAAGCGTTATCAATGCAAATACCGGCGTGCGTGAATAAGGCCTTGGCTGCTGGGTGGAGGTGACAGAGCTGGACATGACTGGCCGACCTATTGCGCGTAGCGGGCGATACGGAACCCGAGATCGTCGCGGGCTTTATCACTGTAGTCGCGAAAGGACAGGCGCAGTTGCGAGAGCGAGCCATGACGCCAGCTGGGTCCCTTTATGACATGGTATTGACCACTCCGTGGCCCCAGGGGATCGGTGCCGTTTTGCTGCCCGAGCGCGGTCGTGATGCTGTAGTAGTCGTTGACCCATTCCGAGACATTGCCGCCGAGGTCGTGGATGCCGTGGTGATTGGCGGCGTAGCTACCCACGGGCGCTGACACCAGGTGATTGTCCTTATAGTTATCGATGATGTGGGTCGCCACCGAAGCCGCCTGCCGATCGGCAATGTTGGCCGCATTTGCTGCCGGTGGAAAATCATCGCCCCAGGCGAAGGTCGCCATCGAGCCGTCGCCGCGGCGCCGCGCGACCCACGCCCATTCGGCTTCGGTCGGCAATCGGTACCCCGTGGATTCGGCATTCACGCCAGTAATCTCTCCGTCCGTTTCAATATAAAAAGCCGGTAGTCCAGCTTGTTCACTGAGCCAGTTACAAAAGCGTGCCGCGTCCGTCCAGCTGACGTTGACGACCGGCTGGGTCAGGTAATCCAGTGTATTACCATTTACATGGCGAGAGCTGTGACGGCTGTTGAATTTGCGAAACTGTTCATTGGTGACTTCCATCACGGAAAAATAAAAAGGGCGCTCCAGGCGTACCTGCCGCTGAACTTCGTTAGCCCGGCGTCCCTGTTCCCGTCGCGAGGAGCCCATCGTCAAGTTGCCCCTGGGCCGGAACAATTTCAGGCCTTGTCCGAGCGGCGTGGCTATGGCCTCGGCGAGACTCGCGCTGGCCGCGGCCGCGCTGCTTTCCAGGCTAATCAGTAGGCGCTGGGGGACGCCGGGAGTTGGCGTGATGCTCCTGCTAACGGTGGCGTATCCGGGTTTGCGCAGCTCCAGTTGCCAGGGGCGGGCGGGCAGGGTCACCGATGTCGGCGTAGTGCCGTGCTCCCGGCCGTCAAGGATGAGCCGGGCGCCGGATGGTTTGCTGTCGATATCGAGGCTGCCGAGTCTGGGTTCCAGGGTAATGCTGAGTTGACGCTGTTCGCCCGAGCGCAAGACTACACTTTCGCTGGCGTTGTGGTAGCCGGGTAGGAACAGACTCAGTTGTTGCGGGGTATTGGGTTGCACATCGATGTCCATTGGCGTTTTACCCTGGAATTCACCGTTGAGCGTGATATTGGCGCCGGCCGGACGCGATGCCAGGCGTAGGCGGGCATCGGCCACCTGAAGGTTTATTTCCGGCCACTGCAGCTGCTCGCCGATGGCCACTTGCACCGTTTGCCGCCAGGTTTTATAGCCGGGCAGGCTCAGACTGACGTCCTCGCCCGCGGCCAGCACCTCGACGCTGGCTGGCGTTTTTCCCGCTTCTCTGTCGCCGACCACGATCAGCGCTCCCGGTGGCGAAGTGGTGAACGTGACTTCGCCCCAGGCGCCTTGCAGGCTGATATCCACGTGCGTGGTCTGTCCCAGGCCCGCCACCTCCACGGTCTGCTCCAACGGCAGGTAACGCGGCGCACTGACGGCGAGTTGGTAAGTACCGGCCTCTAGCCCGGCGAGGGTGAGCGGCGATACGCCCCGCTGTTCGCCGTCGAGTGCGATGCTGGCGCCGCTGGGCGTGCTCCTTACCGCCAGTACCCCAGGTAGTTTCACCAGTGTCAGCGCCAGGGTTTGGTGAGCCTGATCGGCGATGATCAACGCCTGATTCAGGGATTCATGGCCTTCGGCCGAAGCCCGTAACTGATAACTCCCCGGAAGCAGGAGCAGGGTGTTGCCGAGCGCGATGGCGAAGCCGCCTTCAATCTCGATATCGGCATGGGCTGGCTGGGTCTGTATCACCAGCGTTCTGGCGGTAATCAAAAACCACAGAATCAGCCCACTCACGGCCACGACCAGTGTCAGTATCACCGCGAGCAGAGGCAAACGACGGCCCTGCCTGACCCCAGTGGGGGCGACCGGCACGAAGTCAATGGCCTCGACGGCGTGGTCGTCGGTGGGCACAAATGCCGCCGGGTTTAGCGCCGATTCCTGACTCTCGGAGTGACCGGGGTGCCTCTCACCGCCAGCCATCAAATGGCCTCCGTGCAGGCAATTTCAATGGCACCGCTGGCGCCGCTGCCACTGACCGTGAAGTCAACACGAACATCGCGATACCCCTTGCGAATGCCCTCGGCGACGTATTTGCCGGGTTTCAGCTGGATCTGCTTTTCGGCGAATCGTCCCAGCTCCGCGACCCTGA
>JBECKV010000163.1:0-5285 GCA_040235495.1 Porticoccaceae bacterium
CGCCGGTCTGTGACCGCGAGGCTCTGGCGGAACTGGAGATCAAAGCGGCGTGATCATCCCCGGTCATCGTTAAAGCGAGGAAGACACTCGGTGGCAGGCGCGTGCCGCGCGGCCAGACCGGTGACCACCACCGGCGTTACGGCAGCGCCGCTATCGACCCGGACGCACGGGTGATGGTCACCGCATACCCGCCGATCGGGGCACGGATCGCGCGTGATTTCCCCGTGGACGCCAGGCAAGATCCGCTGATCGGGAAACACCGGCTGGCATGCGGCCCCTGTTGTACCCGACACCCCCGCGAACGGCTCCGGGGTCGCGAGCCCCTGAAGCCGAAGTGGCCGGGAATCATGGGGACATAACGGGCAGACAAGGGAGCCAGAGCCATTTTTCCGCGCCTGATTCTATGGGCCAGCTTCGCGTTATTGCTGGTGTCCTGCTGGAAACGTAACGACCTCCCCCAAAAGATCGATTTCATCTCCGAGATCGGACGAGAGCCCCTGCAAAGCGTGCTTCGGATAGATCCTTTTGACGCGCCGTTCAAGGGAGTGGGCTATCGAGTGGAGCCCAGCCATGACTATGAACTGTGGGGCCTGGTGGTGTCCTTCCGCCATCATGATGGCGACGCCATGCTGCACAAATCATGGAATGACCACCTGAACATGGCCGACATCTGCGTGGTCTGGCGAGAGAGTGCCCTGAATCCCCTGCTCAGTCGTCTGGATTTCTGGAATGGCCAGTTCACCTGCAATGTCGAAACCAGGGATCGAGCGGCCTGGGAACGGTTTCGAATGGACCAGCTGTCCAACAACCATCTGATCTCCGATGACCCCGCGATCAGGGATAAGGTCGCTGCTGTCAGGGTTGGCGATCAGATTCACATCCGCGGCTGGCTGGCCGCCTATCAGAGTGAAGGCAACCCCCTGCGCGGCACCAGCACCGTGCGCACGGACACCGGCAATGGCGCCTGCGAAACCATCTATGTACGGGAGTTTGAAATATTAAGGCCCGCGAAGAGCGCCTGGCGCAAGACCATGTACGCGTCCCTGCTGGTGTATCTCGGCGCGCTCCTGATCTACTTGCGCAAGCCGCCACATCGATACCGGCTTCACTGAAGGGATCATGCCACGGCCGGTTTGAGCGGCGGTCTGATAGTCAGGGTGCCGAGCGCGGCAATGACCGTGAAGCCGATCAGACTCATAAATGACAGGTCGTAGTTGCCGGTAGTATCGGCGATATACCCGGCGGCGACGGGGATCATACTGGCCACCACGATCTGCACCGGAAAAATGAAGCCGTTGATACTGGCAAAGGACGCGGCGCCGAAATAATTGGCTACCATGGTCGGCATCATCACCAGGGTGCCGCCATAGGCGGCACCGAACATTGCGCCGGCCAGCAACAGCAGTCCCAGATTTGGCGCCTGCCAGATAATGCTGATGGCGATTACCGAGATGATAAACAGTACGAACATAATTAGTTTCGGCTCTATCCGGTCTCCGAGCCAGCCGATCGGAAAGCGGGCGCAGGCGCTGCCAGCCAGCATGAAACTCAATACACTGGCCGCTTGCATGCCGTCGTAGTTGAGGTCGGTCAGGTGCAGAACGCCATGAACGACGAGCAGATAGAGTGGCATGACCCCGCCCAGAAACAAAATAATCAGCAACCACAGGGCGGGCGTGCGCAGGGCTTCGCGCAGCGACCAGAAATCCCGGGTTTTATAGGTTTTCGAGTTGGCGCGCTGAGCCTCCCGAGATTCCTCGGTGTGCGGTACTCCGTCGGGGTGCTGACCCCGATCCGCTGGTTTATTGACCACCAGCGCGGCCAGGCCGACGGCGGCCAGGGCAAAGCCCGTGGCACTCAGCCAGCCGGCCTGCCAGCCGCCAAGGTTCTGGATGATCCATGTGAACAGTGGCTGGGCGATAAATCCGCCGACGCCGGCGGCGCTCATCACCAGGCCGATGGCGGTTGCGCGGTGCTGGTCAAACCAGTGTGTGACCGTGGTTTGAATAGGGATTACCCCGGCAAAGGTAAAGCCAAAAGCCATGAGCACCCCTCAGATCAAGGTCCAGGAAGCAATTGAATGTGTGCCGGTTCCCAGCAAAACGCAGCCGACGACGAGCACCGCGATACCCAGCAGTATGGTGGCGCGGGCGCCGAATTTATTGGTCGCGATAGCGGCGGCGGGCACGAATACGCCGTACAGCAAGCCGTGAATGGTCTGGGCCCAGGAGGCGTCACCACGCTTCCAGCCCCGGTCGTTGACCATCTCCGGGAAAATCACATTGAAGCAGTAATAAACGAAGCCAATGGCGAACATGTACACACCAAACAGCAGGCCCACGTTTTTCCAGCCGAAAAATACGCTGCTACCCGGGCGGGCTTTGTCGTTTACTGGAGTTCCTGGGGCATCTTGCATGGTAGGCGCGTTCCGCTCGGTTGGATTATTGTTTTTAGTATCGCCCTAGACTAGCGCGAGTGCGCCAGGGAGATCAATGCAAAAATACCGCGGGATGGAGAGGGCGCAGCGACGCGTCAGCTTAGCGCCAGTCGCCCCAATGACCCTGGAGCAGGGCGCAGGCGGCAAGAGGCGCGGTTTCGGTACGCAGTACCCTCGGCCCGAGGCTAACGGCGGTAAATCCGTGTCTGGTGACGAGATCGACCTCCGCGTCAGTGAAACCGCCTTCCGGGCCGGATAATAAAATCACCGCGGTTATTTGCCCTGGGGGCCTGGAATCGAGCAGGGATGCGAGGCTTTGACTGGCCCTTGGGTCGAGTATCAGTTTGCAGGCGTCAGCGCCTTGCTCGGCTTCGGCCAGAGCCATCTGAAGCGCCACCGGCGCGGCTATCCGGGGAACGAGATTCTGGCCGCTCTGCTCACAGGCGCTTTCGGCAATGGCCTGCCAGTGGCGCGATTTACGTTCGGCGCGCTGGCCCTTGAGACGCACTTCGCAGCGTTCGGTAACCAGCGGGCAGATTCGCTGTACACCCAACTCCACGGCTTTTTGGATCACCCAGTCCATGCGCTCGCCTTTTGACAGACCCACTGCGAGGGTAATCCGCAAGGGGGAGGGTGGCGGGCCCTCCTGGTAATGCTCCAGTCGAACGCGCGCCTGTTTGCCGTCGGCGGTGAGCAGCCGGGCGCGGTATTCGCCACCGCGGCCATTAAATACGATCAGGGCGTCGCCGGGCCTGAGGCGCAACACCGATAGCAGGTGCCTGGCGGCGCCGGCTTCCAGCGCAATGTCCCCGCCTTCGGCCAGCGTCCGGTCGGAAAAGATGCGGGGAACGCGCATGGCCGGATTCAGGCCGGTCGACGGCCCAGGTTGGCGAGGATGGTGGTGACCGGCTCGGCCTGATTCATGGTGTAGAAATGCAGACCCGGCGCGCCTCCATCGAGCAGTTGTTCGCACAATTTACTCACCACATCGATGCCGAAGTTTCGAACCGAATCCGGGTCGTCGCCGTAGTGTCGCAGGCGTTGGCTGATCCAGCGGGGGATCTCGGCCCCGCAATTACTGGAGAAGCGCGCCAGACTCTGGAAGTTGGTGATCGGCATGATCCCGGGCACGATGGCCTGGTCGATGCCGGCTTTCCGGCACTGGTCGATAAAGTACCAGTAGGCATCGATATTATAGAAATACTGGGTAATGGCGGCATTGGCGCCGGCCTGGAACTTTTCCGCCAGCCAGTGGATATCGGCCTGGTAAGAGACGGCCTCGGGGTGAATTTCCGGATAGGCGGCGACATGGATGGTGAAGTCATCGCCAAAGTGCTCGCGGATAAAGGCGACCAGCTCATTGGCGTGAACCAGCTCGGTTAATCCGCCCATGCCGGTGGGCAGGTCGCCGCGCAGGGCGACGACGCGGTTGACGCCGGCGCTCCGGTAGGTCGACAGCAAATCGCGTATGGCCGCCGCGTTGTCGCCGCCAAAGGAAAGGTGGGGCGCCACATCCAGGCCGGCAGCGCGGATTTCCAGTACCGTGTCCCGGGTGTTAACACGGGTCGAACCCCCGGCGCCATAGGTCACGGAACAAAAATTCGGCCGGTACGCCGCGAGTACGCAGCGTGCACTTAGCAGTTTTTCCTTGCCGGCGTCGGTCTTGGGCGGGAAAAATTCAAAACTTAAAGGCCAGCTTCGATCGCTCACGTAATCTCCACCTATTCTCTGATAACGGGGCGGGATTGAGCAATCAGTAGCGATAGCTGTCAGGCTTGAAGGGGCCGTCAACGCTGACGTTGATATAGTCGGCCTGGGCCTGGGTGAGGCGGGTGGTAACCCCGCCAAACCCTTTCACCATATGGGCAGCCACTTCCTCGTCCAGGTGCTTGGGTAAAACCTCCACCCCCAACAGTTTTTGCTGTTGTTGTTGATCCTGGTCGGCGAACTTTTGTTCAAACAGATGAATCTGGGCCAGCACCTGGTTGGCGAAGGAGCCATCCATTACCCGGCTGGGGTGGCCGGTGGCATTGCCCAGGTTCACCAGCCGGCCTTCGCTGAGCAAAATTATGTGGTCGTGTTTGGCGGCTTCCCTGCTGAGGCCCCGGTAGATTGTGTGCACCTGGGGTTTCACCTGTTCCCAATGCCAGTTCCGTCGCATCCAGGCGGTTTCAATTTCGTTGTCGAAGTGACCGATGTTGCACACCACCGCGCCGTTTTTCAGGGCGCTAAGCATATTGCGGTCGCAGACATTGATATTGCCGGTGGCGGTGACCACGAGGTCGATCTGGCCGAGCAGGGCTCGATTGATGCGGCCGGGGCTGCCATCGTTGATGCCGTCGATGTAGGGTGATACCACTTCAAAACCATCCATGCAGGCCTGCATGGCGCAGATGGGGTCGGCCTCGCTGATGCGCACGATCATGCCCTCCTGGCGCAGCGACTGGGCCGAACCCTTGCCGACATCACCGTAGCCGATGACCAAGGCTTTCTTGCCGGCCAGCAGGTGATCGGTGGCGCGTTTGACCGCGTCGTTGAGACTGTGGCGGCAGCCATACTTATTGTCGTTTTTCGACTTGGTAACCGCGTCGTTGACGTTGATGGCGGGCACTCTCAACTGGCCTTTTTTCAGCATCTCGTAGAGGCGGTGAACACCGGTGGTGGTCTCCTCGGTGATGCCGTGGACCCCATCGAGCACCTGGGGGTATTTTTCATGCAGGATGGCGGTCAGGTCACCGCCGTCATCGAGCACCATATTGGCGTCCCAGGGTTTGCCATCCTTGAGGATGGTCTGTTCGATACACCATTCGTACTCGTCCTCGGTTTCGCCCTTCCAGGCGTAGACCGC